>SCSF01000133.1 GCA_004298435.1 Beijerinckiaceae bacterium
GGTCTTTGGCCGCTCGACCGTGATGGTCGTCAGGAGCCGCGGCGCATCTTCCGCGCTGTCCCAGCCGTCATCTTCGGTGATGCGGACATGAGGCTCGAAACGTCCGCTCTCGTTCGATTGCGCACCTCGGCCGCGCTTCGGCGGGAGCCCCGCGGGCCAGCTCTCCGGGTTTTCCGCGCGGCGGCACGGCAGGGCACGCCCACGCGAGCCTTGCGGGGTCAAGACTTCCTCCTTTATCAGGGCTGCGTCCGACATGCGGCTTGATCCCGGCTCTCTTGAGCAAACTAGAACAATATGAGAACAAATAACGTACATAACGAGGGCCGTCAATGGCCAGGATCGTCGTTGCGCCAGGCAAAAAGGTGAGGATGAGCAGATGCTTTCCGTGATCGTCCTTTGCGGCTTCGCAGAGCCGGTGCGCCCCGATGCGGTCGTGCGCACGCTCGTGCCGCTCGTCGCCGCGTCCGTCAGGGGGCTTGTGCGCGATGTCATTCTGGCCGGTCCGCAGGATGCAGAACTCGGGGTCATCGCGGAGCATGCCGGCTGCGCCGCCTTCGAGAGCGCGACAGAGGCGGCGGCTCTGCGCGATGCCATCGCAGCCGCGCGCTCCGCGGATCTGATGATCCTCATTGCAGGCCATGTGCCGCAAGCCGGGTTTTTCGAGGAGATCGAGGACCTCCTGAATATGCGCGGCAGCGCGGATCAATCGGGCAGGGTCTTGAAGACGGCGCCGGTCACTTTCTACGAACGAATATGTCCGGCGCTTGCACCCGTCGTTGGCATCATTGCAAGCCAGAGTCGCTGCGCAAAAATAAAAATAGAATCATTTCAACAGCTTCGTCGTGCGGTTGATGCACGGAAATCTTTGCGGGCGCGGCTCCAGTCGATCATGGGACGCCCGAACTGAATACCGAACCAAACTCCTTTTTACGCATTGGCCATCGAATGGTGGCGCTCGAGTAAGGAGACTTTGCCGGAAACGGCTTTGACAGAAATTTGAAATCGGTCGCCGCCTTGAACCTTCGGAGCATGCTCCGGGAAAGGATCAGATCATGCGGCGGCGGAAAAGCGCTGGAAATTCGCTTTCCGGATCAGGGCTTTCAAACCTTCTCTTCGTTCTTTTTCTCGGCGTCGCGGCTTTGGCCTGCGGGGCAGAGCCGGGAAGCGCGCACTCCGTCACGTTGCCGTTGCCGCCGCCGCGCCCGCCTGATCTTCGCGCGATGCTCGATGTTCCGCCGCTGCCGCCGCCAAGACCGCAGATTCCGCAAAGTCAGCAGATGCCGCCGAGCCTGGCATTACCTTTGATCGGGAAGCCCCACAGTGCCGGAGATACCGAGACCGTGCGCGCGCAAGTTCTGGCGAGCGGCAAGATCGTCGCCGACAGTCTTCCCGCTATCGTCGGATCAGCGCAGGCGAACATGACAACGATCGGCGTTGGCGTCTGTGGCATCGATGCGCCGATCCGGCTGAAAGCGATCGTCCTCGCCAGTGGCGACAAGGTCGTTCTCGCGCCGCCTATCGTCCTGCGCGCCTCGCTCGCCGATGCGCTTGCCGATTGGGTGCGCGATGATCTCGAACCTGCTGTCGCCGACAAGGGCGACCGGCTGGCGAAAATTGTGGGCGTGGGCGCTTATCAATGCCGCCGCCGCGATCGCCTGCTGCGCGCCAAGGTCAGTGAACACGCAACCGGCGATGCAATCGATCTCGAAGGCTTCGTGACTGCGAAAGGCAGACATTTCGCGATAGCACTACCGCATGGCGACGCGGATGCGGACCGCCGGTCATTTCTCGCGCTGATGAAAAAGACGGCCTGCCAGCGCTTCACGACAGTGCTGGGGCCTGGCGCCGACAGCTACCACGCCGGGCATCTGCATCTCGATCTCGAAACGCGGCGCCACAGCGGCCATTTGTGCGAGTGGAATCTGCCGCCCGATAGTGCGGACAGGGCAGCATCGAAAGCGCCGTAGCTTATTGCGCGAAGGTGTTGCAGGAATCGACCAGACCGGATTTCAATCCGGTCTCGAACCAGTGGACGCGCTGCGCCGAACTTCCATGGGTGAAGGAATCCGGCACGACTGTACCCTGCGTCGCCCGTTGCAACCGGTCATCGCCGATGGCTTGCGCGGTCGCGATCGCCTTCTGGATGTCGCCGGGCTCGATCACATGATATTTGGCCTGCGCATTGGCGGCCCAGACACCGGCGAAGCAATCCGCCATCAACTCGATACGGACTGAGATCGCATTGGCGCGAGAGCCGCCGGCGCTTCTCTGCGCAGCCTGCGCCTTGCCGAGAATCCCGAGTTGATCCTGCACATGATGGCCGATCTCATGCGCGATGACATAGGCATAGGCGAAATCGCCGCCACCGCCGAAGCGCCGCTTCATGTCGGCGAAGAAGGACGTATCGAGATAGACCTTCTTGTCGATTGGGCAATAGAATGGCCCCATCGCGGCTGTCGCGCCGCCGCAGGCCGAGCGTGTCCGTCCTTTGAAGAGGACGAGATGCGGTGGGATATATTTGATGCCTTTCTGTTTCGGCAGAATATCGGACCACACATCCTCGGTTTCGGCGAGGGTCGCGGCGACGAACTGGCCGATCTGGTCCGAAGGCGTGCCGACGCGGCCTTGCGGTTGCGTCGGGGCGGACTGGCTATATTGCGTGGGGTGCCGCGCGCTTTGAACCATCTCCGCGCCGCCGATGAGAATGCGCGGGTCTATGCCCAGCGCCCAGCCGATGAGGCCAAGCACGACGACCGTTCCGAGCCCCAACTGTCCCGCGCCGCCGAAGCCGCCTGATGCGCCGATCTGCGTGCTGGCATCGTCATCGCGACGATCCTCGATATTGTCGGAGCGGCGGAAATCTTCCCAACGCATGGACCGGGGACTCCTTCTCGATCGCTATTTTCTAGCAGCGGCGGATGGCAAGGGCTATAGCGTTTTCGCGCCATACAGCTTTCGGTGCGCCCGAAGAAAACACGTCAGAACAAGCAATTAACACCATGGTTTTGATCTAAAAATTTATCCCGAGTGTTTTCATTTTCTTCGCGAGGGCGCGCAAATCCGCCCAGGCCAAACCTTTCTGGGCCGGCGTCCGCAGAAGATAGGCCGGATGCAGCATGGCGAGCGCGAGAATCGTAAAGCCGTCCACGTCGTAATCAAACCAGCGGCCGTGCAGCCGCATCATGCTGTCCTTCGTGGGCAGGAGCGTGTGGCACGACGGCTTGCCGAGGCAGATGAGAATCTTCGGGTTCACGAGGGCGATCTGGCGGCGGAGGAAGGGCAGGCAGGCCGCCGCTTCGAGCGGCGTCGGCGTGCGGTTGCCCGGCGGCCGCCAGGGCACGATATTGGCGATATAGACTTTGCTTCGGTCGAGTTCGATCGCCGCCAGCATCTTGTCCAGCAATTGTCCCGCGCGGCCGACGAATGGCCGCCCGATGCGGTCCTCATCGGCTCCCGGCGCTTCGCCGACGAACATGATCGGCGCTTCGGGGTTGCCGTCCGCGAAAACAAGTTGCGTTGCAGTTGCCTTGAGCCCGCAGCCATCGAACGCGAGAAGCTTTGCCCGCAATTCGTCGAGATTTTGCGCCGAGGCGGCGGCTTCGGCGGCTGATTGCACGACAACATCGGCGGCAAGAGGAGCGACTACAGGCTTGGCCTTGTGTGGTGCAGCGGTCGGGGGCTGTCGCGTTGCCGGTGGGCGTGGCGGCCGCGGCTCGTGGATTTGCTCGCGTATGGCCGTCTTCGCCGCTGCCGTTTCCGCAAAGCGGTCGTGCGCGGCGGCATCGATGGCGGCATCGACGCCCATGTCGGCATACCAGCGCAAAAGCTGGGCCAAAGCGCTCGCGTCGGGGCTCGTCTCGTCGGCTATCGGCATAGGGAAGGATTAGCATTTCCGCCGTGCGGAAGCGACCGGCGCGCTCAGACGTGTCGAGGTTGACCTAGACCTCTTCAAGGTGTCGGCGCAAAAGGTCATTGACCCGCGATTGCCAACCGTCTCCACTAGCCCGAAGCTTTTCCAGGACATCAATATCGATGCGGATCGAGACGGCTTCCTTCTTCCTCAAAGGACCATGGCGTCGGATGGACTTAGCCAAATGAGGGAAGGCTTCGGAAAAAGGTTTGGCTGAGGAGAGTTCATTGTCGGTCGCCTCGAAATCATCAGGGTCGGCTGCGATTTGCGACTGGATTCTCGCCTCTTCCGTCTCGCTGATAGGAGGAATCTTAGAATGCTTTGGCATAGGCATTCCTTTCTTTGCGGCTCGCATGACGCATGCTGATAATCGAAAGAGCTTCGGTGCCGAGAGGACGAAATACGACTGAAATGATTTCCTCGTCGAGTATTCCAATCGCCATGTAGCGGTTGCCCTTGGCTGAAACGATCAAAGCGTTCTCAAAAAATCCTTCTGCTACGTCCGCGAAATCCATTCCCCTCGCTTTAAGATTGATTTGTCGCTTTGGTTCGTCCCAGAGAATTTCCATTAATTTGTATATACGAGTTAACCGGATAAAATTCAATCACTCATATGCGAGTTCTGCTCCAATTAGGCAGATGCCTATCTCTGCGCTCATTTAGGTTCTTCGAGGCGCAAATGGACAAACCAGCCGTAGGATGCAGCGTCGCCTTCACCGCTTGGCGTCCGGAGCATATCTCGCCAAGAACAGCGCCACTGCCTCATCGACATGATGGCGGATCGTTTCTTCCGTGGCCTGCTCCCAGCCGGGCGCTACGAGCATCATAATGTGGCGATTAGCGACGACCGAGCCAAGAAAGAGCTTGGCGGCGAGGGTCGAATCGGAGCAGGTCAAGAGACCTTGGCGCACTGCGCCTTCGAGATAGAGGGTCAGTTGTTGCAGGATCTGCGCTGGGCCTTGCTCGAAGAAGATGCGACCGAGTTCGGGCGTCCGCGGCGCTTCGGCGACGACGATGCGGAACAGGCAGATCGGATCCGGGTTCAACAGCAGCCGGAGCAGATTGAAACCGAGTTTATGGAGCACTTCCCGCGGTTCGCCTTGCAGGGGAAAGTCGCCTTCGGCTTCGCCATAAACTCTGGCGGAGCGGGCTCGCACCACTTCCGAAAACAAGCCCTCCTTGCTGCCGAAATGCCTGTAGAGAGTCTCCTTCGATGCCCCTGCGCGAGAGGCGACGATCTGCATCGTCGTTTCGGTGAAACCGAGATCGAGAAAAACCCCTTCGGCGACCGCTGCGATTTCTTCACGCCGCTTCTCACCGCGCGGAATGCGTCTGGTTTTGAGAGTATCCGCGTCCGCGGTTTCCGCCGCCGTCGTCTCGGGTGTGATCGGTGTAGAAGTCATTGCTAGTTGTCTGTTCGCTCCGGTTGACAATGACACGAGGGGACAATATACGAACTTGGCAGTTCGGTTAAGCAATTTTTCTAATAGAGCATATGCGCTAAAAGTTGAAAGACTTTTTCCGCCAAAAAGCAACAAGCAAGACACTGATTCTACAGTGTTTCCCATATCTCGCGGGGCGCTTTTGCGGTCCGCGCATCGCATTTTCGGCCCGTTTGCGCGGCGCTCTGCACCGATGCCGGCAAGTCGGACCCCTTGTCTGGAAAGCGTGGCTGTCGCCATAGGGGTTGCCCGGGGAGTTACGGAATTTGAGCGAGACTGGCCAAAAGGAGCATATGGCTCCCGGCAAGGCGAAGCCTGCGGGCTCGCGCCGGCGCGTCATTCTGCTGATCGTCATTGTCCTGTTCCTCGCCGGGCTGGCCTATGTCGGCTATGCCTACTGGATCGCCAATCTCGGCTATCAGACCACTGACGACGCCTATCTCGACGGAAACGCGATCACGATCGCGCCGCGCATTTCGGGCGCGGTGGTCTCGCTCGACGTGACGGACAATCAGTTCGTCCACAAGGGCGATCCGATTATCCATATTGATCCGCGGCAATACCAGATCGATCTGGAGCAGGCCGAGGCGCAACTCGCGACAGCCAAAGGCCAACTGGCCGGCTTCAAATATGCGGCGCAGGTCGCGCGCAAGAACTTTCCCGCAGCGTTGGCCATCGCGCAGGCTCAACTCGCCAGCGCCAATGCTGCGTTGGTCAAGGCGGAGGCCGATTACAAGCGCCAGATGGCGCTGCCCCGCCGCGCGACGACGCAGCAGGAGGTCGATACCGCGACATCAAACTGGCATCAGGCGCAGGCGCAGGTACGTCTCGCCCAGGCGCAGGTGCAGGAGGCCGAGCCGGTCCAGGAGAAGATCGGCCAGGCCGATGCGCAGGTCACCCAAAACACAGGCGAGGTCGCGCAGGCGCAGGCGCGCGTCGATCAGGCGAAGCTGAATTTGTCTTTCACGGTTTTGCGCGCGCCTCAGGACGGCTGGGTGACGAAGCGCAGCGTCGAGGTCGGGAACTATTTGGCCGCCGGCCAGCAGATCATGTCGCTCGTTCCCAAAAAGATCTGGGTCACCGCGAATTTCAAGGAAACGCAACTCACAAACATGCGGCCGGGCCAGCCTGTGACCATTACGGTCGATGCCTATCCGAACATGAAACTCGAAGGCCATGTCGATTCGATCCAGCGCGGAACGGGCGCCAAGTTCACGGCCTTTCCGCCTGAAAACGCGACCGGAAATTTCGTCAAGATCGTGCAGCGCGTGCCCGTGAAGATCGACATCGATAAGGGACTCGATGTGGAGCATGCGATGCCGCTGGGCCTTTCGGTCTATCCGCGGGTGAAGGTGAAATGACGCAGGCGCGCAAACCTGCCGAAGCGCCAAGACTGATTTCCGATCAGGCCGACGAGCCATATGCGCTGCCGGAAGATGCGTTTCCGGATGAATCGCCGCTGCATGAGCCGGGCCTTGCGGCTCCGTCGCAGGCTTCACCTCCCGCGCCGCCGCCTCCCGCGGGCATGGGCGAACCGGAATGGCATCCGCGCAGCAATCCCTGGGTCGTCGCGATCGTTGTCACCATCGCCGCATTCATGGAGATCCTCGACACGACGATCGTGAATGTCGCTTTGCCGCATATCGCGGGGAGCCTCTCGTCGTCGAGCGACGAAGCGACCTGGGCGCTGACCTCCTATCTCGTCGCCAACGGCATCGTGCTGACGATTTCCGGCTGGCTTGGCAATGTGCTCGGGCGCAAGCGCTATTTCCTCATCTGCATCGCCATGTTCACCGTCTGCTCATTTTTGTGCGGAACTTCGAGCAGCCTGGGCGAACTCATTATTTTCCGGCTCATGCAGGGCTTTTTCGGCGGCGGCCTGCAACCGAACCAGCAGTCGATCATTCTCGACTATTTTCCACCGGAACGGCGCGGCGCGGCATTCGGCGTGACAGCGGTCGCAATCATCGTCGCTCCGATTCTGGGACCGACGCTTGGCGGCTACATCACCGACTCGACGTCCTGGCGGTGGATTTTCTATATCAACGTCCCCGTCGGAATCATTGCCGTTGTTCTGGTGTCGCTCCTGGTTGAGGATCCGCCCTGGGCGCGGGAGCGGCGGCGTACAACCGATTTCATCGGCCTCGGCCTGATCGCAATCGGGCTTGGCTGTCTGCAAATCATGCTGGATCGTGGCGAGGACGAGAACTGGTTCAGTTCAAGCTTTATCGTCATCATGGCGATGATCGCCGTGTCGGCAATCGTCGGCGCCATCCTCTGGCTGATGGTCGCAAAAAAGCCGATCGTTCATCTCGCCGTGTTCAAGGACAACAACTTCGCGGCGGGCTGCGGCATGATCAGCGCCATGGGCGGGATCCTTTACGCCAGCGCCGTTCTCATTCCGCAATTTGCGCAGCAGGTCATTGGCTACACCGCTACATGGGCGGGGCTCATCCTATCGCCGGGCGGCATCGTCGTCCTGTTCCTCATTCCTGTCGTCGGACGGCTGATGACCTTCATCCAGACTCGCTATGTCATCGCCTTCGGTTTCTTTACGCTGGGCTGCGCGTTTCTCTACTCGCGCGTGCTGACGCCGGACATCGATTTCATCCGGATGGTGCTTCTGCGCTCGTCGCAATCCGCCGCGCTCGCATTTCTCTTCGTTCCTATCAGCACGATCGCCTACCGGACCTTGCCGCGTGAATTGAACGGCGACGCCACGGCGCTTTATTCGATGTTCCGCAATGTCGCGGGATCTGTCGGCATCGCCATATCGACGGCGACAGTTCAACAAAGCACCCAGATCCACGAGGCCTATCTGTCGCGCTGGGCGACGCCGTTGCATCAGCCATTCCAACAGTTGATCGCGACCTATCAGGCAGCGTTACAGGCGATGGGGCATGTCGCCACGGAGGCACATGCGCTCGCGGTGGGCAAGGTGCTCCAGGATTTCCGGATACAGGCGGCTGTGCTGGCCTACTCGGATGTCTTCTTCTACTGTTCCTTCGTCGCCTTTGCGATGGTTCCGTTTTGCTTCCTGATGTCGCCGACAAAGTCCGGCGGCGGCGGGGTGGGGGCGCATTAACGTGGGGATTTCGTTACAAAAAGCGTACGCCCCGGCGGATGCGCTTCGTCTTTTGTCGCGGCGCAGCCTGCGGCTCAGTCCGCTTTTGGGATTGCTGCTGGCTGGCTGTGCGGTCGGGCCGAACTTCGTGCCGCCCAATCCGGGCCTGCCGTCTACGTCGTTTCTGGCGAGCGGACGTCACGAATCCACACAAAAATCAGCCGCGGCATCCGCCAGGATCGCCGCACCCGATCCGGATTGGTGGTCGATCTTCCATGACCGCCGGCTGACGAAGCTGGAGCAGCAGGTCGCAGACGACAATCTCGATGTCAAAACCGCGACTTTGCGGCTTGCGGAAAGCCGCTTCCAGCGCGGCGTCGTCGCCTCGGCGCAATTTCCGGGATTGAACGGGAATACCTCCTACGAGCGCCAGCAGCCGAGTAAAAACGGTTTGCTTGGTCTGTTCAGTGGCGGCACGGGGCAGGAGGCGAGCGGCAGTTTCGGCTCCGGCGCTGGCGGCGTTCCGGGCAATCTGACCGCGCCGTTCAGCCTCTGGCAATATGGGTTCGATGCTTCATGGGAACTTGATCTCTGGGGCAAGGTGCGGCGGCAGGTTGAATCCGCCGACGCGCAGGTCGCCGCCGCCGCCGACCAGCGCCGCGGCGCGCTTATTTCGAGCTTCGCCGAGGTCGCTCGCGATTACATGCAGCTTCGCGGCGTGCAGATGCAGATCAAAATCGCCAGGGATAATCTCGAAACGTCGCGGCAGATTCTGGATGTCACGCGCACCCGCGCCAAGAGCGGGGTAACGACAGGACTCGATGTCGAGGATGCCGCGGCTCAGGTGGACGCGGTGCGTGCGCAAATTCCTGATCTTCAGCGTCAGCAGTCGGAACAGATCAACGCCTTGAGCTATCTGCTTGGCGAAGCGCCGGGGGCGCTCGCGAGCGAACTGGTTACGCCGGGCGTAGTGCCACCGACCCCGCCGCGTCTGCCGGTCGGCATCCCGTCCGAACTGGCGCGACGGCGGCCAGACATTCGTCAGGCTGAAGCACAACTCCACGCGGCGACGGCGGATATGGGCGTTGCGATCGGCGAATTCTATCCCAGCGTCAAACTCAACGGCAGCGTCGGATTTCAGGCGCTCGATTTGAAAAATCTCTGGAAAGGCTCATCGCTGCAATACGCCCTCGGGCCGAGCGTCACTTTGCCGATCTTCGAGGGCGGCAAGCTGAAGGCGACGCTGGCGATGCGCACAGCGCAGGCGCGCGAGGCCGCGATTGTTTATCACCAGACGGTGCTGAAAGCCTGGCATGAGGTGGTGAACGCGCTCGTCGCCTATCGCACAGAGCGCGAGCGCCACGCGACGCTTGAGTCCCAGGCGAAACATGCGCGCTCTGCGCTTGATCTTGCACAGGCGCGCTATAAGGACGGGGTCGCGCAATTCATCACCGTGCTCGACGCAGAGCGAACCCTGTTACAGGCCCAGCAGCAGGCAGCAACGAGTGCTACGACCGTCGCGGTGGATCTCGTCGCGCTTTACAAGGCGCTGGGCGGCGGCTGGGAAACTTATTTCCCGGTCAAGCATCCGAAGACGACTGCTTCGCTTTTGTAAGCGTCTGCTGCGGCGGCGATTTCTTTTCCGATCCATTATTCAGACGATGCCGCGATTGCGGATCGCGCGAACTGGCGTGATAATCCCCGGCAGGGGAGGACGTGAGATCTGGCGCCTGAGCATCCTGCGCGAATCGATCTGCGCTTTGCGCATGAACAATGCTCCAATTGTTTGAATCTCAGGCGTCTTGCCTGCTTTCAAGTGGCCCCGGCTGAAGCAGGATGCTCTTGAGGGAAAGGATGCGCCATGACCAGATCTGCCTGGAAAGCCGCGCCGGCTGGCCCGCGATCCATTGCTCTCGTCGGGCCTTACGGCAGCGGCAAGTCCACACTTTTCGACGCGTTGATGACGGCCGCCGGCGCGCCGGTCAAACGCGTTGCCGATGCACGCAGCCGCAGCATGACGACAGAGCTGCGCCTTGGCCATTGCAACTATCTCGATGAACCCTGGGCCATTCTCGATTGCCCCGGCTCGGTTGAATTTTCCTACGAGACACTGAGCGCGCTGATGGTCTGCGATCTCGCGGTCGTTGTCTGCGAACCTTCGCCCGACCGCATGGCGGGCCTCACGCTTTTGATGAAAATGCTTGAGGATCATGTGATTCCGCATCTCGTTTTCATCAACAAGATCGACAGCTTCTCGGGCCGCATCCGGGATTCGATCGCGAGATTGCAGAATTACTCAAGCTTTCCGATGGTTCTCCGGCAGGTTCCAATCCGCAACGCCGATAATGTCACCGGCTATGTCGATGTCGTGAGCGAGCGCGCCTACCGCTATCTTCAGGCGCAGGACTCCGAGTTGATCACTCTGCCGAACGACATGCGTGAGCGTGAGCAGGAGGCGCGTGCAGGCCTGAGCGAGGTTCTCGCCGACCACGACGATGCAATCATGGAGAAAATTCTCGAAGACATTGCTCCGACATCGGACGAGTTGTTCAAGCAGCTTCACGAAGATCAGGCCCACGGCAGCATCGTGCAGGTTCTGCTGGGCGCGGCGGGGCAGGGCTTCGGCGTTGAGCGCTTGTGGAAGGCTTTGCGGCACGATGCGCCGGACGCCCTGGAAACGGCCGAGCGTCATGGCATAGCCGCATCCGACCAGCCGCTGGTGCAGATCTTCAAGACCATCCACGCCGGTCAGGCAGCCTATACCGGGAAGCTCTCGCTGGGCCGCCTCTGGCGCGGCGCCGTTGTCGATGGAGCCACCATGGACTCAAGCCGCGTGGGGGGCATCTATCATTTCGTTGCCGGCGAACCGGTACGCATGACAAGCGCCAGTGCGGGCGAACTCGTCGGGCTCGGGCGGCTTGAAGCGGCGCAGACAGGCGCGGTCATCGGCTCGCACGATGCTTCCGAGCAGCTCGACTTTCCGACGCCGCCCGAGCCGGTCTTCGCGCTGGCGATCGCCACCAAGGATCGCAAGGACGACGTGAAGCTCTCCACCGCGCTGCATAAGCTCGTCGAGGAAGACCCGTCGATTTCCGTCTTGCACGATCAGGCGACCGGCGAAACGTTGCTGAGAGGCCAGGGCGAGATCCATCTCAATGTCGCGCTCTACCGGCTCTCGAACAATTACAATCTGCAAATAACTGTGGGCGTGCCGAAGATCGACTTCAAGGAAACGATCCGGCGGGACGTTCACCAGCATTCGCGGCTGAAACGGCAGACCGGCGGCCATGGGCAATTTGCCGATGTGAAGCTCGATGTCATGCCGCGCGCGCGAGGGGAGGGCTTTCTCTTCACGGACAAGATCGTCGGCGGCGCGGTGCCGAAAAATTACATTCCAGCGGTCCGCGAAGCCTCGGAGGAGGCGATGCAAAAAGGCCCCTTCGGCTATCCTGTCGTCGATGTCGGCGTGACGCTCGTCGATGGCACGTTCCACAGCGTCGATAGCTCCGACATGGCGTTTCGCACTGCGACACGGCTTGGGGTCGCCGAGGCGCTGGCCAAGGCGGAGCCTGTCCTGCTTGAGCCGATCGATCATGTGACGGTCAGCGTTCCCAACCAGTTCACGCCCGGCGTGCAGCGGCTGCTGAGCGGACGCCGGGGTCAGATTCTCGGCTATGCGGAGCGCCCCGGCTGGACGGGATGGGACGATGTCGAGGCCTTGGTGCCCGAGGCGGAGCTGCATGATTTTATCCTGCAACTGCGTTCCGACACGATGGGGCTCGGCAGCTACAGAAAGAGTTTCGATCATCTCGCCGAGGCGCGTGGCAAGCTTGCTGCAAAAGGTACGGAGAAGGCTGCGACGCAATAGCTTTTCCGGGACAGGCGCTTGATCCGGAAACATTTGATGTTCATGTAAGCCAAAGCGACAGAGTGTGATTGGCATGCGATGCGAGCATCGGTGAAGCTGATCAGGATTTTAATTGTCTGATTCGGCAAAAAGTCGGATCTCGGCCATCCTGGCGTCGGATTCGACTTTTATATTCAAAAAATGGTCGCTGCGGGCCATCACGCTGATGCGCGCCAAACCCCGACGAGGTCACGGGGCGTGTGCCGGGAAGTAATGGGAGGCCGTTATGGATGCTCACTTCGAACAATTGCAACGAGCCGATTCGAGTGAGGAAGATTTTTCGAACGCGCTTGTACAGCGGATCAGAAAGCTGCGCTGGATGGGTATGGAAGATGAGGCGGAGCGCCTTCAGGCCATGCTGCGCCAGATCCACCCTGCGGATATCCTGTTTTCGGATCCATCGGACACGGACTAAGAACTTCTCGGTCGAATAGTATCTTGCGAGGAGCGCTTGCTGTTTTTGCAGGCGCAAGCGGGGCGGCAGCATCCTTCGGGGAAGCAAAGTTAGCCCGCTACCAGCGGCCTTCGGGTCCGTCGCAGAATTTCCTTCAATTCGGAAATACAGGAACCGCAGTTCGTGCCGGCGCGCAGCTTTCTGCCGAGCGCATGCACGTCCTCGATTTCATCTGCGGCGATAGCCTCGCGGATCGTGTCGATGCCGACATGAAAGCAGGTGCAGATGATGCGGCCGTGCGACGTCGCGCCGCCTCTGATTGCTCCACTCAGAAGCGACAGGCGGCAGCCGCCATCAAGCGGCGCTTTTCCGGCAAAGAGATCGATGACGGCCCCGGCCTCAGGCAGTCTGCCGGGCTGACCGAGGAACAGACATTCCTCGATCCCGTTGGCGCTCACAAAGGCGAGACGCGTGACGCCACGGGCCGGATCGCGATATTCGATCAGCTCCCAGCCCTCTTGCGGCGCAAGCAGCGCTTCGGCGGCATCCGCCATCTCCGTTGCGGGCTGCGGGCCTCTCAACCGGTAGATCTCGCATCCCATGCCGGGCCGCCGCGACCAGTAAAAAGAGTTTGAGGGCTTGAAGCGCCGCCGCGTGATGAGCAGCATTTCGAACCCAGTCACGACCTTCTCGATCGTTACGGGCGTATGTTTCAATTCCGGCTGATGCGAAATCGGATCGACGGCGGGATTGGCCAGGGCTCCGGCGACGCAACGCCCTGCGAATTGGTCGCTCCAGTGCATCGGCAGAAAAAGGCTGCCGTCCGGCTGGTCAGGCGCCACCCGCGCCTCGGCGAGTGCCGTGCCCCATGAGGTCGTGAGCCGGACGAGATCGCCATCGGAGATGCCGCGTTTTGCAGCGTCTCCCGGCGCAATTTCGACGCAGGGCTCTGGCCGGTGCAGCGACAGTCGCGGCACGAGGCCGGTGCGGGTCATCGTATGCCATTGGTCGCGCAACCTGCCGGTATTGAGGATCAGCGGATAGGCTGCGTCCGCCGCGAACCGCGGCGCGCGCTGGCGCACAGCGACGAAGTGACCGCGCTGGTCCTCTGTCGGGTAGAGGGCATCATCGAGCAGCCTTTGCGTGCCCTCGTCGCGGCCAGCGGAGACAGGCCATTGCACGGGTGCAAGCGTGTCATAGGCGGCGTCATCGATGTGCATCAGTCCGCCAAGATCGAAACGGCGGGCGTCGTCATTCTCGAAAGCCGAAAGCGCCGCATGTTCGCGAAAAATGTCGGCGGCGCGCCGGTACGGAAAGCTTGCCGCGTAACCAAGACGCTCCGCGACTCCGGTAACTATAGCCCAGTCGCAGCGTGCCTCGCCGGGCGGCGCGCGAAAGGCACGCTGGCGTGAGATTCTCCGCTCCGAATTGGTGACGGTGCCGTCCTTTTCGCTCCAGCCGGCGGCGGGCAGAAGCACATGCGCCAGTTCTGCCGTGTCCGTTTCCCCGGTGCAGTCCGACACCACGACGAACGGACAGTCTGCGAGCGCCTGCCGCACCTTGCCGGCATTCGGCATGCTGACCGCCGGGTTGGTGCCCATGATCCAGAGCGCCTTGATCTGCCCGTCGGCGACGGCATCGAACATTTCGACCGCTGGGAGCCCGGGCCGCTGCGCCATGTTCGGCGCATTCCAGAAGCGACAAACCTTGTCGATCGCTGCCGGATCGTCAAAGCTCATATGCGCCGCAAGCTGATTGGCCAGGCCGCCAACTTCGCGCCCGCCCATCGCGTTGGGCTGGCCAGTGAGTGAGAAGGGTCCGCTGCCGGGCTTGCCGATCCGCCCCGTAGCGAGATGGCAATTGATGATGGCGTTCACCTTGTCGGTGCCCGCGGACGACTGGTTGACGCCCTGGGAATAGGCAGTGACGGTCTTCTCCGTCCCGGCGAACCAGTCGTAGAAGAGCTTGAGATCGCGCGGATCGAGGCCACAGCGGGCGGCAACCGAGGCGAGAGAGCCGGCTTCTGCGGTCGCCGTCGCAAGAGCCTCCGCAAACCCCGAGGTGTGGCTGCCGATATATTCGGCGTCGATCGCATCTTTCGCCGCAAGATACGCCAGCAGGCCATTGAAGAGCAGAACGTCCGTACCGGACGCTATGGGGAGATGTAGATCGGCCGAAGCGGCGCTTGCCGTCCGGCGCGGATCGATCACGACGACGCGCGTGCCATGCTTCTCGCGCGCGGCCTCAAGGCGCTGAAACAGGATTGGATGACACCAGGCTGTATTGGAGCCGACAAGAACAACGAGATCGGCGCTATCGAAATCTTCATAGCAGCCAGGCACGAGATCTTCGCCGAAGGCGCGACGATGGCCTGCGACGCTGGACGACATGCACAGACGCGAATTCGTGTCGATATTGGCGGTGCCGAGAAAGCCTTTCGCGAGCTTGTTGGCGACGTAATAATCCTCCGTCAGCAACTGCCCGGAGACATAGAAGGCAATCGACTCGGGGCCATGCTGGTCGAGCGCTTCCCGAAAGCGCTGTGCGACGAGATCGAGCGCTGTGTCCCATGCAACGCGGAGGCCGCCGGCTTTTGGATGCAGAAGACGGCCGGAGAGGCGAAGCGTTTCGCCGAGCGCGCTTCCCTTTGAGCAGAGCCGTCCCAGATTCGCCGGATGTTCAGAATCGCCTCTGACGTTGCCGTCTGAGTCGGCCACGACGCCGCAACCGACGCCGCAATAGGGGCAAGTGGTGTGCGTCTCTTTGCTCAAGCGGCCATCTCCGGCTGGAATATCAGAAGATCGCGCGGAGCCTTGATCGAGCGGCGGCTCTGGATGAAGTCCAGATAATCCGCGCCACCCTGCACGTCGCCGTAGAGCAGGGCGCCGACGAGCCGCTCATCGCGGGCGACAAGGCGTTTGTAGATTCCGCGAGCGGCATCGCGGAACATCAGGATCTCCGTATCCTCGTCGCCATAAATGTCGCCTGTCGAGAACACGTCTATGCCGGTGACCTTGAGACGCGTTGCTGTTGCAGCAGGCTTGTAAAGGGCGGAATGATCGCCGCAGAGCCGCGCCGCCAGAGTCCGCGCCATGTTATAGAGAGGCGCAACGAGGCCGAAAACCTCGCCGCGATGTTCCACGCATTCGCCGATTGCGGAGATGGCGGGATCGTTCGTTACGAGCCGATCATCGATTTCGATTCCGCGGTTCACGGAGAGGCCACAACTCAGCGCAAGCTCGATGTTGGGCCTGATGCCGATGGCCATGACGACAAGACTTGCTGCTATTTCGCAGCCGTCTGCAAGGATGACGCTCTCGACATGATTGCTGCCAAGGATCGCCTCGGCTGTCGCATTGGTGATGACGTTGATGCCGCGCCACGCGAGGTCCTTTCTGAGCATGGCTCCAGCGACGGGATCGAGTTGCCGCTCCATCAGATGCGGCATGAGATGCAGCACGGTCACTTCCATGCCGCGCCGTCTCAGGCCATAAGCCGCCTCAAGTCCGAGCAGACCGCCGCCAATGACGATTGCCTTGCCGCCTGTCGCCGCCGCCTTCTGCATGGCCTCGACATCGGCGACGGTTCGAAAGCTGACGACGCCGGGCAAGGCGGCCCCTTCGATGGGCAGCATCAGCGGCATGGAGCCCGTTGCCAGGATCAGATGGTCATAGGCTGCGCGTATTCCTGATTCGCTGACGACTTCTCGCGCGGCACGGTCGATGCCGACGATCTTCTGGCCGGCACGGAAGGTTATGCCGTGACGCGCATACCAGCCGTGGTCATGTAGTAGAATCGATGCGAAATCCTTCTCTCCCGCCAGCATTGGGGAGAGCTGGATCCGATCGTAATTGCCATAGGGTTCGGCGCCGAAAACAGTAATGGCGTAGCGGTTCGGCGCACGCGCGACAATCTCCTCAATCGCACGCATGCCAACAAGCCCGTTGCCGATGAGCACGAGACGCTTCGCTTCAGAATTCATATTGGGTCCTGATCCGCGCAAGGGCCATAGGGTTTTCGCACCCGTAAGCTCGCGGGCATGAGCCGCGAGACGAGCAGGCTCAGCGTCCAAGCAACTTGCGTGCCCAGATCAATTCCGGTGTGGAGGCGGTCTATGAGGAGTGGATTTGGCTATGCGTTATGCAGCCGCGCGCGGCGGGTGCCGAAATTTCACTCGGAAGGCCGCTCGGCAGCCGCGCGCGCGAGCCGGTCGTTAATCGCTTCGCCGAGGCTCGTGTCAGGAATTGGCGCAACCGCGATCATGTCGAAACCACGAGAATCGAGAACGCGTAAATGTCTGAACAGATTGGCTGCCGCCTCGGTCGTATCGCCCGAATGGGAGAGATCGAGCACATTTTCCGCAGGCGGGAAGATGCCGCCAAAATCGAGGCCGCCTTCACCGGTGCGAAGCTCGCGGGCGGCGAGCCTGAGCCGGGCGCGCGGCGCGTAATGTGACGCAAGCTGGCCCGGCGAAGTGGGTGCGCCGTCGCCAGCGATACGTCCCGCAAGGGCGCGGCCGAGCACTATTTCGATTGCGTTGCGTGAAATGCCGCCGGGGCGCAGCAGCCTCGGAACGTCTTCAACGCAGGAAATGATGGTCGATTCGACGCCGACAGGGCACGGTCCCGCATCAAGAATCATGTCGATTCTTCCGGCAAGATCTTCCTCTACATGCGCTGCGGCCACCGGGCTCATGCGCCCCGAGATATTTGCAGAGGGTGCGGCGATTGGCCGTCCTGTTGCGGCGATCAGCCTGTGCGCCGTTTCATGTCCCGGCACACGCAATGCGACGGTCTCAAGCCCGGCGCGCGCCAGTGCGCAAACCGTTCCACCCTCCGCCACCGGCAAAACGAGCGTCAGAGGCCCAGGCCAGAAGAATTGCGCCAGCAATTCGGCCTCAGGGGTGAAGACCGCTTGCTGCCGGGCTGCCGCCAAATTGGCGACATGGGCAATGAGGGGATTGAACGAGGGCCGGCCTTTCGCCGCGTAAATTCCCGCGACGGCAGAATCGGAGGTGGCGTCGCCGCCAAGCCCGTAAACCGTCTCGGTCGGAAAGGCGACGAGGCCTCCGGCGCGCAAAATCTGGGCAGCTTCTGTGATGGCTGCGGCATCGGCGGGAACAAGGCGTGTCAGCGATGACGGGAGCGTATCTTCCGTTTCGCCATTCAGGAATGTGGGTGACATTCGGGTAGTCTATAGCGTTTTTTCGCGCGAAATGGCTACAGGTCTCAGCCGACCTTGCGCATATTGCCATAGAGCAGCCGGTCGGCCCGCTCCTGCTCGGACTCGCGCGAGACGCGTGTCCCGTGGTTGACGAGGTCGGTGGCCTTGAGCAGCACTTCGCGCATAGCGTCTCCGGCGCGCGTGCAGAGTTCCGCGGTCGTGGAGGAGCTGAGGCTCCCGGCCTTATGCTGTCTGCGGATGGCGGCGACCGCGCCGACGGCGCGCCTGTCGAGATCGGCAACCACAGCTTCAAAATCCCGCCGAAAGCCGGAATCGAGCGAGGCATAGGCTTCGAGTGCGGAGGTCCGGCCAGGCAGAACTGATTTCGCGAAATAGCTTTGATAGCTTACCGGCCGCCAGCGCAAGATGTCGTCGATCAATTCAGGCATCACTGGCAAATGCTCGATCAACATCACGATTTCGTTGAATAAATTCAGATAATCGTTGGCGAGCCCGGAGGCAGGATTGACAATAGCCTCAGCCCGGGTCTGAAGAACGGCGGAGCTCTTCGGCGACGCGGCTATGCCGTCTCTTGTTGGATTGATGTTGGCATTCTCGGCCATTGCTGACGTCTCGACCCCTGAATCTCCCAACCGAATTTAGCGGGGAGAAGGATAACAATCGGTTTCAAAAATCAGCATTTCCTCCAAACATCGGCCATCATCTGTCTTTTTGCGTATTAGGTTGATTCCAAATGGGTCTTTTCACCACAACTGGGGCCTGCCCCTGCGTTACGGAGCCGTCTTCCGGACGCGACTTTTTGGCCGTGGTTGGCAACAAATCGCCTGCTGAAACGAAGTGCATATGTGCGGACGCTACTCCCTGACCTCGCCGCCGGAGGCGGTGCGCGATTTCTTCAACTATGTCGAGCGGCCGAATTTTCCACCGCGCTTCAATATCGCTCCGACCCAGCCCGTTGGCGTAATCCATGCGGAAACCGATGCCGAAGGGACATGCCGACGCCATTTCCGGCTGATGCGCTGGGGGTTTCTTCCGGCATTTGTGAAGGACCCGAAAACCTATCCGCTCGTCTTCAACATCCGCAGCGAAACACTGCGTGAAAAGCCGAGCTTTCGTGCCGCCATGAAGCGGCGCCGCTGCATTTTCCCGGCGGATGCCTTTTACGAATGGCAGAGACTCGGCCCTCGAAAAGGGGAGAGCCGGCCCTGGCTCCTGAAGCGGCGGGACGATGCGCCTCTCGCGCTGGCGGGCCTCTGGGAAAGCTGGATGGGACCGGATGGGGAGGAGATCGATACGGCTGCGATCATCACGACCGCCGCCAACGGCATGACCGCGCCGCTGCATCCGCGTCTGCCGGCGATCATCGAGCCATGCGATCTGGCGTTGTGGCTTGAAACCGGCGAGGCGAGCCTCGACGACGCCTTTGCGTTGTTGCGCCCTGCGGCAGAAAACGTGCTCACGTTTTTTGAGATCGGCCCCGGGATCAACAAGGCCGACCATGACTCGCCCGAAGTGCAGCGGCCGGCTGAAACTCCGGCGGAGCCAACTGCGCCGCCGGAGCAAGGGAGTTTGTTTTAGCAACTCCTGTTTTTTCAATGCTTCGGCGCGGCAGCGCGCCTCGCTTTCACCTCGTCCGCAGTGATGAGTTTGCTCTTGTTGCCCCAGGAAGAGCGCTCGTGGTTGATGATGTCCGCGATCTCTGCGTCGGTTAATACGCTTTCGAAAGGTGGCATCGGGGTCGCATATACGGTGTCGCCCACTTTCTGATCATGCAGTCCGTTCAGGACCGTGTCGATCTGCTTCGTTGGATTGGGATCCAGCACGGCGGCATCGCCCTTGAGCGGCGGGAACGCGCCCGGCAGACCCATGCCCGTTGGTTGATGGCAAGCCGAACAGTTGGCGGAGAACAACGCCGCGCCCTTGGCTGCATCGAAATGATAGGGGCCTGACGGCGCAGAAGGCTTGGGCGCCGCATGCTCCGCGGGTGCTGCCTCAGTCGCTGGTGAGGTTGGCGTAGAGTTATCGGCCTTGGCCGAAGACCCGCCGCTGCCGCGCACATCGAGAACACCGATCGCGCCGATCATCGCGTGCGCCATATCGTGATCGACAAAAGCGTATTTGCCGGGATCGGGGATAATGAGGTCGAAGATTGCGCCCGCGCCCGGCCCGACGGTGTAGGTGGATACGCCGCTCAGCGCATGAGCCGAATCGCCATCGGGGTAAACTTTATCGAAGATCGCGCCGATGACATGGAACGAACTCCACAGACTTGGCCCGGCATCGACGAAATAGAGCCGCACGCGCTTGCCGGCTGTGACCGGCAACGGGTGATCGCGGTACTGGAAGGCCGCGCCATTGAAGACGACTTCATCAGGGCGCTCTTTCAGCATTTTCTCGTAGCTGGGACCCATGAGCTTGCCGGCGACTTGTTGCGTGTACCACTCGCTTTGTTCAATGACGTAGCTCTCGGCGGCGGGCGGCAGCGGCTCCTTCGGATCAACGACCATGACGCCATACATGCCGCTCGCAATATGCAGCAGCACGGGCGGTGTCCCGCAGTGATAGATGAATGCGCCGGGCACGCGCGCCACAAATGAGAACTTGATCGATTTGCCGGGCAGCACGTCCACATAATGCTGGCTGGGCGCAGTCATGGCGGAGTGGAAATCAATGGAATGCTGCATCATTCCATGATTGGTGAAGGTCACATGGACCGTCTGTCCCTGCCGCACATGAATGATCGGGCCAGGCACGCTGCCGCCGAACGTCCACGCCTGATAGTCGACGCCGCTGGCGATCGCGACGGACTTGTCGGATGCGACCAGATGGACGCTGACACTGTCGCCCGTACCGATCAGCGGCGGCAGCCGCGCATCGCGCGGCGCGGCAATCGGTTTATTGGAGGCAAGCGAAAGCGGTGAGACGGCCGCGGCGGCAGCGACCGTCGAAGGTGATCTCACATTCAATGTGCTGTGCAGCCCGCCGATCAGGAGCACCACCAGCACTGCGACAGCCAGCATCGCTGGAATCTGCACGCGCCACGGGAGGGCGGGCGGCTCATGCGCGAACGTTTCATCGGTGCTCCATTCGGAGATGATGCGCCAGCGGGGCCAGCGCCGCTCAATGAAAAAGTCCAGGCTATAAGGGTTGCGCCCTTCAAGGGTATCGATGCCGATCAGGGCGACGAAGATCAGCACATAGCTGATCGCAGTCCCCATATTGTTTGCGCCGACTGTATAGGGGCCGCCGAAGCCTTCCGCCGTGCTCCACACCAGCAGGCTGAACAGGGCGCCGATCACATACAGGGATTTGCGTGCAAAGCCGGTGAGCAGCGCCAGCGCGATCAGCGTTTCGACGATCCGTGTGAGCCAGGTGAAGAGCAGGACGTGAGGTGTTACGAGGGCGATCCACATGGCGAACCAGGGCGCCAGAAAAGCTGGCTGCCCTTGAGCGGCATTATGAAGATAGCCGACGTAGTGGACGGCGAAATCAGGCGACCAGGTGAGGGCGGCGCCGACTGCCCATATAACGCCGAAGGCAATTCGCAGCGCGGCGGTCGCGATGGGTGGCCAAAATCTGGAAAAAGAACCGTGAGGATTAATATGGGGCATGTAACACCCGTTTGGGCCGGAATGGCGGAAGCGAGCGACACGAACGTATCAGCAAAATGATTCATTTTAGCTGTGGCAAAGCGCGGCAATTAAAGCACTTTACCCGGATTAAGAATGCTTTTGGGATCGAGCGTCGCCTTCAGGCTTCGCATGAGATCGAGCGCCACGGGGTCCTTCACGCCGGGCAGCAGTTTGCGTTTTAGCTGACCGATCCCATGTTCGGCCGAGATCGACCCCTTATGCGCTGCGACGATCGCATGGACGATCTCGTTGACGGAATCCCACTGCGCGAGAAAGCCCGCTTTATCCGCGCCGACCGGCTGCGACACATTGCAATGGATATTGCCGTCGCCGAGGTGGCCGAAGGCGACGAGCCGCGCGCCGGGCATGTATCGCGTCACCGCTGCCTCGACTTCTGTGAGAAATGCCGGCACGTCGGAGACGGGCACGGAAACGTCATGCTTGATCGAACCGCCTTCATACCGCTGCGAGTCGGGCAGACGTTCGCGCACGCGCCAGAAGGCGCTGCGCTGATCCGTTGAGCCTGCAACCGAGGCATCCTCGATGATGCCGTTTTTCTTCGCTTCGTCCAGAAGCCGGCCCATGCGCGCGTCCAATCCGTCCGACTGGGAAGCCAGTTCCATGAGGACGTAGTGATTGTGCCGCGCCGGTAAAGGATCGCTTGTATTTGCCTCGTGCGCGAGAACGAAATCGATCCCGATGCGCGGGATCAGTTCGAACGTCTTCACGTCATTGCCCGCGACCGCGTGTGCAAGATCGAGCAGCCGCAGGGCCTGGCGAGGATCGCGCAAACCTGCGAAGGCCGTCGCGAACACGCGCGGCTTCGGATAAAGTTTCAGCACTGCGGCGGTGATGATGCCGAGCGTGCCTTCCGAGCCGATGAAGAGATTTTTCAGATCGTAGCCCGTGTTGTTTTTTCTGAGCTTCGAGAGATCCGAAAGGATCCGCCCGTCGGCGAGCACCACTTCAAGGCCCAGCGTGAGATCGCGTGCGTTGCCATAGGCGAGCACCGCGACGCCGCCGGCATTGGTGGCGAGATTGCCGCCAATCGTGCAGGTGTGTTCCGAAGCGAACGAGAGCGGGAAATAACGGTCGGCGCGATCGGCCTCGGCATGCACTTGCGCGAGCGTCATACCGGCTTCGACAATGAGCGTGTTGGAGGAGGGATCGGCCTCGCGCAGCCTGTTCATGCGGGTGAGAGATAATATAAGTTCGTCGCCGCGCGCCGATGGCACCTGGCCGCCGACAAGCCCGGTATTGCCGCCCTGTGGCACGACCGCGGTGCCGGTCTCGGCGCAGAGCGCAACCAGCGTGGCGACTTCCGCCGTTGAGGCGGGCCGGGCGACGCAGAGCGCCTTGCTGTGGAAACGGTCGCGCGGCTCAGTGAGATAGGAGGCCATCTCCGCCGGAGCGGTTATGACATTTGCCGCGCCGATGATGCTTTCGAGACGCGATAGAAAGTCCGCATCTCGCGGCGCATGCGAAGCGGTTTCAGCGTTTGGGCTCATGGTTTCGCACCCATATTTCGTGCGGTCGAATTGAGCTGCGCGGCCTCAGCCGAGAAGCTTTCGGCTGCGGCGCGTTTTCTTCGCCACACGCCGCAGCACGGCAACGATCTCGACATGCGGCGAGTAACGAAATTGATCGAATGGCTTTATGCTCTCGACGGTGTAGCCGCCAAATTCAAGAAGCGCGATGTCGCGGGCGAAACTTATGGGATTGCAGGAGACGGCGACGACGAGCGGCGTCATTGAACCCGCGAGGGCCTGCGCCTGCAACTCCGCGCCTGCGCGCGGCGGATCGAAAACTACGGCATCATAAGGGGCCAATTCCGCGGCGGTAAAGGGACGGCGGAAGAGATCGCGTTTTTCGATGCTGACAGGCCGAAGCTCGGGCCTTGCCCGCGCTGCTTTCAAAAGCGCAGCGAGAGCCGGGCCGTCGCTGTCGGCGGCGTGTACCTGAATCGTTTCGGCGAGCCGGAGCGAAAACGTGCCGACGCCGGCAAAAAGATCGAGGCCGCGTGCGCTGCCGGAAAAGGCTTCGGTGACGGCTTGCGCCAGCGCCGTTTCTCCCGATTCCGTCGCCTGGAGAAAAGCGCCTGTCGGCGGCGCGACATCGGTCTTGCCCATGCGCAGGATCGGGGCGCGGCGCTCGATGACGAGCATTCCATGGTTGGAAAGCCGCGCCAGATCGTGGCGTTCTGCGACTCCGATCAGGGCGGCGAGGCGGGTCGCATCGAGCGCCCCATGCCCTCTGATATCGACATCGAGACCGCTCAGCGTCGCAGTGAAAAGCATATCGAGCGGCTTGCGGGCGGATTTCAGCGCCACAGCGATCGCGCGCGCTGCCGGAAGCGCACTCGCCATCGACGATGCGAGAACAGGACAACTTTCGATCGCTACGATTTCGTGCGCGCGGGCCTTCATAAAGCCGACATGCACTTCCTTTCCGGGGCCGAAGCGGGCATGAAAGGTGGCGCGCCGGCGGCCTTCGCCGTGGGCGTCAACCAGCGCGCCAACTTCCGCCGTCACATTGGCCCGTTTCAAGGCGGCGGCGACAAGGCCGCGTTTCCACTCAGCATAGGCAATGGGCGCGAGAGCCTGCACGGCGCAGCCGCCGCAGACGCCATAATAGGGGCAGAAGGGTGCGATCCGCTCAGGCGAGGCTTCGATGATTTCGACAAGATCGCCGCGATCGCCCGCGACTTCTGCGCGTATCGTCTCGCCCGCGAGAGCATAGGGCACATAGATCGGCCCTTTGTCGCCCTGCGCGATGCCTTCGCCGCGCTGGCCGAGGCGTTCGATCTGCAAGGTCGTGTATTGCCGATTGGTCTTTGGAGCTTCAGCCGCCGCGCTCATTCAGCCATCTTTCTGGCGCCAATCAGATATTCGCGATTGCCGTCACCGCCTTCAATCGGAGACGGGATGACTCCCGCGACCACGCACCCGCTGTTTTGCACGAAACTTTCGATTTCGTCGCGGGCGCGCTCCCTTGCTGCCTCGTTCTTGACGATGCCCTTGACGACAAAGGCAGGGCCGACCTCGAACTGCGGCTTGATCAGGGCAACGAGCATGGACATCGGCGGCGCGAGAGAAATTATGGTGGGGAGGACAAGCTTCAGCGAGATAAAGCTGACATCGCAGGTAATCAGTTGCAGGGGTTCCTGAAAATCGGTGGAGGTCAGTTTCCGCACGTCCAACGCTTCTTTGGCAATGACGCGCGGATCGGCTTTGAGCCTCGGGTGAAGCTGGCCGCGGCCGACATCGACGGCATAGACCTGCGCCGCGCCGCGGCTCAACAGAACATCCGTGAAACCGCCGGTCGAGGCGCCGACATCAAGGCAAATAAGGCCCTGCGGGTTGAAGCCGAAGGCATCGAGAGCCGCAGCGAGCTTGACGCCGCCGCGCGACACCCACGGGTAGGGCGCCGCCGCTTCAATCCGATCGGAGGGCGCAACGAGAGCCGAGGCTTTCAAAAGAACGCGGCCTTCGATGCTGACGAGGCCTGCCTCGATCGCCTCCCGCGCTTTGGCGCGGCTTTCGAAAAGACCGCGCTCTACGAGAGCGCGGTCGGCACGTTGATAAGGCGTGGACTCAGAGACGGGCATTACGGCCCTTATGATCCGCGCGACTGTGACGGAAGATCATCGCCTTTCGTCCCGCTTGTCCTCGCCGCGATGGCCGCCACCCTGATTCGGATGCGCATTGGCAGGGCCATGCGCCTGCGGACGCCCGCGCTCGCCGCCGTTATGCGGCGCGGCAGGCGGATGGTTCGGCTCGTGTCGCTGCATCTGGGCAGGCGCCTGGCGGTGCTGCATCTGCATCGGTGCCTGGCGCCCTGGAGCAGGACGCTCTCCTTGCGGCCTTGGTTGGGCATGGTTGGGCGCGGCATGTCGCCCGGCGGGCTGCGCAGATGGACGCTCCTGCCGCATCGCGGGATTCGCATTGCCGCCCCTCATCCCGGGCTTTTCGTGCGGGGTGGCCGCTGGTTTGTTTCCTCCGACAGCACCATGTCCCCGCATCTTTTCATTGGCGCCCGGATGCTGTCCGTTAGCGCCCCGATGCTCCGGCGTCATCGCCGGCTTGCCCTGCTGATTTCCCGGGGCGGTTTTTTCTCCGGGCTTCATCATATTATGCTGCCCGTTTTGTTCATGCCGCCCATTTTGAGAATTCGGCACGCCGTGCTGTCCGCTTTCGGGGGTGGCCGCGCCGTGCCCCCGGCCTTCTGGCTTTATCGTTCCCGGCTGGGCCGCTCCCGGCTTTGTCATTCCCGGTTTCATCGATTCGGGATGAGCGCCGTTTGCGGGATTTGCTTCGCCTTCGTGGCGCGAAGGCACAACGCCTGTTCCCTTGAACTGCGCCGGATGTGCGGTTGCAGCGACAGGCGGCCTGCCGTGATTGGCTTTGTTGGAGAGCGATTTATCGTTCCTGGCGGCGGTGACGTTCTTCTCCTGAACCACCGTCGGCGCAAAGTGCTGTTGCCTTGCGAATGTCCGCTGCTCTTTTGTCTCACGGGCTTTTGTGCCGCCGTTGCCGCCGTTGAAACTGACGCGGTTCACGTTGCGATTCACAATTACCGTCTTCTCGTAAACATTGGTGATGTTCTTTGTCGTGATGTTGGTCACGGAGCGGTTGTAGAAGAAATGTCCGTCGCGCCAACGGCCGCCTTCATAGCCCTCACCGGTGTAGCCGTGGCCATAATGAATGCCGCCATAATAGCCGACGCGCGTTCCCCAATAGCCGTGATGGAAGAGATATGAGCCGCCAGCCCAGCCCCAATAACCAGGCGTCCACAAAAGCCCGGCACGGGGCGGTTCGACCCAAGTGCCCGGAACCCAATAATAATCTTCGTCATCGTAGCTCCACGACCAATATCCGGGTGTCCAGACATAGCCTGGCCCGGGCAGCGGCGGCTGTTCATACACCGGCAGGGGCGGCGGTGCTGAACTGACCACCACAGGTGGCTGACATGCTACTGTTTGCGCTTGCGCTGGAGCAATGGAAAGCGTCGCAAAGCCAAGAAGAACCATAAACGACGAAGAACAGATGAGTTTTTTTGAGTAGCAATTCGGCATGTTAAGACTCGCCTTTGTTGTTGATCGGCTACGCCGACATTTTTGACAGCGCATTATGTCGAATTGCGGAACCTATCTGTCGCGCTCAGGTTCCGGCAGGTGAAGAATAATCAATATTATTGCGAACGATGCGAGGCAGCGGAAGGCCGAGGCCTGCGCGTTCCATTGTGGCGATTGCCACATTTGAAACCATTCGCCTGCGATGATGAGAAAGCCGAAAAAATAAAGCGCGAAGCCGAGAGCGAGCCCGAGCGTGGCGAGCGACTTTGCGGCATTGAAAGAGTTGTCATTATTTCGCCACGAAAAACACAATCGGAGCGCTCCAAAAAGACAGAGCGCACCGTAAAGAAGCTCGGCAGCGATGATGATCCAGTAAGCGATGTGTTGAAGTTCGGGGCTGGTGATGGCGCGCGCCATCAGCGGACTCGGCCGATGGATTGTGTCCATCGCCAGAACATGCCGGACTGCCTCGAAATTCAGAGGGTAGTCGATGATATTGTCGGCGCCGGTCAGGAGACCGAAGACGCCGACAAAAGCGACGAAGGCTATTTTGACGCCTCTGATGAGCATCGGCGGGCGCGCTGCGCGAGCTTCGATCAGGCGATCATGCTGCGCGCCGCATCCTTTTCGCGCCCAAGGGTCGCCAGCACTTTGGCGACGATGCCCTTCGCATCAAGACCCGCGCGGGCATAGAGCTTCTCCGGCTTGTCTTGATCGTAGAACTCATCCGGCAGCACCATCGAACGCAACTTGAAGCCGCGCGCGCTACGGCTATCGAGCAAGCCTTCCTCGAGCAACGCCTGCGCGACGAACGAGCCGAAGCCGCCCACTGTGCCTTCCTCGATGGTGATCAGCGCCTCATGGTGCTGCACAAGGCGGCGGATGAGATCGAGATCGAGCGGCTTGGCGAAGCGCGCATCGGCGACGGTCGCCGAAATTCCCCGCATGGCGAGATCTTCCGCCGCTTTCAGCGTCTCTGCGAGGCGTGTTCCGAAAGAGAGCAGGGCAACGGTATTGCCTTCGCGCAGCACGCGACCGCGTCCGATCGGGAGAATCTCACCCCGGGATGGCAGATCGACGCCGACGCCTTCGCCACGCGGATAACGGAAGGCGATCGGGCCGTCGTTATAGGCGACGGCGGTCGCGACCATATGCACAAGCTCCGCCTCGTCGGCGGCGGCCATCACCACCATGCCGGGCAATATGCCAAGATAGGAGACATCGAAAGAACCTGCGTGCGTTGCGCCGTCGGCCCCGACCAGCCCGGCACGGTCGATAGCGAAGCGCACCGGCAATTTCTGGATCGCGACGTCGTGGACGACCTGATCGTAGCCGCGTTGCAGGAAGGTCGAGTAGATGGCGCAGAAAGGCTTGAACCCTTCGGTCGCCAGACCGGCGGCGAATGTCACCGCATGCTGTTCGGCGATGCCGACATCGAAGGTGCGCTCCGGGAAGGCCTTTTCGAAAATATCGAGGCCGGTGCCCGAGGGCATCGCAGCGGTGATCGCGACGATCTTGTCGTCGCGCTCGGCTTCCTTCACCAGCGTGTCGGCAAAGACGCGTGTGTAGCTCGGCGCATTCGCCTTCGGTTTTACCTGCGCGCCGGTCACGACATCGAACATACTGACGGCATGATGCTTGTCGCTCGCCGCTTCGGCTGGCGCGTAGCCCTTGCCCTTCTGGGTTACGACATGGACGAGGATCGGGCCTGTCTCGAAATCGCGGACGTTCTTGAGGACGGGCAGCAGATGGTCGAGATTATGCCCGTCGATCGGGCCGACGTAGTAGAAGCCCAACTCCTCGAACATGGTGCCGCCGGCCCAGAAGTTCCGGGCGAATTCTTCGGTCTTGCGGGCACGATCGTAGATGAACTTCGGCAGGTGTCTGCCGAGCTGCTTGGCGGTTTCGCGCACCGTGCGGTAGGCGCCGCCCGAAACGAGACGTGCGAGATAGGCTGACAAGGCGCCTGCGGGCGGCGCGATCGACATTTCATTATCGTTGAGGATGACGATCAGCCGCGAGTGCATTGCGCCGGCATTGTTCATCGCTTCATAGGCCATGCCGGCCGACATGGCGCCATCGCCGATGACGGCGATCACATTGTTTGGCGTGCCGGAAAGCGTGCTCGCGACGGCCATGCCGAGGCCCGCCGAAATCGAGGTGGACGAATGCGCGGCGCCGAAGGGGTCGTATTCACTCTCCGACCTTTTGGTGAAGCCGGACAGGCCGTCGCCCTTGCGCAAAGTGCGGATCCGGTCGCGTCTGCCCGTCAAAATCTTGTGAGGATAGGCCTGATGGCCGACATCCCAGATCACTCGGTCGCGCGGCGTATCAAAAATGTAATGCAAGGCAACGGTCAACTCGACCACGCCGAGCCCCGCACCAAGATGACCACCGGTGACGGAAACTGCGTCGATCGTCTCGTGCCGCAATTCAGCCGCGACCTGCGCGAGATTGGACTCCGGCAGGCGGCGCAGATCGGCTGGCGTCGTTATCGTGTCCAGAAGAGGGGTCTTCGATGTCGTCACAACTACCTCGTCGATGTCTGGATCTTGTTCGAGCAAAGATCTCTTGAACCTAGCTTAATGACTTCAGGCGCGAATGCGTTCGTGGCCCGCTGCAAAAAAATCGAAATGCAATCCCAAATCCTTCCCCGGCCTGCCGGGTGTGGAGCATCCTTCTCATCCGAAAATTCATTATTTTCCGGAACATTCAGGTTGCGGCGTTCGGCCTGGCGTCCTCAGGCATTGCCCGATGCGGTAAGCGTCATTCCAGGACGGAACCCAGGACGCCACGCCCATAGGCACGGTCGAGCCTGTTCCGAGAGGGGTACAATAGCCGAACATTCCGCCAAACGCCATAGAATAAGCCTGTCACTCCTGGCGCTCCCTAAGAACGCCCGGCTGAATCCCAAACTTGCAAAGCCTTCGGTGGCTGGAAAGCTATATAGGTCGCGGAAATGGTTTGCCCACGGCTCTCCGGCCGAATTGACTTCTGTTGGGCTACCCTTCTTTAGCGTCCTTGTCGCGGCGTCTTTTTGTTGCGGTGCATTCTGCCGCACGCGCCAGCCTCATTGATGCTATCAATGGCACGCGGATTCCCGCCGGGGCTGAGAGCTTTTTTTGGCGAATTCAAACCGCAACTCTATTTACTTGTTTTGACGCGCTTTCTCGACGCAAGCCAAAAGCCGTTTCGCGCGAAAACGCCACAGGATCAGGCCAGATGACGAAATGGGTCTACACATTCGGTGACGGGAAGGCGGAAGGCGCGAGCCGGATGCGCGACCTTCTCGGCGGCAAGGGCGCCAATCTGGCCGAGATGGCGAACCTCGGCCTTCCTGTGCCGCCGGGCTTCACCATCACGACCGAGGTCTGCTCCTTTTTCTACGCCAACGCCAAAAGTTACCCGCCGGACTTGGCCGGGCAGGTGGAGGCGGCTCTGTTGCACGTCAGTGAGCTTACCGGCTGCAAATTCGGCGATCCCGAAAATCCCTTGCTGGTGGCGGTGCGCTCAGGCGCACGCGCCTCGATGCCCGGCATGATGGACACGGTGCTGAATCTCGGCCTCAACGACGAGACGGTCGATGCGCTCGCCAGGAACGCCGGCGACCGCCGTTTTGCCTATGACTCCTATCGCCGTTTCATCCAGATGTATTCGGATGTCGTGCTGGGTGTGAAGCATCATGTGTTCGAGGACATTCTCGAACAATTCAAGGAAAGCAAGGGCCTGCTGCTCGACACTGAACTGACGGCTGAAGATTGGCAGGTGATGATCGGCGCCTTCAAGCAGAAGGTCGAGGAGGTGCGTGGCGCACCCTTCCCACAGGATCCGCATGCGCAGCTTTGGGGAGCCATCGCGGCGGTCTTCGGCTCCTGGCTCAATCAGCGCGCGATCATCTATCGCCGTCTCCACGATATTCCCGAAAGCTGGGGAACGGCGGTGACGGTGCAGGCGATGGTCTTCGGCAATATGGGCGAGACCTCGGCGACCGGCGTCGCGTTTACCCGCAATCCCTCGACCGGCGCAAAAGAGCTCTATGGTGAATTTCTGATTAATGCCCAGGGCGAAGATGTCGTCGCGGGCATCCGGACGCCGCAGAACGTGGCCGAGGTGGGGCGACTCGCGGCCGGCTCCGACAAGCCATCGATGGAAACGGCGCTGCCGGACGTCTATGCCGATTTTGTCCGCATAACGCAGCTTCTCGAACGGCATTACCGCGACATGCAGGACATGGAGTTTACCGTCGAGCGCGGCAAACTCTGGATGTTGCAAACGCGCTCTGGCAAACGCACGGCGAAGGCGGCGCTGCGCATCGCTGTCGATATGGCGACGGAGGGGCTGATCTCGCAGGAGGATGCGGTTCTGCGGACGGATCCCGCCTCGCTCGATCAGCTTCTGCATCCCACCCTCGATCAGGACGTGGATCGCAAGGTATTGGCGACCGGCCTGCCGGCCTCGCCGGGGGCAGCCTGTGGCGAGATTGTTTTCAGTGCCGACGAGGCCGAAGAGATGCACCGCAACGGCCGGAAGGTCATCCTCGTCCGCATCGAGACAAGCCCCGAAGATATTCACGGCATGCACGTCGCCGAGGGCATTCTGACGACGCGCGGCGGCATGACATCGCATGCGGCTGTCGTGGCGCGTGGCATGGGCAAGCCGTGCGTGACCGGCGCTGGCTCTCTCGCGGTCGATTACGACAAGGCGACCATGGGCATCGGCGGAAAGGTTTTTAACGCTGGCGACGTCATCACCATTGATGGCGGAACGGGGCAGGTAATCGAAGGCGAGGTTGCGATGGTGCAACCGGAGCTTTCCGGCGAATTCGCGCTCGTCATGGAATGGGCCGACAAGGTCCGCCGCATGGGCGTGCGCGCTAATGCCGAGACCCCAATGGACGCGCGCATGGCGCGGAATTTCGGCGCCGAGGGCATCGGTCTTTCCCGCACCGAGCATATGTTCTTCGAGGCTGACCGCATCATTGCCGTCCGGGAGATGATTCTCGCCGAGGATGAAGTGGGCCGCCGCGCGGCGCTGGCAAGGTTGCTGCCGATCCAGCGCGACGATTTCGCAGCGCTGTTCGAGATCATGGCGGGCCTTCCGGTGACGATACGGCTGCTCGATCCGCCTTTGCACGAGTTCTTGCCACATACGCAGGAGGAAATAGCCGAAGTCTCCGCCGCGATGGGCGTGCCGGCCGAGCAGTTGGAGCGGCGCGCCACGGAACTGCACGAGTTCAACCCCATGCTCGGCTTCCGCGGCTGCCGCCTCGCGATCGCTTTTCCGGAGATTGCGCAAATGCAGGCGCGTGCGATCTTCGAGGGCGCAGTCGCGGCCAAAAAGAAGACCGGCGCGATGCCGCATCCTGAAATCATGGTGCCCCTGATCGTTACCAAAAGGGAGCTCGATCTCATCAAGGCCGACATCGATGCAATGGCCGCTGCCGTCGCTTCCGAAACCGGCGAGACCATTCCCTATACGGTCGGAACGATGATCGAACTTCCGCGCGCCTGCCTGCAAGCGGGCAGAATTGCGGAAACCGCCGAGTTCTTTTCCTTCGGCACCAACGATCTCACCCAGACGGGTCTCGGCATCTCACGCGACGATGCTGGTTCATTCCTGGGGACTTACGAGGAGCGAGGCGTTCTTTCGAAGGATCCTTTCGTATGTATCGATGAGGAAGGCATCGGCGAACTCATCGAGATCGGCGTCAACCGGGGGCGCGAGACGCGTCCCGAGATCAAGCTCGGAGTTTGCGGAGAGCACGGCGGCGATCCGGCCTCGATCGATTTTTTTGAGAAGATCGGGCTGACCTATATTTCCTGCTCGCCGTTCCGCGTGCCGATCGCGCGGCTTGCCGCCGCGCAGGCGGCGCTCCGCCACAGGCGACCGGGTTAGTACCATTCTGAAACGCATCGACAATTTTATTCGTAAACGCCTCTTTTAGCTTAAGAGGCGATAACCATCCCATAGGGACGATGAGACGGAGCCTGTGATCTTTTAGACACACCGTCGTCCGCGTGTGGGGTGTCGCGTGCTGTCTGGTTTGTTCCGTATCAGTTGGGCGTTGGGCGTTGTGGCCCCCTGGTGCATAGGCGTCGGGCTTGTCGTGTCGATCTCGGCCGATGCCGGCCAGGATTCGAGTTTCGGCGCGACCGTCGCTGCGGCGCGCTTTCAAGCAATCATCCAGCCAATCGATCTCGTACCCGCGGACAGCGGCGGCCCGACGCTCAGACTCATCGGAGAGCAGCCACGGCCCCGGATTGAACAGGCGCGGCTTGAACTCGGACCGCCAGACGCGTTCAATCTGCCTTCCGATGAGAAAGAGCCGCGCATCGCCTTCAAGAACAAGGTGCCCGGCATCGTGGCGAAGCTGCCGCCGGAGATCGACCGGACACACAAGGGCGATCCGTTTGTCGGCTTGCGCCCGACCTTCGACAGCGAATTGCGCCACAGCGGCCTTGCCCATATGCGGATGGCGGATCTGATGTTCACCCGCGATGACCTCTGGCCGCTCAGCGCCTTCTCTGCCAGGGAAAACGCGACAGGCGGGCCGGACAGCGCCTCCAGCTTCGAGCCGTGGCCTGAAGGCGAGAGCCCGACGACCGCTCATTCGTCTTCATCGGCATCACCACAACAAGGCGGCGTATCGTTGATTACGATGCGGCCTGCGGCAATCAACGAACGGCTGATGCAAGGTGCGACCCCTGCCGTGCCGCTCGCCACAAGGCTCGCTTCGACGACGCCTGCGCCTGCCGATGCGACGCCGATCGAGGTTTATGCGGGAACAGAGCCGAAAGATACGACGGTGGTGCCCGCCGATCGGCCGAAATATGCCGCGCTGGTCGGTCAGGATCATGCCAGGCGCGAAATGCACTGTCTGGCTGAAGCGATTTATTTCGAGGCGCGCGGCGAGCCGCCTGAGGGGCAGGCAGCAGTGGCGCAGGTTGTGCTCAACCGGGTTTCGAGCGGGCTTTACCCATCGACAATCTGCGGCGTTGTCTTCCAGAACCGCAGCCATTATCGCGCCTGCCAGTTTTCCTTTGCCTGCGAAGGGCGCTCTTTGCGGATCACCGAGCCGGACGCCTGGCGCAGGGCTGTGCGAATCGCCAATGCCGTCTCCGACGGAAAAACCTATGTGGCCGACGTCGGCGCGGCGACGCATTATCACGCCGATTATGTGCGCCCCCGCTGGGCGCGGCATTTGAAACGTATGGATACGATCGGCCACCACATATTTTACGAATTACGCCCCGGGCAGACGTGAATTCAGTCGCGTCCGGCGCAACAACGCAAAACCGCCATTTTCTGTCTCACTATGACGCGGTTCTTGCGATTTTCCGCGCGGCGCCAATGGCAGGTGCGCGTCCCTTTTTGCTGCCATTCTGATTCGGCCTGGCTTTGCCGCTCCCGTGAGGCGCAACCGCTTCGCTAGAGCGTTTTCGAGCGAAGCGGCTTCCGGTTCGCGTTAAGAAAACGCGTCAGAACAAATAACTAGAGCCTCGGTTCTGATTCCATCAGAACCGGAACGGCTCTATAGGAGCGAGGGCTTCTTTGGGATAAGAGTTTTCCCCGACGGAGGCTGGCGGCGATCTCCCGCTTTCGGATAATTCCAGACGGAATATTCTTGCCTGCCTGAAACGCTTGCCTGTACGACACTCCTGATCGAGAGCGATGCGGATCCTGAGCGCTCCCAAAATTTCTGCGAGATATTCCATGTCCATGAAATTCAAGATTGTTCTGGAGAATCAGCGCTTGTCCTCGCCTCGTCCCGCTTCCCGCGCTGGCCTTCGCGCCGCCGCTCTCCTTTGCGTCTCCTCGATTGCTGCTTCTCTCGTGAGCATGCCTGCCGCGGCGCGTGAGCATGAGAACTTTTCGGTTGCGACGCCTTTCGAGGTCGGCGACAGCCCGGCAGGCAATTATCTCGCCGCTCTCATTGCCGGCGATGATCGCGATACCGGCGCTGCCGCAACCTTCTTCGGCGAGGCATTGCGCTTCGATCCGCACAATCAGCAATTGCTTGAGCGCACCTTCGTCGCCGCGGTTTCAAACGGCAATATGCAGGAGGCATTCGGCCTCGCCGAGCGGCTTCTCGCGCGCGATCCGCACAACACTCTTGCGCATCTCGCGATCGGGGTCCGGGCCGTCAAGGCCCGCAGATATTCGGCGGCGCGGGCGCAATTCACGCGCGGCGGCGTGGGGCAGGAGCACGATCTCACCGCAACCCTTTTGTCGGCTTGGACCTATGCCGGCAACCGCGACTACAGGAAAGCGCTCGACGTCCTCGACAAGCTGAATGATCCCGGCTTTGCGATCTTCCGCGAATATCACAAGGCCCTGATCGCCGATCTCGGCAATAATGTTCCGGTCGCGACGCGGGCTTTCAAGGCGGCATACAAGACCGACAAGAATACCCTCCGCCTCGTCGATGCCTATGGGCGGTTCCTGTGCCGGCATGGCAAGAAGGATGAAGCGATCAAGGTCTATCAGGCCTTCGATCAGATTTTGCCGAACCATCCGACAGTCGAGGCCGCGCTGAAAGCGCTCAACGATGGCAAGAGGCTCGAACCGATCGTGCGGACGCCGGAGCAGGGGGCGGCGGAAGTTCTTTACGGGCTGGGTGCCGCGGGTGGTCGCCAGGGCGATGATCTTGCCGCGCTGATCTATCTGCGGCTGTCGCTTTACCTCGATCCAAACAACAGCCTCGCCACGCTGACGCTCGGCGATCTCTATGAGCGTCTGAAGCAACTCGAAACGGCGATCGACATCTATCAGTCAGTGCCGGACAGCGATCCGTTGCGCCTGACGGCGGATATCGAAACCGCGGAAGTTCTCGCAAAGCTCGGCCAGACCGACAAGGCAGCCAGAGCTCTGGGAGACATCATAACGGACCATCCCGACAATGAGGATGCACTGACAGCCCTGGGCAATCTGGAGCGCGCGCAAAAGCATTATCCCGAAGCGATCGACGCCTATACGAAGGCGATCGCGCATTCGAAGAAGCCGGAAAAGGCGAATTGGCCGCTCTATTATTTCCGCGGCATCGCCTATGAGCGGAACAAGGAATGGCCGCCTGCGGAGGCGGATTTCCAGCACGCGCTGAAACTCAATCCCGATCAGCCGCTGGTTTTGAACTATCTGGCTTTCAGTTGGGTCGACAAGGGCATCCATCTGAAGGAAGCGCTGCCGATGCTGAAACTCGCGGTGGAGCTGCGCCCGACGGATGGCTACATCGTCGACAGTCTTGGCTGGGCGGATTACAAGCTCGGCCATTACGATGACGCCGTGAAGGAACTGGAGCGCGCAGTCGATCTCAAGCCGGCCGATCCCGTGATCAATGAGCATCTGGGCGATGCCTACTGGCGCGTCGGCCGCAAGCTCGAAGCGCATTTCCAGTGGAACCATGCGCGCGACATGAAGCCTGACGCGGAGGAATTGCCGAAAATTCTGCAAAAAATCGCGCACGGGCTGGATTCGGCGAATAAACCCGCCGCGGCGGAAGCGGCGCCGGCCAAGAGCGGCGGCTGACAGTTTTTCGGTTTTCCCGCGCCAAAGCTTTTCGAGCCGCCGGCACGTCCGGCTTTCGCCCCTTTGCTTCGACCGTGCCCTTGCTGCTGACAGAACGCGCCCCCGCCAAGATCAATTTTACGCTGCATGTCATAGGCCGGCGCGCGGACGGCTATCACTCGCTCGAAAGCCTCGTCGCCTTTTCGCGCAGCGGCGATGTCCTGTCCTTCGATCCCGGCAGCAAGCTGACACTGTCCGTAGATGGCCCGACGGCAGGTGAGGCGGGGGATCCGCAGGATAATCTCGTCTTCAGGGCCGCGCGCAATCTCGCCGAACGGGTCGATAATCTGAAGCTCGGCGCCTTTTGCCTCAACAAGACGCTGCCGGTAGCCGCCGGCATCGGCGGCGGCTCTTCCGATGCTGCGGCGGCATTGCGCCTTCTGGCGCGGGCCAATGATCTGCCGCTCGATGATCCGCGTCTCATGCAGGCCGCGGCGGCGACGGGCGCCGATGTCCCGGTCTGCCTTGCCGCGAGAGCCCGGATGATGACTGGCATCGGCGATAAGCTCGGGCCGGTTCTGCGCCTGCCGCCGCTGTTCGCGCTGATCGTCAATCCGCGGCAGGCGCTTGCGACGAAAGACGTTTTCGTGCGGATGAATATTGCGCCCGGCAGCGAAACAGGCTTCGGCAGTCATCCGGCAATCGAGAGCGGCACAGACGCCGCGGCGCTCATCGCAGCCGTGAAGAGAGGCCGCAACGATATGGAGGATGCAGCGATCGTGCTCGTCCCCGTCATCGGCGATGTTCTGAATATTCTGGCCGCGGCTCCCGGCTGCCGGCTGGCGCGGATGTCCGGTTCCGGCGCGACCTGCTTTGCCCTGTTCGGGGATCGCCGCGCGACGATGCGGGCGCGGCGCGCGATCGTGCAGGCGCATCCCGGCTGGTGGGTAAAGGCGGCGGTCCTGAATTGAGGACAGCGGCTTGAGACCGCGTGCAGCAACCCTTCCCACAGAGAGAAGGAAAGTGCCCAATCACTAAATTAGTTGGGTCTTGGCCCTAGATAGATGAGACTGATCTGCGGAAGCAGCGCTACCGCTGCTCCAATAATATGCGTTTTGACGCGTTTTCTTCACGCGAACAGGAAGCCACTTCGCTTGAAAACGCTTTAGGAGGCCCGACGCCATGCTCATCTTTCGCCAGATGTTCGATGCGCAATCCTCGACTTACACCTATCTCTTGGCGGATTCTGACTCGCGCGCCTGCGTGCTCATCGATCCTGTCTTCGAACAGGCGCGGCGCGACGCCTCCTTCATCCATGAACTCGGGCTCGATCTGCTCTGGACGCTCGATACGCATGTCCATGCCGATCACGTCACCGGCGCATGGCTCTTGAAGCAGAGGCTCGGCAGCCGCATCGCCATTGCCGCCGCTGGCGGTGCGGAAGGCGCGGACCGCCTGCTTCAGCATGGCGATGTTGTGACTTTCGGCGCGCGCTCGCTGGAAGTCCGCGCCACGCCGGGCCATACCGATGGCTGCCTCACTTATGTTCTCGACGATCATACGCGCGCTTTTACGGGCGATGCGATCCTCATTCGCGGCTGCGGGCGAACCGACTTTCAGCAGGGCGACGCCGGACATCTTTATCATTCGATCAAGGAGCAGATCTTCACGCTGCCGGAGCATTGTCTTCTGTTTCCCGGTCACGACTATCGCGGAGCGACGGTTACTTCGGTCGATGAAGAGAAGCGTTACAATCCGCGCATCGGCGGCGCGCTGAGCGAATCCGATTTCACTGGATATTTGGCCAATCTCGGATTGCCGCATCCAAAGCAGATCGACATTGCGCTGCCCGCCAATTTGCGTTGCGGACGGCCGCAGAACGATGCCGTACAGGCTGATCCCGATTGGGCTCCGCTGAATCTTACCTTCGCCGGCATATGGGAGGTCGAGCCGCAGTGGCTCGAAGAACATGCGGGCGCGGTTCAGATCCTTGACGTGCGCGAGCCCGATGAAGTGATCGGGCCACTTGGCGCGATAGACAAGGCGATCGCTATTCCTCTCGCGCAACTCGGCGAGCGGTCCGGCGAATTATCGAAAGAAAAGCCGATCGTGACGGTCTGCCGCGCCGGCGGGCGCTCGGCGCAGGCGACTGTGATCTTGCAGCACAAGGGCTTCGACAAGGTCGCGAATCTTGCGGGCGGTATGCTGCGCTGGAACGCCGGGCATCATCCGACGAAAGGCAGCTTCGATTACGATGCGGGGCTGTGATTTGGCATTCAATAAAGCCAGAGAACGAGCCATGTCCGCGCGTAATATGCGTCGTCATTGCGAGCGCAGCGAAGCAATCCAAACGGGCGGAACTGGATTGCTTTGTCGCTTCGCTCCTCGCAATGACGTTCGTCAATGCACCCGCTCAATGCAGTCGGCGACCCCGATCAGCGCCGTCTTCCGTGACGATGCAGGGAAGAGTTCCAGCCCGCGACGGGCATACACGGTTGCCGCGTCTACGCGCGGGCAAGGGCTTTCCGCAGGCCGTCGGGGTCAGCTTTGATGGCGCGTAGCAGAGTCCGTGTGGGACCGCTCGGCTTTTTGGCGCCGCGCTCCCATTCCTGCACGGTTCGGATGCTGAAGTCATAGACAGCGGCGAACTCGACTTGCGTCATGCCAGCCGCGCGCCGGATGGCGCGCACATCAATTTCAGGGGCCATGTCGGGTGCGGCGTCAGGATTGGACGCGATCTGACGAGTAATGTCCGCGTCCGTCATCGCGTCCATTTTGCGCCAGTCCGTTGCCGCCAGCGCCTTACGCGCCGCCTCACTCAAGCCTTTCGCCATAGCGATTCAATGCACCCGCTCGATGCAGAAATCGACGACTTCGATCAGCGCCGTCTTCCAGGCTGAGGCGGGGAAGAGTTCCAGCGCGTCGCGCGCCATCGCGCCATAATGGCGGGCGCGCTCCACCGTATCTTCGAGCGCGCGATGGGCGTGCATCGATGCGATCGCAGTTTCGAGATCGCCTTCGCCTGTCTCCCCGCGTTCGAGCGTGCGGCGCCAGAAGGCGCGTTCTTTTTCAGAGCCGCGGCGGAAGGCGAGCACAACGGGCAGGGTGACCTTGCCCTCGCGGAAGTCATCGCCGACATTTTTGCCGAGCTTGGCGGAGGTTCCGCCGTAATCGAGGGCATCGTCGATAAGCTGAAAGGAGATACCGAGGTTCATGCCATAGCTGCGGCAGGCGGCGATTTCCGCCTTTGGCCGCTGCCCGAGAATCACGCCGACCTCGCAGGCCGCGCCGAACAGGGCCGCCGTCTTCGCCCTGATGACGGCGAGGTAATCGTCCTCGCTTGTCTGCATGTCTTTCGCGGCAGAGAGCTGCATGACTTCGCCTTCGGCGATCACCACAGCGGCGGACGAGAGAACATCGAGACAGGCGAGAGAGCCGACCTCGACCATCATCTTGAAGGCCTGGCCGAGCAGAAAATCGCCGACCAGAACACTTGCCTCATTGCCCCAGAGCATGCGGGCCGCGAGCTTGCCGCGCCGCATGTCGCTTCCGTCAACGACATCGTCATGCAGGAGCGTGGCTGTGTGCATGAATTCGACAGCAGCAGCCAGCTTGATATGGCCGCTGCCCTCATAGGCGCAGAGCCCTGCGCTCGCCAAAGTCAGCATCGGCCGCAGGCGTTTGCCGCCCGAGGAAATGAGGTGGTTCGCGATGTCGGGGATCATCGTCACATGCGACGCCGCGCGGCCGAGGATCGCCTGATTGACCCGCTCCATATCGGCGGCGACGAGACTCGTCAGCGCTTCGACACGGCGTTCCGGCGTGACTTCTTCAAGAGGGATGACGACGCCCAAGCTTCCCGCCTCCGGCTGGCACGATGATCTTGCCGGCATCCGTTTGGATGCCGCGGCCATCCTCCCCGCGCGAGAAGATGCCCATAATAGGAAAGATGCGCACATCGGCCTTTCGACCCTGTGCGCTTTCCCATATGGAAACTAGGACGGGAGCGGCCTCTCCGCAACTGACCGGCGGCAGGCTGGCCGTGGCAGGACATTTTGCCCCAGCGGCATCGCTTGCAGCGGTTTCGGGGGATGGCTTTCGATTTGCCTGATGAAAATGCCGGGGAAGCGTTCCAATTCCATCTGAAGCGAAACGGCTTTAGGATAGTGTGCTCGCAGCCAAGCCTCCGGGATTGCTTATGATCGAACTTTTGCGGACCAATGATCTGGTGTTGATTTCGGCAGTCGAGGCGATCCTCGCCGGACTGGGAATCAAGGTTTTCGTCGCGGATCAATTCACCAGTTCGATCGAAGGATCGCTTGGCTTTTTACCCCGGCGCATGCTCGTGCATAGTGACGATGCGTCGGCAGCGCGCCGGGCTTTGAAAGATGCGGGGCTTGCCGCGGAATTGAGTCATGGCTGAAACCGTAGCGGCCGCCACGGCTGTTACGCAGGATGCGTTTCTCGGCGGTCGGCTGCTTTTGCATCAACCGGCAGAGGGGCATCGGGCTGGCAGCGATGCGATTCTGCTGGCTGCTGCCGCACCGGAGTCCATTTCCGGACTCGCGCTCGATATTGGCGCAGGGGTGGGGGCGGCAGGTCTTTCGCTTGCCGCGCTGCGGCCGGGCCTGACGTTCGGCCTCGTCGAAAACGATCCCTCGCTTGCGGCGCTGGCGCGCACCAATATCACCGTCAACGGTTTCGGCCAGTCAGGCTCGGTCTATGAGGCGGATCTTCTCGATCCGCAAAGCCGCGCCGCCGCCGGTCTTCTGGATGGTTCGGCTGCCCTCATCATCAGCAATCCGCCGTTTCTTGATGCGGCCCGCGTCCGCTCCTCGCCGAAGGCCAGCAAACGCTCGGCGCATGTCATGCCGGACGGCGCTACGCTCGAAGGCTGGATCACCGCCTGCCTCGCGCTGCTGATGGATGGGGGGCAGCTCATCCTGATCCATCGCCCGGATGCCTTGCCGGAGATGCTCGCGGCGCTTCAGCGGCGGGCCGGGGATATAGGTCTGCTGCCGATCCATCCGCAAGCCGGCAAACCCGCCATGCGGATTCTTCTGCGCGCCAGAAAGGGCAGCCGTGGCCCGCTCGCCATCGCGCCGCCTCTCGTCCTGCATGAGGCCGGCAGATTCACGCCCGCCGCAGATGCGCTTCATCGCGGCGAGACGCTGATCGCATGGTGATCCTACAGAGAACGGCAGGGTGCGCCCGGCAAGACCCGAAGGCTTTGCCCGCCATTCACGCAGTTGGTTCTGGAAGCATCATGTCACTGGTTACAGCCGCAACGCATGATCACCAGCGATGGCACCAATGATGGTGGCACCAGTAGCGATGATGCCAATGGTGGTGGTGATGCCAGTAGTGGTGATGATGCCAGTAGTGGTGGTGGCGCCAATGGCGATGATGCCAATGGGCCTTTATGAGAAGCGGTGAAGCCGATGTCGTTTCGACCGTGGAGGCCGCTTGCGCCGCACCCGTCAGCGGGCCAGCTTGCGCGATAGTAATGCCGCCGATCGACATGCCGGCGATAGTGCAGACGACGAGTCCCAATTTGCGTGGCAACCGCATACTTGCTCTCCTTTCTGTAATAATGTCCGCAGCATACGGACACGCTTTGGACCCAACTCACACAAGGACAGATGGTTGCTGAATCGCGCCGGGCAAATGCGCATTCGCGCTATGCGAGTGGGGCAGCACGGAAGGACGCGTCTTCCATCTTCCGTTCCAGGCCGATCTCGGCTAGGCAATGCGCATGAATACTGCTGCCATTGCACCGCAGAATTCGGCTCCCGCCGTTTTCGATCCGCGCCGTTCCTTCCAGGGCCTTATTCTCGCCTTACAGAAATTCTGGGCTGAGGCAGGCTGCGCTCTGTTGCAGCCTTATGACATGGAGGTGGGCGCGGGCACATTTCATCCCGCGACCATCCTGCGGGCGCTGGGTCCACGGCCCTGGCGGGCGGCCTATGTGCAGCCTTCGCGCCGGCCAAAGGATGGCCGCTATGGCGAAAATCCCAACCGGCTACAGCATTATTATCAGTTTCAGGTCATCCTGAAGCCGTCGCCCGAAAATTTGCAGGATCTCTATCTCGGCTCACTGGCCGCTATCGGCATCGATGCGCATCTGCACGATATCCGTTTCGTCGAAGACGACTGGGAAAGCCCCACGCTTGGCGCCTGGGGCCTCGGCTGGGAGTGCTGGTGCGACGGGATGGAGGTTTCGCAATTTACCTATTTCCAGCAGGTCGCAGGCATCGAATGCGCGCCGGTCGCAGGTGAATTGACCTATGGGCTCGAACGGCTCGCCATGTATGTGCAGGGCGTCGAAAACGTCTTCGATCTGAATTTCAATGGCGGCGAGGGCGCGGAAAGAATTTCCTACGGCGATGTGTTCAGGCAGGCCGAGCAGGAATATTCGCGCCACAATTTCGAGGCCGCCAATGTCGAGACGCTGTTCCAGCATTTCCGTGACGCCGAAGCCGAGTGCCAATCTCTCTTGGCGAAGGGCGCGCAAGGCGAGCGCCAGCTCATGGTGCTGCCGGCCTACGATCAGTGCATCAAGGCATCGCATATCTTCAATCTGCTCGATGCGCGCGGCGTGATCTCAGTGACCGAGCGGCAGAGCTATATTCTGCGCGTGCGCGAACTCGCCAAGGCGTGCGGCCGGGAGTGGCTGAAGACGGAGGCGGGCGGCGGATAGCATTCCTTTGCTGGCTTCATCCGTTTATAGAAAGCGCCTCAATAGTCCGCGGGTTCGCCCGCCCAAGTCGAGATCATGGCCGATTTTCTGCTCGAACTGTTCTCCGAAGAAATTCCAGCCCGCATGCAGGCGCAGGCGGCCGCTGATCTGCGCCGTCTGGTCACGGGAGCCCTGTCGGACCAGGGCCTGAGCTATATGGGCGCCGCGAGCTTCGCGACGCCACGCCGGCTGGCCCTGCACATCGCCGGCCTGCCGGAGCGTCAGGAGGACCGCCGCGAGGTCAAGAGAGGTCCGCGCGTCGGCGCGCCCGAGGCAGCGGTCCAGGGGTTTTTGAAAAGCGCCGGCCTCAATTCGATTGATGAAGCGCAGATCGAAGTCGAACCGAAAAAGGGCGAATTCTACGTCGCGATTATCGAGCGCCCGGGCCGCGGCACGGCGGAGTTGCTGTCCGAGATCCTGCCGGGCCTTCTGAAAAATTTCCCGTGGCCGAAAAGCATGCGCTGGGGAAGTGCGTCCGCCGCGCCAGAAGCGCTGCGCTGGATCAGGCCGCTGCACAGCATTCTCGCGACCTTCGGTCCGGAGACGGAAGAAACCCAGATCGTCCCGTTTTCGCTTGATGGCGTCACCGCTGGCAATGTCACCTACGGACATCGCTTCATGGCGCCGGGTGCGATCACAGTGCGCCGCTTCGACGATTATGTGAGATCGCTCGAAAGCGCCAGGGTCGTGCTCGATCCGGAACGCCGGCGCAACATCATCCTCTTTGACGCGCAGAGCCTTGCCTATGCGCAAGGTCTTGAGCTCATCGTCGATACGGGACTGCTTGAGGAAGTGGCGGGGCTTGTCGAATGGCCTGTCGTGCTGGTCGGCGAATTCGATGCGGAATTCCTCGCCATTCCGTCTGAAGTGATTCAGGCGACGATCCGCGCCAATCAAAAATGTTTCGTGTTGCGCGATCCGAACACCGGCTCGCTCGCCAACAAGTTCATCCTGACCGCCAATATTGTCGCCTCGGATGGCGGCGAGGCGATCGCTGCCGGCAATGGCAGGGTCGTCCGCGCGCGATTGTCAGACGCAAAATTCTTCTACGACACCGATCTTCAGGTGAAGCTCGAAGATCGCCTCGCAAAGCTTGAAAACATCGTCTTTCACGAGAAGCTGGGATCGCAGGGCGAAAGGGTCAGGCGTCTCATCGAACTCGCTGGCGCGATTGCGCCGCAGATCGGCGCCGACGTTGAGGCTGCGAAACGCGCGGCGAAACTCGCCAAGGCCGATCTCACTTCCGAAATGGTCGGCGAATTCCCCGAATTGCAGGGGCTGATGGGCAAATATTACGCGCTGGCCCAGGGGGAGCCCGAGGCTGTCGCGACCGCGATCGGGGACCATTACAAGCCGCAGGGGCCGAACGACCGCATCCCGACTGAGCCCGTGGCGATGGCTGTCGCGCTCGCCGACAAGTTCGATACGCTCGTGGGCTTTTTCGCAATTGACGAAAAACCGACCGGCAGCAAGGACCCCTATGCTCTGCGCCGCGCCGCGCTCGGCATCATCCGCCTCATTCTTGAAAACGAGTTGCGGCTGCCGATCCTCGGTCTGACAGAGGGAGCCCTGAACGGATACCTCGCGGACGAGAACAACGCCGATGTTCGTGCGGTCGCCAAGCCTGATCTTCCCGATGCCGTTTTGAACTTTTTCGCGGATCGGTTGAAAGTCTATCTCCGCGAAAAGGGCGCGCGGCATGATCTGATCGATGCCGTATTTGGCCTGGGTGAACAGGACGATCTTCTGCTTATCGTGCGGCGCGTCGATATGCTCGGCGCGTTCCTCGATACGGAGGATGGCAGCAATCTTCTGGCCGGCTACCGGCGTGCAGCGAATATCCTGAAAGCCGAGGAAAAAAAGGCCGGAGCGGAAGAGGCGAAGAGCTATCAGGAGGCTTTCGCACCCGAGCGATTTGTAATGGAGGAGGAGCGCGATCTTGCCGCGGCGCTTCTGGCCGCTGCAACCGCAGCGATTCACGCCATTGTTGACGAAAATTTCGCAACCGCCATGCAGGCGTTGTCAAATCTGCGCGCGCCGGTTGATTCCTTTTTCGAGAAGGTGACAGTCAACAGCGAAGACAGGACGCTGCGCCTCAACCGGCTGCGCCTGCTCAACGGGCTGCGCACCGCCGTGCATCAGGTTGCGGATTTTTCGAAAATCGCGGGATAGTTTGGCCCGCGTGAGCGTCATTGATGGCAAAAAGCCCTCATCCTGAGGAGCGTCTGAAAGGCGCGTCTCGAAGGATAGGGCTTTTCATATGAGTATCGGGAAAGCGATCCCTCGCCCTTCGAGGCTCCGCTTCGCTACGCACCTCAGGGTGAGGGTTTGGAGCCTATATCTCCTCATGCTGAAAAGCCGCCAGAGGCGGCGTCTCGAAGTATTCAAAAGCTGTTTTCAATGACGACAACCCGCCTCATTCCACATCGAGCGGCGTGCTGCCGGTCGGTTTTCCATCCGCGCCGAGGGTGATTTTTTCGATCCTCTGTTCGGCGCTTTTCAATAGCGCCTCGCAACGCTTTTTGAGCGCTTCGCCGCGCGCGTAAATCGCAATCGACTCTTCGAGCGGCACCGCGCCTTTCTCCAGTTTATCGACCACCTCTTCGAGTTCTTTCAGCGCCTGTTCGAAGGGGAGGGTGGCAACATCGTCCGAGTCTGCTGTCAAAGCGGGTCTCTTGGCTTCAAAGGGGGATGGAAACCTATATCACATGCCGGCAAGCTGGGGCTAATCAACCCTGGATTATTGCAGCTCCAGCGCGAAGGGAATGCCTTCGGCGCAATCCTCGCCACGGCCGATCCTGTCGATCGCAGCGACCATACGGCCGCTGCGGCCAAGCATATCGTCTGCCACGGCCACGAGCCTCGGATTGGGCGTGGCGGTCGGCGAAGACCGGCGGATCGTCTGCGCGATCTCGCTCTCGTCGCGCTGAGGGTTGAGCGCACATGCCGAAATGAATGCAGCCGCCGTCGAGCGGCTGACACCGGCGAAGCAATGAATCAGCAGCGGGTGCTCGCGGTCCCAGAGCCTCACGAAATCGAGGAGGCTTGCAACGTGGTTGTCGGCGGCCAGGACATAACCTTCCATTTCATCCGCGATGTCGGAGACCGCGACGACGAGATGCCGCTCCGGCGCGATTCCCTCCGGCCGTTGAACGACGACGTCCTGATTCATCAGCGTGATGAGTGAACGTGCCCCGGTCGATGCCGCGATATCGGCAATCTTGAAAATCGAGCAGACGTGAATTCGTGACAAATGTTCAGACCTCGCGCGCGGCAAGCCGCATTCCAACACAGAAAATCATAGACGTTTTATCCGCCCGCTTCATGGCCGAACATCGCGTCGCAGGCAATGGTATTTGGTATTTCTGGAGTTGTCCCCTTGTCTTATGTAACGGACGGTGTGCTCAGCGCAGCAAGCTCGGCGAGAAAGCGATCCGCCGCGAGCCCCGGCGGCCAGGGCTCCCAGGGTGCGCCGCTATAGACGGGGACGAGCGGATCCTCCTTCAGCGGCTTGAAGGGGATGCGCAGCACGTTGCGCACTTCCGCCTCGGTCCAGCCAACCACATGCACAGCCTCGCTTGCCGCTGCGATCCGGTCGGCCTTCTTGTGCGGCGCGCGATCCTTCTCCGTCCAGGCGGGGAGGCCGTAGCGAAGTGCGATGACATTCGCGAGCCGCTCCGCCAGTTGCCGGTAGGCGTCGCCCAAAAAAGGCTTCAGCACGGAAATGCAATCGAAGCCGAGAAGGCCTTCGTCGGCGTCATGCAGAAGCTCGCGGAGATCGGCGCGCCTGTCGTGCGCCTCGGGAAAGGCGAGCCGGCGCAGTTGCAAAACGAGCAAAGAATGTTGCGCCACCGACAGCGGCAGCGGCCAGGCGGAATGGCCGCCCCAGCGATAGGTGCGCGCGAGGCCGAGCGCGAGATCTTCATCATCCCAGTCGAAGGGTGTCGGGTTGAGTAGATCGAGCCGCTTGCCCGAAAGCAGTCTTACCCAGGCGCGTGCCTCGGCCATCAGCGTAGCTTTTGCGCCAATGCGGCGCATTCCTTGTGGCGGTAGCAGGAAACGAGGTGATCGTTCACCATGCCGACGGCCTGGCAAAAGGCATAAACGATGGTGGGTCCGCAGAATTTGAAGCCGCGCTGCTTGAGGTCCTTGGACAGGCGGATCGACAAGGCGGTTTCCGCCGGAATCTCGCCATGTGCGCGAAACCTGTTTTGCTGCGGCACACCATCGACGAAGCCCCAGATGTAATTCGCGAACCCCTCGTGCTCCATGATGTCGAGGTACGCGCGCGCCGAAACCACGGAAGCATCGATCTTGGCGCGGTTGCGGATGATGCCCTGATCCTGCATCAGCGCCGACAATTTGGCTTCATTGAAGCGCGCGATCTTTGCCGGTTCGAACCCGTTGAAAGCGCTGCGAAAGGCTTCGCGTTTGCGCAGAATGGTGATCCAGGAAAGACCCGCCTGAAAGCCATCGAGGATCAGCTTCTCGAACAGCGCACGGTCATCCCATTCGGGGACGCCCCATTCCTCGTCGTGATAGGCGACGTAAAGCGGATCTTCGCCGGGCCATGCGCAGCGAGTCTTTTTGTCGAGGGCGGAGGCGGTGGTCATCCCTAGGCGCGTAGCCTGATCGATCGGGGGAGTCCAGCCGATTGAGTGCGTGCCCGGCGGTCCCCTCTCCCCATAAGCGAAGCGATGGGGAGAGGGTTAGGGTGAGGGGCCGGGTGATTGGCTCCGACGATCAATCAACGCGCACCATTTAGAGCCAACTGCCGCAGATTATTCCGACTCACTCAGCCCCTCACCTTACCTCTCCCCGCTCGCGGGGAGAGGAGCGGCAAGTGCTCGCGTAAAATGACGGAATGCCTACAGCAGCCTCTCCACGCCGGCCGCTGCCGCGACGAACTCCGGTGGAACATCGACATTGAGCGTAGCCTCGCCAGCCCTGAGCGGAACGCCGGCGGCTTGGGCCGCTTCGAGCCGATCGAGCCGCAGCGTCACGAGTCCTTCGGACCCGGAGATCGAGCCAATCGAACCAATCGCGATTTCGCCGTAAAGGATTTCGCTGCCAGGCGCTGGCGGCGGCCCGTCGAAATGCACTTTTACGATTCGCTTGCGGGCCGTTTTGCGAAAATGCACCCGCGAGACGACTTCCTGGCCGACATAGCAGCCCTTTTTGAAGTCAACTCCGTGCAAGGCATCAAAATTTGCTTCGTGAACGAACGTATCGCCATAGATAAAATCAACGCCGCCCTTTGGGACGGTCGCGGCGATACGGTGATTCTCGTAAGCCTGCTCATTCGCAGGAGCGAGCTTCGCCAGAACAGCATGCGGTGCGATGAGCCGAGAACCCAGCGCGTCGGCGCGTGGATCCTTGAACGTTATGCCTTCAGCCGCCTGCGGCGCTTCCTGCCCCCAGAAGGCGGCGACGCCGAGACTTTCCGAGACATCCTCGACGGTGATTTTGGCGCGCATTTTGTGGAAGTTGATGCGCTTGGCGAGATCGGCCGCCTGCGCCTTCACACAATCGAAGTAATAGCCTGAGCCTTCCGGCAGCGACACGATAAGAAAATCAAACAGCAATTTGCCCTGCGGCGACAACAACCCGGCATAGCGGGCCTCGCCCGGTTTCATATCGAGCATGTTGTTGGTGACGAGCTTCTGGAGAAAAGCCTCTGCTTCGCCCGTCACTTTGATGACGCCGCGATCGGTGAGAAGACTGGCACCCTTGTCCATTGCGCATCCTGACAGTTGATTTCTGAGGCAGGGCACGCCGCCCCTGACGCTGATGCCTATCTAAGCCGTTCCCGCAGGCAAACAAGCCAGACGAAATGGCACGCTGAAGACCTGCCAACGGGCAGACAAGACGTGCTAAAGACAGGGCTGAAGCGCTGTGGCATTCCCGAGTGCCGCGATTTGCATGTTGGAGCGGTCCGCCGGCTGGCGGCAAAGCGGGGGAATTATGCCGCAAACATTTGATCTCATTATAAAAAATTCGACCGTCGTCAATCAGGATGGGATCGGCCGGCGGGACATCGCCGTCACAGCCGGAAAGATCGCAGCGATCGGTGATCTCGGCTCCGCCTCGGCAGGAGAGGTGCTGGATGCGACCGGCCTGCATGTTCTGCCCGGCGTGATCGACAGCCAGGTTCATTTCCGCGAGCCCGGTTTTCCGCACAAGGAGGACCTCGAGTCAGGCTCCCGCGCCGCTGTGATGGGCGGTGTCACGGCTGTCTTCGAGATGCCGAACACAAATCCGTTGACGACGGGCGCGTCCGAGCTTGCCGACAAGGTCGCTCGCGGCCTGCATCGCATGCATTGCGACTTCGCTTTCTGGGTCGGTGGCACGCATGAGAACGCCAATGATGTTCCCGAGCTTGAGCGCCTGCCGGGTGCGGCGGGCATCAAGGTCTTCATGGGCTCTTCGACCGGCACGCTGCTTGTCGAGGACGATCCCGGCATTGCCGCCATTCTGGCCAAGACGCGCCGCCGCGCCGCGTTTCATTCGGAAGACGAATATCGGCTGAACGAGCGTAAGGCGGTACGCGTCGAAGGCGATCCGTCCTCGCATCCGATATGGCGCGACGAGGCGAGCGCGCTCATTTCAACGCAAAGGCTGTTGCGCATCGCACGCGAGAAGCACGCTGCGGTCCATGTGCTGCATGTTTCGACGGCGGAGGAGATCGAACTCCTTGCTGCGAACAAGGATCTCGCCAGCGTCGAGGCCACGCCGCAACATCTGACATTCAGCGCCGACGATTATGCGCGGCTCGGCACCCGATTGCAGATGAATCCGCCAGTGCGCGCGGCGCGCCACCGCGAGCGCATCTGGCAGGCGCTCAATGAAGGCATCGTCGATGTGCTCGGTTCCGATCATGCGCCGCATACGCTGGAAGAAAAGGCGAAGCCTTATCCGCAAAGCCCGTCCGGCATGCCCGGCGTGCAGACGCTGCTTCCCATCATGCTCGATTATGTGAATGCAGGCCGTCTCTCGCTGCTGCGGCTTGTCGATCTGACGAGCGCCGGCCCGTTGAGGCTCTTCGGCATTGCCGGAAAGGGACGGATCGCTGTCGGTTATGACGCCGATCTCACCATCGTCGATCTGAAGAAAGTCGTGACGATGAGTGATGCGGACATGGCCTCGCGCGTCCGCTGGACGCCTTATGACGGCATGAAGATCACCGGCTGGCCGGTCGGCACCATCATCCGCGGCCAACGCGTCATGTGGGAGAACGAGCTGGTCGCCCCATCGCTTGGCGAGCCGGTGCGCTTCGTCCAGGGTTTGTGAGTCAGCTCTATTTACATTCATTTGATTTCGACAAGTGCCAAGGTGCGCCAAGGCGGAGTCCCTGGACCCGCAGCAGCCAGATTGCAGTGGGATTATCCGAGAGTATTCAGAGATACTAACCAAGCGTGCCGCTATGACATGTCTGAACCAACGGCGAAGTAAGGAAGCCATAGGTGCTTTTGTCGATATAGTGAGCTTTGCCAATTCCGCTGGCGAGGATGATACGAAATTTAGGCTAAAGGTATTTTATGTGCATTCTTTATTCGCAGATTTGTGGCTCTTGATGGGGACTTATCTCATAGGCGTTTGGGCCGCCGCAAGAGTACTGTTATTTTTATTGATTATATTATCAGTTGCCGGGCTGATTGGTGGGCGTTCTAAAAGCTCACTCTTGATTCAAGCGGTGCCGATTTATGGTATAATCGTTTGTGAATCCTTAGTTTTTATTATGTTTATCAGCAGTACTTACTTGGCGCTCCGAGAGGTTGGTATGGGAATTTTTCTGTTTCTGTCGGGTTTATTGATTTCCGGGGCAGTTTGGCGTATCGCCGCAAGTGTAAATCTAGTCAAACAATCGTCAATGTAGAGCGATTTAAAATTGCTGTCGGTCTAACGCGTTTTCTTCAGGCGAACGGCAAACCACTTCGCCTGAAAACGCTGTCAGCTCGGCCCGTAGCGATGTGCGACATCATGCGCGATCTGGCGCGATTCGGTCAGGAAGCGGCCGATGATCGCCCGCGCGTTTGCCGTGCAGAGACGATAGGTGAGCGCATAGCCCTGAAAGCCCCGGTTGAAGGCGCCTGCAAGACGCTCTTTCCGTAAAGGCGTCTTGGCTTCCGCAGCGAGAAGCGCCGCCATTTTCGCGCGCCAGACATCGCCCTGATGATGGTCGCAGAGGTCTTGTAGATAGGCGAGCGCGCCGAGCATTTCCGAAAGCCGCAGCAACTGCGGCTCATAGGGCGGCGCTGCGGTATCGGGCGGCGGTTCGGCGGGCTTCGCGTCAGTTGCCGGCGGCTTGTCGGCTTTCGCAGCCGTCGCCGGGTGGTGCGCTGTTGCGGTTGCGGCAAAGACTGGCGCCGAACTCATGCAGGCAATCATAGCCGCGGCAAGCATCCGTATGAAGCGACGCGAGCCGGTGCTGTTCATGCGAGGCTTTCCCGCGCGAATATTCTGCTGGCCGCCTCGACGACGGGGATGAGGCCCGGCGTTGTCGGCAGATGTTTGAGATCCTGCGGCGCGACCCACCTGACCTCGCCGGCCTCCGGGCCTGGGCGAGGTTCGCCCGACAGCCATTCGCCGACGAAGGATGCGATCACGAAATGGCGTGAATATTTTGAATATTGCAACGCGCTGTCCCAGCTCACCGTCTCGACATGCTGATTGAAGGCGATGACGCGGGCGGTGACGCCGACTTCTTCATAGAGTTCGCGCAACGCCGCTTCCTCCAGCGTTTCGCCGGCTTCGAGATGACCGCCGGGAAGCGAATATATGCCGACAAAGGGCGGCTTCATGCGGGTTGCGACAAGCACGAGCCCTTTGCGGAAAACCGCGAGGCTGACGCCTATGGCTGGGCGGGAGGCAGGAGAGGGTTCAAGCATCATGGCAGGATGCGATCGTAACGCAGAAAAGGTGAGCGCGCTTATGGAAACAGGCGCTCTTTGTGCCAGGCTTCGCCCGGCGAGGCGCGATGAAACCTGATCCGGTCGTGCAGGCGGAACGGCCCGTCGGACCAGAATTCGATCACCAGCGGGCGGATTCGATAGCCGATCCAATAGGACGGCCGGGGGACATCCGACAAGGCGTATTTCGCCGCATATTTGGCGACCGCCTTTTCCAGAGCAAAGCGGCTTTCGAGAGGGCGCGACTGGCGGCTGGCCCATGCGCCGATGCGGCTCTGCAAGGGGCGGCTGTGGAAATAGGCGTCCGCTGTTGCCGCATCCACCTCCTCGACAGGACCGCGGATGCGGACCTGACGCCGCAGGGATTTCCAATGAAAAACCGCTGCGGCGCGCATATTCGCTGCGAGTTCTATGCCCTTGTCGCTTTCGTTGTTGCTATAGAAGACAAACCCATCGACATCCGCGTCTTTCAATAGGACCATGCGGACGTTTGGCAGGCCGTCGGCATCCACTGTCGCCAGCGCCATCGCGCTCGGGTCGTTTACCTCGCTTTTCTCAGCTTCGGCATACCAGGTGGAAAAAAGCGCGAAAGGCTCGTCAGCCTGGGTAAAGTCACGCGCGGTTAATTCATTCAATTTAATATACCCCGATGGCGATAGGATGGAGGTGCCCGGTTGCCAGACGCGAAAGACAAGGTGAGCTCCGCAGTTCACTCCTATATAGGGATTGGCGGCTTGTGGCGAAATCCGTCATGTGGGGGGCTCAAGCGCGCGCCGCTGCTCCTCTGCCTCGCGCTGCTTGGCGGCTGCTCGGTATCCATGCCTATGGCGTCGCTCATGCCGGCCCATCACGATGATGAAACCGGCTCCATCCCGAATTTCCAACTGGCTGGCTGGCTCGATGATGCGGACTGGCAGCGCGCCAAGCCCGCTTTCGACAAGGCGCTTGCGGAAACGAACGTTTCGGCGGTGAGTTGGGCCAACCCCGACTCCGGCGCAAAAGGAAACTTCAAGGCTGTCGGCCAGGCTTTCGCGGGGACCGCCGGCATGTGCCGGGGCTTCCATGCCACCCTTGTCGAGCCTGCGGCCAACAAGGCGCTTGAAGGGACCGCCTGCTCCGACAAGACTGGCAACTGGCAGGTCACGGACGTCAAGCCGGTCAGGCAGGGCTGAAATTCCTGCGGGAGCTTCGCCGTTGACTCCGCTTGGCCGGATCATTAGCACTGGGTGGGACGGTTCCCTTCGGGGATCAATAGGGAACATGGTGAGGCTTCGGCCGATGCCATGGCTGCCCCCGCAACTGTAAGCGGCGAGCCGCGCGCCATTAACGCCACTGGGCAACCGGGAAGGCGGCGCAAGGCAGAGACCCGTGAGCCAGGAGACCTGCCGTCAGCCGTGGTCACACGCGAACACATTGAGCGGGGTGCATCAATGGGGACGGATGCTTAGGCTGAAAAATTAGTCTGAGCCTTCTGCTTTGGTTCGCAGTGACGTGTCACGTTGCTGCGAGGCCTTATGGTTTCCCGTTCTTTTCGTCGTTTGCCGCGCCTCTCCGCGCGAGCCATTTGCTTGTCTTCCGCTTTTGTCCTGACCACTTCAGCGCGTTTGCATGCGCAGGAGGCTGCGCCGGATGCGATCAATCTCGACCCTGTGGTGGTCAGCGCCACCCGGCTGCCGACGCCGGAAAGCGAGATCGCAAGCAGCATCACCGTCATCACCAGCACGGATATGGAGGCGAAGCAGGAGCGTACTTTGCCGGATGCTCTCGCGGATGTGCCAGGCCTCAATGTCGTCCAGGCCGGCGGTCCCGGCGGCCAGACCTACGTCTACATGCGAGGCACGGATCCCAATGATACCAAGGTCTTGATCGACGGCATCGATGCCAGCGATCCGAGTTCGGCCGACGGCTCGTTCGATTTCTCCAGTATATTGACCTCCGGCATCGAGAGGATCGAAGTGCTGCGCGGGCCGCAAAGCGGCCTTTATGGATCTGACGCCGTCGGTGGCGTCATCAATATCATCACCAAAAGCGGCTCCGGGCCGGCGCAATTCCACGGTTCGGCTGAAGGAGGCTCCTTCGGCACCTTCAACCAGACCGCCGGCGTCAGCGGCTCTGCCTCCTGGCTCAGCTATGCGTTCGACATGGCGCATTTCCATTCGAGCGACACGCCGGTGACTCCTTTTGGGTTGGTGCCTCCGGGACGCCCTGTCAATAGCGATTCATATGACAATCGGACATTCTCGCTGAAACTCGGCGCGAAAATCGCGGACAATTTCGATCTCGGCTTCGTCTCGCGCTACCTCGAATCGAATCTCGCTTCGACGAGCGACGATTATCTCGGGCCGGAAGCGACCCCGAGCCACAGCGATAATCAGGAACTGTTCACGCGCGCGACCGCACACACGGTGCTTTTCAATGGCCGTTTCGATCAGACGCTGGGGCTTGGTTATACGAAGTACAATCGTTCGTTTCTTGATCCGAACGCGGCGCCGGCCATTCCTGACTTTTATAACGGCGAAAGGGTCAAACTCGACTGGCAGGGCAACATCAAGCTTCTGCCCGGCGAAATCCTGACGATCGGCGCAGAGCATCAACGCGACCAGATCGACAACAGCTCACCAATCCTCGCCGGCGTGACCAACGAGGCGGGTTTCGCCCAGCTTCAATCCAGTTTTGGCAAAAGGGTCTTCAATACCGTCAGCGTGCGCTATGACGACAACAGCCAGTTCGGCAGCGCCGTGACCTATCGCGTGGCTCCGGCTCTTCTCATTCCGGAGACGGGAACGAAGCTCAAGGCCAGTCTCGGCACAGGGTTCAAGGCGCCCAGCCTCGATGAGCTTTACAACAGTTATCCGCAGTACGGCTTCTTCGCCAATCCTGCGCTCCAGCCGGAGAAAAGCCTTGGCTACGATGCCGGATTCGAACAGGGCCTTTTCAAAGAGAAGCTGCGTTTTGGCGTCACCTATTTTCACAATGATCTCAGAAATCTGATTGAGATCAACGATAGCTATACGTCTTATGTGAACGTGGGGCGGGCGACGACGCAAGGCATTGAGAGCTTTATCGCGCTCCACCCCTGGACGCGACTGACGCTGCGCGCAGATTATACCTACACCGCCGTATATAACGATATTACGCAGACCGAGCTTCTGCGCCGGCCGAGACACAAGGCGAGCATTTCCGGCACCTGGCGCGTAACCAACGCCGCTCAGTTCAGCGCGACAGTCATCTATGTCGGTTCATGGCTCGACAGCAACCGCGACGGCAGCACAACCAATATTCCCGCGCCTGCCTATGTGCTCGTGAACCTTGCAGCCTCCTATGATTTGGGCCAGGGCGTTACCGCGTTCGCGCGCGTCAACAACGCGCTTAATGTGCATTATCAGGATCCGCTCGGTTTCCAGCGGCCGGGGCTTGGTGTGTTTGGCGGCTTGAGGGTCGCCTTCGGCGGCCCGAGTGCTGCGGCGAAAACACATGGAGAGTGACGCATGAATGTCGAAACGCGCACAACGCATGCGTCGGAACGCATCATCGACGCCGATGGCGCTCAGATCGACGTCTTTGAGCTTCCAACGGATTCCATGAGCCTCGAAAGCTTGCTCAGCGATCTCTTCGAAAACCATTGGCGGGAAATTGTTTTCGGTCCGATCATCCAGGGCGCGGTGTTTGAGTGGCGGGCTCAGCAGGCGCCTACGCGCATTGGAATGTTCGATGGCTATTTGACCGTCGCTTTCGGGGTTCCGCATTTTCATTTGTGCATCGGTGAGCACAAGGGCATGCCGAGCCATCCTGTCGCATCGGCCCTCGCGCATCACCGCCGCACCTCGCGCGCCGAGCTCTTTCGCCGCGTGTGCAAGGCGGGGACGCCAGTCTCTTGGGGGCTTCGTCTTTTTAACGGCAGGGGAGAGCAGCAGATCACCATTCTGCTGCCCAATCCGTTTTTGAATCCCGACACGGACAAAATTCTGAAAGCGCCGGATTGGTCCAGGCTGGAACTCTGGGACCAACTCCGGGCGCGCTGGTTCGGGCTCGATGCGCCGGATCCTTTTGACAGATCTGGCAAAGGGTTTCGCCACGAGTGAAACAAGGCTATCAATCTTGAGAAGGAGAAGACAATGCGAGGGTATTCATCTGAAATGCGTGTTCCCGGGGCTTCTTTGTTGTGGGGATTGGCGCTCGTTGCTGTGAGCGTCGCTTTCAGCCTCGGTCTGGCTTGCGCTGTGCCGCTCGCCGCTTTTGCCGCTATAGCAGTGCTGACCGGAAATCGAGCCGAAGCTCTGTTTCTGATCGCCGCTGTTTTCCTGACCAATCAATGTATTGGTTTCGGCCTGCTCCATTATCCCTTGACCGTCGACACATTCGCATGGGGCGGCGTGCTGGGCCTTGTTTCCGTCGCCGCGGTTTTTGGCGCTGAATGGGCTCGCGACCGGCTGAGCGGCATGGGGCGTGTTCTGTCGGCTTGCACGGTGTTTTTGGCAGCTTTCGCGCTTTACGAGGGACTGCTTTTCCTGGTCACTGCAATTTCGGGCAGCGGCTTCGAGGCTTACACTGCGCCGGTCGTGGCGCGGGTCTTCTTCATCAATGTTGCGGCATTTGCCGGGCTTCTCGTCTTGCACCGCCTCGCGATTGCGGTTGGTCTTGCCAGCCCGCCAACGCCGAGGTTGATGGCTCAAGGGTCCGTCTGACACGGTCAGGCTTGCGGTCGGCTCCGGCGCACCCCAAATTGCCAGATGAGACATTGCGCCCGCGCCACCAGATCCAGGACAGGATCGAAGACGGGCGGGCGCCGGAGTGGGCTCCAATATGCGCGATCCATATACGGTACTGGGTGTTGGGAAATCGGCCGATGCGGCTGAAATCAAAAAAACGTTTCGCAAACTCGCGAAGAAATACCATCCCGACCAGAGCAAGGATCCGAAGGCGAAGGAACGCTTCGCCGAGGTGAGCGCCGCCTATGAAATTCTGGGCGACGAAAAGAAACGCGGGGCTTTTGACCGTGGCGAAATCGATGCCGAAGGCAAGCCGCGCGGCTTTGAAGGCTTTGGCGCGGGAGGTCCGGGAGGTCCCTGGGCGTCAAGCCGGCGCAGCCAGCCGGGCGGCTTCGAACATTACGAATTCAGTCAGGGTCACGGTCCTGGCGGAGCAGGTTTCGACGCCAGCGACTTTTTCAGCGAGATTTTCGGCAATCGCCGTGGCGGCGCCAGACAGGCGGGAGGAACTCAAAGCAGCCGGTCCTTGCCGCGTGGCGAAGATGTCGCGGCGCATGTCACCGTCACTTTGTCCGAGGCGGTGCATGGCACGAAGATTCGGGTCTCATTGCCGACCGGACGCACGCTTGAAATCTCTGTGCCGGCCGGAATCGAGGACGGCAAGCAGATCCGGCTCAAGGGGCAGGGCCATCCCAGCCCCTTCGGCGGCGAGCAGGGCGATGCGCTGGTAACGGTCAAGATCGCCAAGCATGCCTATCTGAGAGTCGATGGACGCGATCTGCGCCTCGATCTGCCCTTGACGCTTTATGAGGCCGTGCTGGGCGGCAAGATCAACGTCCCGACGCTCGACGGCATGGTGGAACTCAATATTCCCGCGGGTTCGAACGGCGGCAGGACCCTGCGGCTGCGCGGCAAGGGCCTGCCGAATCCGCAGGGTGGCACGCATGGCGATCTGCTCGTCACATTGCGAATCATGCTGCCGGATGCGCCTGATGCCGATCTCATCAGCCTGATGCGGCAATGGCAGACGGAAAAGCCTTACGATCCGCGCCGCGACGTCAGGTGAAACGCAGAGCGTTTTCAAGCGAAGTGGATGCCGGTTCTGAATATTCAACAGCTTATATCGAATAAAAATTCCGGCTATGTCTGAAACCATGTCCAAGCAAAGCTTGGAAATCAGCACTTTTCGGCGAAATCGAGCCAAGGCGCACTTCTTGGGTTGAAATCGGGCGAGCGCAGGCTTATTAGTATCAACATTGTTGATACGGAGGTTCCATGCGCGTCACGGTCAAGAAATGGGGCAACAGTGCCTCCGTCCGTATCCCGTCCCCCATTATGGAAGCGGCGCACGTCCGGTTGGATCAGCAGGTGGACGTGCGAGAGGAACGAGGCCGTATCGTCATCGAGCCGGTGCGCGTGCCAGCCTTCGATCTTGCAAGCCTGGTGGCCGGAATTACGGATGAGAACCGCCACGGTGAAATCGACTTCGGCGGCCCCGTCGGCAGAGAGGTTCTCTAGTGGCGGCCGTCTATGTGCCGGATACCGGCGACATAGTTTGGATCAACTTCGACCCCCAAGCGGGCCATGAGCAAGCCAAACACCGGCCCGCCGTGGTCCTCAGCCCCGCCAGCTACAATGATCGGGCCGGGCTGCTTCTCTGCTGTCCCACCACCACGAAGATCAAAGGCTACCCCTTCGAGGTCGAGCTGTCCGGCCATCCCGCCAGCGTGGCCTTGGCCGATCAGGTCAAGAGCTTCGATTGGCGGGCACGCAAGGCGCAAAAGAAGGGAAAAATAACTGCTGGCGAACTTGCGGAAATTCGCGCCAAGGTACATGCACTCATTGGGTAGAACATTCTCGCGCATGAGGATGAAATGACGGATATGGTTTGCGTGAAGAAAACGCGTCAAAACAAATAAGTAGAGCCCCGGTTCTGATTCCGTCAGAACCGAAACGGCTCTAACGCTGAGGATCCGCCAGAAGGGCGTGGATCTGCCGCGCCAGCGTGGTAAGCCGTTCGCTGTGCGAAGGCGCGGCGAGTGCGTAGAGGCTCTGCCCCTGGCGCCAGTAAACCGCGTTGGCCGACACCATTTCCAGACCCCGGAACGCGGGATCATCAGCGGGTTTCGCTGCGGCAATGCAGAGGACGATCGGCATTCCGGATGGATCGTTAAAATCGAGGCAGTTGACGGGGCCTTCGGCGTTGCCGCCCGCTTCGCCGCGCAACAGTTCCAGCCCGTGACGTTTCAGGCTCGGCAGAATGACGAGCGCCGGTTCGACCGCTCCGGCGTTCCAGCTCGCCGGCTGCTGCCGCATGGCGTGCTTTGGATGTCTGTGATGGAGGGCCGCCGTCGCGAGGAGCGCCACGGCTGAGCCATGGTTCGAAGATGCGTCAGAAAACGCATCGACGGCAAAGGCGCGATAGCGATTCATCGACAGATTGGCGGCGATCGTGACGGTGATCCCGGCAACAAACGCAGCCGCAGCGAATGCCAGACCGCGCCGCCGCCGGCGTCGCGGGAGAAGGTCGCGCGTTCCGCCCTCATGTGACGGCGGCAGGCTGACGAGCCGCGGCGCGCAGGCCAGCGAGAGACTTGCCGGCACCTGCTCGATTCCGACGTGAGAAAATGCCGCCTTCAACAGCATGTTCTGCTGCCGCCAGGCTTCGATGCGCGCGGCGTCAGCCGGCGTATTGGCCAGATAGGCCAGCACAGCCTCGCGGCGATCGTCGTCGATTTCGCCATCGACGAAGCTATGCAGATCATCTTCGGCGATGGGGAAGGGGGTAGAACTCATGGCGGCACTATTTCACGAGCCGCAGATGCGTCGCGCGGCGCAGGGGCGCTTGCGGTGACGTTTCCGATAGCGCTTCGGCAAGGCGGCCTCGCGCCCGTCCCAGACGCGCAATCAATCCGCTACGGGAAATATGCAGAATCCGCGCGGCTTGCGCATAATTGAAACCTTCGAGTGCAACAAGCAGCAACGCCTCGCGCTCCTCGAGACGCAGGCTCGAAAGAGCGGCGCATAGTCCGCGCGGCAAAGCATTGGCGTGCAGCGCGTTGGAGTGTCCCGCCCGCGCCAGTGAGTCATCGCTATGAAGAGAGCCGCCGCTCAGCGCGCCATTGCCGCCGGCCGCCTGGAACTGGTGGCGGCTGTCGCGGTGCAGTTGCGTCAGATGCGCATAGACCTGGATGGCCAGATCGGGCCGATGTTCCGGTGAGCCGGATTCGAGAACCCGCATGAATGCCGCATGCACGAGTTCATCCGCCGCGTCGTTCGGCGCGGGCGAAGCCTGCATAAGGGCACGGGCATAACGACGCAATCGCGGCGTCATAACGCTCAGTTCGTCCCTGACACTCACCTTAGCCCTCCTCGGAGTGCTTCCCGAAAAGCTTAAAGGTCTTTTCGAGGCGGCGCGCGCGTTCCCCCACAGCAATTTTTGTATCTTTGACGGCGATCGAATTGATCAGGTTCAAAGAGCTTGTCCCAAGGCGTCCCTTCGCCAACCTGCGGCAGATAGCGCTTGACCCTATGCTGCCGCCCTTTTCTTAAATATTAGAGCGCAGTTGCTGCCTTGCCTATGGCTAGTTTGCAAATCTTCGCGCGAATTTCGCGGCTCCGGTTTCGTCCCGTTGCTGGCGGACCCGGCTGCGGCCGGCGGAATTTCCTCATGCCGGCCCTTTCCTTTGAACTTGCGCTCTGGTTAAAGGGCTCAGGTTTCGGTCGAAAGCGCCACTGTTCTCCTTGGCGGGCGGGAGCAGGGCTCCTGGACCGGAAGCGACAGCCCGGAGCCGCGACAGGCTCCACGAAACAAGTCTTGACCGAGGGCTTGGCCAATGTGCCAAATCCGGGTTAAGGCAGCCCCTGCGCGGCGGCAGTCATGGGTCGCCCCTCTCTTGAGCCGGATCGAGAATGACGCAACCCGAACCCACGCCCGTCAAAGCAAATCCTGTCGGGATCCTTACCGGCAAACGCGGCCTCGTCCTCGGCGTCGCCAATAATCGCTCGATCGCTTGGGGAATCGCCAGGGCGGCGCGCCAGGCCGGCGCGGAACTCGCCTTCACCTTTCAGGGTGAGTCGCTCGAAAAACGGGTGAGGCCCCTGGCGCAGGAACTCGATGCCCTCGTCGTCGGTCATTGCGACGTCACGGATCCTGCAACCCTCGACGCCGCCTTCAGCGAAATAGAACGTGTGTGGGGCCGGCTCGATTTCATCGTTCACTGCGTCGCCTTTTCCGACAAGGACGAGTTGACGGGGCGTTATGTCGATACGACGGCGGACAATTTCTGCAATACGCTGCTGATTTCCTGTTATTCCTTCACCGCAATTGCGCAGCGCGCCGAAAAACTGATGACGGAGGGGGGCTCGATGCTCACCCTCACCTATTACGGCGCTGAAAAATGGATGCCCCATTACAACGTCATGGGTGTCGCCAAGGCGGCGCTGGAAGCCAGCGTCCGTTATCTTGCCGCCGATCTGGGCGAGAAGAACATTCGGGTGAACGCTATATCCGCCGGCCCGATCAAGACGCTCGCGGCCTCCGGCATCGGCGACTTCAGCTATATTCTGAAATGGAACGAATATAACGCGCCGCTGCGGCGCTCCGTGACGATCGAGGAAGTGGGCGAGACATCCGCTTTCCTGTTGTCGCCGATGGCGCGTGGCATTACCGGCGAAATCCTGCACGTCGATGCAGGCTATCATGTCGTGGGCATGAAAAACCCCGCCGCTCCCGATATGTCGGCTCTCATAAAAGACTGAAGCCTTCGGCTGGCCTCTGCGGCGACGACGGCGCGAATTTCCGGCATCGCCGTCGCGCGACGGCATGATGCCGCATGAGCCGGAATTTTGCCCGAAGCTTGCGCCGGTTCATGCAAAGTTCATGTCGTTTGCTGCATAGAGTCACGGCAGCTTCAAAGGCCATTATCCGTGGCCAAAGTCGCTGAGAAAATTGCGATATCAGGCGTTGGGGGGCGCATCGCATGTTGAACTCATGTCATTTCGGCCGCGATGCCGAATAGCCGATCGCTTCTCCAGATGAATTCCCCGCTTCGCGCCCACACGCCAAACCTCGCTCCGGTGCGGCCGGCCCGAGTCCTGCGCGGCCCTGTCCGCCCCGATTTGTGCCGCGACGAATTGCTGTGCGAGATTTTCTCCGCAGCCGTCCAGGCCCAACCCGATGCCGTCGCTCTGATCAGCGGCGGCAGCCAACTGACCTATGCGGAACTCGACCGGCGCGCCGAAGCCATTGCGCGTGGACTGGTCCGGCAGGGGATCGGCCCGGGACAGGTCGTCGGCCTCTGGCTGCCGCGCGGCTGTGAATTGCTGATCGGGCAGATCGCGATTGCCAAGACAGGCGCGGCCTGGCTGCCGTTCGACGCCGACACCCCGATCGACCGCATCGCCACATGCCTCGATGACGCGTCTGCCACCGCGCTCCTGAGTTCCGGGCCGCGCGCCGAGATAGCGCGCGCCAAGCCGGTTTCCGCCGTCTTCACCGCCGCCGATCTCGTCGATGATGCCGATCAGACGACCGTCAATGCGCGTGCATTGGGAGCGACGCCGGATCATCCAGCCTATCTGATCTATACGTCCGGCTCGACCGGCGCGCCGAAAGGCATCGTGATCAGCGGCCGCAACATCTGCCATTTCCTACGGGCCGCCAATGAAGTCTACGGCCTGAAAAACACGGACGTCGTCTTCCAGGGCGCTTCCGTCGCCTTCGATCTGTCGATGGAAGAAATCTGGCTGCCTTATCTGGTCGGCGCCACACTGTTCGTCGCGAGCCCGGAAATTCTCGGGGAGGCGGAACGTCTTCCGGATGTTCTGGAGGCGAACGGCGTCACTGTGCTCGACACCGTGCCGACGCTGCTCTCCTTATTGCCGCGCGACGTGGCAAGCTTGCGGCTCATCATCCTTGGCGGCGAGGCCTGCCCGCAGGCGGTCGCCAATGCCTGGTGCCGTCCGGGCCGCAGAATTTTCAATTCCTATGGGCCGACGGAAGCGACGGTCGTCGCGACCATCGCGGAGGTTCGCGTCGGCGCTGCCGTGACGATCGGAACGCCAATCCCGAATTACAGTTGCTACGTCGTGGATGAGGGGCTGGGTCTTCTCGGCGTTGGCGAGGAGGGGGAACTCCTGATCGGCGGCCCGGGCGTTGCGCAAGGCTACCTCGGCAGGCCGAAGCTGACTGGCGAAAAATTCATCGCCAATCCCTTCGCGGCCACCACTGGCGATCCGCTTCTTTATCGCTCGGGCGATGCCGTGGCGATCGATCAGCACGGCAATCTGTCGTTCCGCGGCCGCATCGACGATCAGGTGAAGATCCGTGGTTTTCGCGTCGAACTTGGGGAAATCGAGGCGAAGCTGACGGAATGCGCCAGCGTCGAACAGGCCACCGTGGTTTTGCGCCAGAACGACGGGCTCGACGAACTCGTGGCCTTCATTGTTCCAGCGCGGGACGCCAAAATAGATGCGAGGCTTTTGCGCACCGAACTCAGGGCGCAGTTGCCGCCCTATATGGTGCCGGTCCGTTTCGAGACGCTCGCGGCCTTGCCGCGGCTTATCTCCGGCAAACTCGACCGCAACAGCCTGAAGAAACTGCAACTCGTTCCGCTCGCCTCCACCGAGGCGCAGGAGGAGCCGCGCAACGAAACCGAGGAGTTGCTTCTCGCCGCCGCGAAGCGCGTGCTGCCGCCGCAGCCGATCCCTCTCGACGCGGATTTCTTCACGGATCTCGGCGGCCATTCGCTGATTGCCGCGCGCTTCATTTCCGTCGTGCGGGAGACTCCGCGCCTCGCCGGAATCACCTTGCAGGATGTCTATGCTGCGCGCTCCCTGCGCGCCATGGCCACGCTTCTGAATGACAAAGCGCCTCCGGATGACGGCGCCGATCTTTCCTTCGAGCCGCCGCCGTTGCGCCGGCGTTTTCTCTGCGGCCTCGCACAATTTGCGGCCATGCCGTTCATTCTATCGTTGATCGCGATGCAATGGCTCGGCGTATTTATGAGCTACATGCTGTTCACGGACGCAGATGCAACGCTGTTCCAGGAAACGGTGACGCTGATTGCGGTCTATATCGCGATCGAGATCGGCATCGTCGCGATCGTGATCGGCGCCAAATGGCTGCTGCTCCCGCGCACGAAGCCAGGTCGCTATCCGCTATGGGGCGTCTATTACTATCGCTGGTGGCTGACCGAGCGACTGCTGAGCCTGATCCCTGTCAGGAACTTCCAGGGGACGGCGCTGATGCGCTTCTACCTGCGTGCGATCGGGGCGAAGATCGGTAAGGATGTGCTCATCGCCGATCTCGCCTGCGGAGCCTATGATCTTGTGTCGATTGGCGACCGCACCTGCATTGGCGCGAACGCAACCCTGGCTAATGCGCGGGTCGAGGGCAACGAGCTGATCATCGGCGCGATCGACATTGGCGCGGACGTGCAGATCGGCACCTCCTGTGTGATCGAAGAAGATTGCGTGATCGGCGACGGTGCGGAATTGCGCGATTTGACGGCGCTCCCTGCGGGCGGCCGTATCGGCTCTTACGAAATATGGGATGGCACGCCTGCCGCCAAAAGCGGAACTGTTGATCCGGAGACGCTCACCTGCTTTGCCACGGCGGGACGGTTGCGCCGCACGGTAATGACCGCTTTGCAGGGCCTACTGCTTCTGGCGTTGCCGCCGCTGAGCATGTTGCCGGTGTTCGCCGGTTTCTGGGTCTTCAATCGCGTCGATGATCTCATTGGCGTCGCGGATATAGACCGGCTGCTTTATCGTCTGTCGATTCCCGTGATGGCGTGGCCAGCGGCCTTCGTGATGGTGGTCGCCACGATCGGATTCACCATCGCCTTTCGCTGGATTATCCTGCCGCGCGTGAGCGAAGGCGCCTTCTCGGTGCATTCCTGGTTCTATCTGCGCAAATGGGCGGTTGCGCTCTCGACGGAGGCGACGCTCGACACGCTCTCCTCGCTTTATGCAACGATCTACATGCGCATCTGGTATCGCCTGATGGGCGCGAAGATCGGCAAGGGCACCGAGATTTCGACGAACTTCGCCGGCCGTTACGATCTCGTCGAATTGGGCGAGAAATGTTTCATCGCCGATGAGGTGGTCCTTGGCGACGAGGAGATCCGCCGCGGCTACATGATCCTGAAACGCGTAAAGACCGCGTCGCGCGTCTTTATCGGCAACAGCGCGGTTGTGCCGGCGGGGGCTGAAATTCCGGCCAACGCGCTGATCGGCATCAAGTCCAAGCCGCCAGCGAATGAGCTTATAAGCCGTGGCGACACCTGGTTCGGTTCGCCGCCGATCAAACTGCCGGTGCGCCAGACGTTCGATGTCGGCGGCGCTGCCTGGACCTATGAACCCCCGTGGTGGAAAAAGCTCGGCCGCGCCTGTTTCGAGGCGGTGACGATCTCGCTTCCCGTCATGCTGTTCATCACTTTCGGCACCTGGGCTGTCGACTGGTTCGCTGATGCGCTGCTCGGCGGCATCTGGGGCGAAGTCGCCTGGCGCTTCGTCGCTGTGGCGGTGATGATCTCGGTTGCGCTCTGCGCTGTCGTCGTGGCGTTGAAATGGATCACCATGGGCCGCTACGAGCCTGTCGTGAAGCCGATGTGGTCGTGGTGGGCGATGCGCACCGAGGCGGTCGCGGTGATCTATGCCGGGCTTGGCGGGCGCATGCTGCTCGAACATCTGCGCGGCACGCCTTTCCTGCCGTGGATCTGGCGGCTTCTCGGCGTCAAAGTCGGGCGCGGCGTGTTCGTCGACATGACCGACATTACCGAATTCGATTGCGTCAGCATCGGCGACTTCTGCGCGCTCAACGCCAATTCGGCCTTGCAGACGCATCTTTACGAAGACAGGGTGATGAAAGTCGGCCGTGTGAAGGTGGGCAAGGGCGTGACGGTCGGCGCTGGCTCGACCGTGCTGTATGATACGAATGTTGCGGATTATGCCCGCCTCGGGCCGCTCACCGTCATTATGAAGGGCGAGGAGATTCCAGGGCATTCGGAATGGGTCGGTTCGCCGGCGCAGCCGAAAGCGGTTGCTGTGGTTGCGGAAGCGAGGGCCGCGGCGTAGGAGTGCCTCCCATGTCGCACAACACATTCGGCCATCTTTTCCGCGTGACGACCTTCGGCGAAAGCCACGGGCCGGCAATCGGCTGCGTCGTCGATGGCTGCCCGCCCGGCATTCCTCTCGAAGAGGCCGAGATCCAGCGTTATCTCGACGAGCGCAAGCCCGGCCAGTCGCGTTTCACCACGCAGCGGCGGGAATCCGACAGGGTGAAAATCCTTTCCGGAGTTCTGCGCGACGCCGCCGGCGTTCAGGTTACGACAGGCACGCCAATTGCGCTTCTGATCGAAAATGAGGATCAGCGCTCGAAGGATTACGACAAGATCAAGGACAGCTATCGGCCCGGCCATGCCGATTTCACCTATGAGATGAAATACGGCTTGCGCGATCATCGCGGCGGCGGGCGTTCCTCGGCGCGCGAGACGGCGGCCCGTGTCGCTGCCGGCGCCATCGCCCGCAAGGTCATTCAGGGCGTGACAGTGCGCGGCGCGCTCGTGGCGATGGGGCCGCACCAGATCGACTGCGCGAACTGGGATTGGGAGGAGACGCGGCGCAATCCCTTCTTCGCGCCCGATGCGAAAGCCGCGGCTCTGTTCGCGGAAAAGCTCGATGCCATCCGCAAGGCGGGCTCATCCATCGGCGCCGTCATCGAGATTGTGGCCGAGCATGTGCCGGCGGGCTGGGGCGCCCCGATCTACGGCAAGCTCGATGCGGAACTGGCCTCCGCGCTGATGTCGATCAACGCCGTGAAAGGCGTCGAGATCGGCGACGGTTTTGCCGCCGCGAGCCTGTCAGGCGAGGAGAACGCAGACGAGATCGGCATAGGCGAGGATGGCGCTCCGGTCTTTCGCTCGAATCATGCCGGCGGCATTCTGGGAGGCATTTCGACGGGGCAGACTGTCGTTGCCCGTTTCGCGGTGAAGCCGACTTCATCAATTCTCACGCCGCGCCGCACGATCGATCGCTCTGGCCATGAGATTGAGATCGCAACGCAGGGCCGTCACGATCCCTGTGTCGGGATCAGGGCCGTTCCAGTCGGCGAGGCCATGGTCGCCTGCGTGCTCGCCGATCAGTTTCTGCGCCATCGCGGCCAGATGGGCGAAGCCCCGCGCGGACCATTTAAGCCGAAGAGCTAAAGCTGCTCAGGTCAGATTGTTCGCGACCGCGTTAAATCGGTTCGAGAGGCTCGTACCGATCCCCTTCAAAGAAACGATGATCAAGATGGCGATGAAGGCGGCGATCATGCTGTATTCGATTGCCGTGGCCGCTGTTTTGTCTTGCAAAAATCGTTTGATGAAATCCATTTGGTCCTCCGACTGGACCCAGTTAACCCCTGAATCCCCTAATCTTCCGCTAAGTTAACCGTGAAGGTCTTTGATACCCGTCGGATTTTTATGGATGGAGGGGCTGGGGGCTTGGTCTTGAAACCAGAAAGCCGCCGTTCCGGGGAACGGCGGCTTCATTTATCTGTGCCGGCGCGATTTCTTCACGCGAACCAAAGGCCGCTTCGCTCGAATCACCGCGGCCAAGCTTCCGCCTGGTTACGATTCATTCACGAGCCTTGCAGCCTTTCACCAGGCGTGAATTACGCTGCCTGGAGATTGCAGGCGGCCATCTTGCCGGAGCGGCGGTCGGTCTCGACGTCGAACGAGACCTTCTGGCCTTCGGTGAGGCCACGCATGCCCGAGCGCTCCACGGCGCTCACATGGACGAAGACGTCCTTGCTGCCGTCATCCGGCTGGATGAAGCCATAGCCCTTTTGATCGTTGAAGAATTTAACGGTTCCAGTCTGCATTGAGAGTCCTTCGTTGGCCTCGGTGCCTGTCGGCGCTTCGGCCATTCATTTTAGGCGCATTCGGTGGCTGATGTGATCAGTACCTCTGAATGCTCTGCTGCACACATGGACGCGCATGGCATGCATGACACATCCGGTTTCAGTCGAATTTGGCAGAAGAGGCTGAAACGCGCGTCGGCAGAACAGACGGCTCGGTCCAGAATATCAGTCCAAAAGCGATGCCGGTCATATGGCAAGGTCGCATGTCTTTGGCAATCCCGCGCCATGCGATTTTTTTTTCGACCGGACAACCTGCGGAAGACCAGTTCGGTCTTTTTCGGCTTCGCCGGGTCCTTCACACCATCTCGGATGTCACTTTGACCACAGCCCGGGTGAGGCGCCGCAAGTCTTCCGGTTCGATTGTGAACGCCGGTGTCAGATAAATGATGCGGCCAAAGGGACGTATGAAAACGCCGAGCTCAAGAAAGCGACGCTTGAGCTTCTCAAGGTCAAAGGGCATGGCGAGTTCGACGACGCCGATCGCGCCTTTTACGCGGACATCGCTGACGTGGGCAAGATCACGGCAGGGCGCAAGCCCTTCGGTCAGCGCCGCCTCGATTGCCTTGACCTCGGCAAGTCTTGGCGCGCTCTCGAAAAGGTCAAGCGAGGCATTGGCTGCGGCGCAAGCAAGCGGGTTTGCCATAAAGGTCGGGCCGTGCATCAGCGCGAAACCCGGATCGTCCGACCAGAAGGCGTCGAAGATATGCGGCCTCGCCAGCGTCGCGGCGAGCGCCATCGTGCCGCCTGTGAGCGCTTTGGAAAGGCAGATGATGTCCGGGGAGACGCCAGCCGCTTCGGTGGCGAACAGCGTGCCGGTGCGGCCAAAACCTGTGAAGATCTCATCGAAGATCAGTATGAGGCCGTAGCGGTCTGCCGCTGCACGAATGTGCTGGAGGACTTCGGCGTCGTGAAAGATCATGCCGCCGGCGCCTTGCACCAGAGGTTCGACGATGATGCCTGCGATGTCGTCGGCATGATGGGTGAGCAAAGCATCGAAAAGCACGCGCGTTTCCGCATCGCGTGGCAGGTCTGCGATGATGTTTTGCGGCAGGACGCCAGCGAAGCGGCTGTGCATGCCTTCCTGCGGATCGCAGACGGCCATGGTGGCGAATGTGTCGCCATGATAGGCGCCCTTGAAGGCGAGAAATTTATGTCGTTTTGCAAAGCCTTTGTTGAGCCAGAACTGCACCGCCATTTTCAGGGCGACTTCAACCGCGATGGAGCCGCTATCGGAAAAAAAGACGCGCTCGAAACCGCCGGGCACAAGCGCGCAAAGTCGCGTTGCGAGGCGCAGCGCCTGTTCGTGAACGAGACCGCCGAACATCACATGCGGCATTTGTGCGAGTTGCTTGCGCAATGCCTCTGCGATGACGGGATGATTATAGCCGTGACAGGCCGTCCACCAGCTTGCAATGCCGTCGATCAGGACACGGCCGTCGGCGAGAGTGATGCGCGATCCCTCGGTTGCCACAACGGGCAAAGGCGCGTCGGCCGTTTTTATCTGGCAATAGGGGCGCCAGATATGCGCGAGGCCCGGCTCGTACCAGTCGGTTGCGTCAACCATGAGCAAAGTGAGCTTTGTTGAAAGAAGGACGCGATACCGCTACACCGCTGGAGCACCAAATAAAAGAGCGCCTTCGACCATCGGATGCGCACATCTGAATCGGGCCGCATTGCCGTGACGTCCCTCGATACATTCGCAGAAGCCAAACTTGCCGATCTGGAACGCGCCGATTTGCGCCGCCATCTTGTTGCGACGCGCCGCGCGCTTGAAGCTGGCGAAGGACCTGTCGTCTATCGCAACGGACGAAAATATATTTCTTTCTCCTGCAATGATTATCTCAATCTTTCGCAGCATCCTGCGGTGAAGGCGGCAGCGATCGCCGCCACCGAAACATATGGCACGGGTGCGGGCGCCTCGCGTCTTGTGACGGGCAATCATCCGCTCTTTGATAGACTGGAAGAAAGGCTCGCGCTCTTCAAGCAAGCCGAGGCGGCGATTGTCTTTGGCTCCGGCTATCTTGCCAATCTTGGCATCATCCCCGCCTTGGCTGGGCAGGGCGATCTCATTCTCGTTGATGCTCTGTCACATGCCTGCATCTTCGCCGGCAGCCGCCTGTCGCCCGCGGAATGCCGGGTGTTCCGGCATAACGACGTGGATCATGCGCGAAAGATTTTGGAGAAAGAGCGCGCTTCCTTCCGCAACGCTTTGCTCGTCACTGACGGCGTTTTTTCGATGGATGGCGATCGCGCGCCAATCGCAGAGTTGGCGGCACTCTGCGCCAGTTTCGATGTCTGGCTGATGAGCGATGATGCGCATGGTTTCGGCGTGCTTGGTGAGGGCAGGGGATCGAACTTCGCATCCGGTGCGAAGGTTGACGTGCCTTTGCAGATGGGGACGCTCTCAAAGGCCATCGGCGGATATGGCGGCTATCTCTGCGCCTCGCGCCCGGTGATCGAGCTTTTGAAAACGCGTGCCCGCACGCTTTTGTTTGCGACGGGCCTGCCACCGGCGAGCGTCGCGGCGGCCCTTGCAGCGCTCGACATTATCGAGCATGAGCCAGAGTTGACGGTGAGGCCGCTCGCCAGAGCGCGCGCCTTCACGGCAGAGCTTGGGCTTCCGGAGGCGCAAAGCCCGATCGTGCCGCTTGTGCTCGGCGATGCGGCTGCCGCTTTGGCTGCATCGAAACTGCTCGAAGACGAAGGCTTCCTCGTTGTCGCCATTCGTCCGCCGACTGTGCCGGAGGGCACGGCGCGCCTGCGCTTCGCCTTTTGCGCAGCTCACACCGAAGCCGATGTGGCGCGCCTTGCGCAGGTCGTCGCCGAGCGCATCGCATATAGCAGCGAGATGAACGCATGCCCGCAGTCTTCATAACGGCAACCGGCACGGACATCGGCAAGACCTTCGTGACGGCAGGGCTTGCGCGATATCTGCGCGCGCACAATCGCAAAGTTGCAGTCCTGAAGCCGGTGGTCAGTGGCTTCGATATTGCAGCTTTGGCAGGCAGCGATTCGGCAGTGCTGCTTGAATCCGTCGGGCAGAGGCCGGACCTTGGCGCGATCGAATCGATTTCGCCCTGGCGCTTTACCGCGCCATTGTCGCCGGATATGGCTGGGCGTCTGGAAGGCGAGGCGATCGATTTTCCGGGCCTCGTCGCCTTTTGCCGCGCTGCCATCGACAAAACGGGTGACGTTCTTTTGATCGAAGGGATCGGCGGTCTCATGGTGCCGTTCACCGCAAACAAGACTGTGCTCGATCTGATTGAAGCCCTGCGGATCCCATCAATTCTTGTGGCTGGAACTTATGTCGGCACCCTCAGCCATACTCTGACAGCCATGGACGTCATGGCGCGGCGCGGCGTCAACCCGGCGGCGCTGGTGCTCAACGAGACAGCCGGCTCGGCGGCGTCAATCGCGGAAACCGTTGTAAGCTTGCGGCACTTCTGCGATCCGGTGCCAATCCTCAGTATAGCGCGCGAGGGAACGGGAAACCCCGCGGACATCAATGCTGCGAGCTTCGGAAAAATCGCCGATCTCGTTCTGACAGCATGAGGCGCTTTCGCGAATGACCAGCGACGCCAGTACCGGGGACATTGTTTTCGACCGCTCGCCTGTCGGGCCGCCGAGCAAGCTCGTATCTCTGACCGACGGCGTGCGCCGTATGGTGGCGGACAATCCGGGGCCTATGACATTCACTGGCACTTGCACCTATGTGATCGGTCACGGCGATGTTGCGGTGATCGATCCGGGGCCGGATCTGCCGCAGCATGTCGCGGCGCTGCTCGAGTCGCTTGGGAACGAGCGCGTCAGCCATATCCTCGTTACTCATACGCATCGTGATCATTGCGGGGCTGCTGCTGCCCTGAAAGTTGCAACAGGAGCGAGGCTCGTTGGATGCGCACCGCATGTTGCCTCAAGGCAGACGGATGGGCGCGAGGATGCGCATGAGCCGCTTTATGCGCCCGATGCGATAATGGCCGACGGCGACACGATAGATGGTCCGCAGTTCGTGCTGGAGTGCGTGGCGACGCCGGGTCACACCGGCAATCATCTCAGCTTCGCGCTCGTGGCCGAAAATGCTCTGTTTTCCGGCGATCACGTCATGGCATGGTCAACCTCGGTGATCATCCCGCCGGACGGGGCGATGTCTGATTACATGGCTTCACTGGAGAAGCTTCAGCATCGCCGTGAGACGATTTACTGGCCCGGCCACGGCGCTCCGGTGCAAGAGCCGCAGGCCTATGTGGCGGCGCTTATTCGCCATAGGCGGGGTCGCGAGGCTTCCATTCTGGCCGAACTGTCGAGAGAAGGGGCGAGCATCGCCGAACTCATCTCGGCGGTTTACCAAGGGTTAGATCCGGCGCTTCATGGAGCGGCGCGGCTCTCCGTCCTCGCGCATCTCGAGGATCTCGAAAAGCGCGGCATCGTGCTGCGTGAGGTAGGGGCTCAAGGGGTGGCGCGATATCGTCTCGCCTGATTATTTGTCGTCCGAGTCGGATTTCAGCTCATCGGCGAATGCCATGATGCGCTGCGCGTTGGCGCCGAAGTCATGCCATGCGATTCGCGAAACCGATCTGACATCGACGAGGGTTTGCCCGGCGAGCGGCCGAATACGGATTGTGATGTCGCTGGGAAATCCGAACACTCTGCCGTGGGCGATCGCATCAACATGGCCAAGCCCGATTCGGCCTCCGGGCGGGCTCTCGCTGACGATTTTCCAATGCTGCGCTGCGACGGCCGCGAGGACGCTGCGATAGGCGTCGTCGCCGTCGAGATCGAGGACGATCGGCTGGACATCCGGATAGGCGTCAATCTGCGCCTGCCGCGCCTGAGGGGCGACCGGGGCCGGAACGAAACCGTGGCGGGCCGCCAGGGCTTTTGCTGAGAGAGAGAAGGCCGGTGGATTGTCTATATCAGTCGAAACGTCGTGCAGCGAGGGCAGGCGAATGGCCTGATAGGTGAGGTAGGCTGGATAAGCGAGAATCAGCAAGGCGAGGAAGCCGCCGGTCAGAAGCAGGCCCACACCTTTGCGGCCGGTCTGCCAGATCGCGATCGTGGCGGCGCCCGCGCAGAGCGCCGCGAGGCAGGCGATCATAATTGCTGATCCGACCACGGCGAGGACGGCCGAGGGGGCAAGACCTATGCGCGCAGAAGCCAGGCCGATGATGATGACAGCCGCTGCGAAGAACGCGAGGCGACGGCTCCATAAGGCGCTGTCGCAGTAAGGTTCCTCGATAATCAGATGCCGCATGGGGCGCGCGATCCGGAGTGTGTGGCCTGCATCACGATATGTTCAGGACCAGAGTTTAAAGCATAGCGCGAAGCGCACAATTGCCAGTTTCCCGCCAATCAGGCATGTATCGCTCGCGCACAAGACGAAGACGCATTCGGGCAGACGATTGATTTGCCTTTTCTTTTGCATGAGATTTACGGCCTAACCGCATGAATGCACTCACGCGCCGGAGTTTGTTACTGGGAGGTGGCGCCCTCGTGCTGTCACCTTTCGCGCTCGGCTCCTATGCGTTTGCGATCGAGCCAGGTTTCGAATTGAAGGTGACGAATTATCACGTTAACCCTTCGAATTGGCCGAAAGGGCTGGTTCTCAAGGCCGTGATCATCGCGGACATACACGCCTGCGAGCCCTTGATGTCCGCGGCGCGCATCCGCAGGATCGCCGAACTCGCAAACCGTCTCAAGCCGGACATCATTTTCATCCTTGGCGATTTCAACGCCGGCCACCGGTATGTGACCGCTCCCGTATTCCCTGTTGAATGGGGCGAAGCGCTCAGCGTACTGAAAGCGCCTCTCGGCGCTTATGCGATCCTCGGCAATCACGACTGGTGGCATGGCGCGCTTCCGGGCATGCCGAGCGATGGCGCAGCGAGCATCCGCCGGGCGCTGGCCCACGCCAACGTAAAGCTGCTGGAAAACCAGTCCATTCGATTGGAGAAGCAGGGCGCGCCCTTCTGGGTGGCGGGATTGGCGGATCAGATGGGCCATCGGATCGGTCCCGGTGATTTCGAGGGGCTGGACGATCTCCCTGGAACCCTCGCGCAAGTGAACGATGATGCGCCGATCGTACTGCTGGCGCATGAGCCGTTCATCTTTCCGCACGTCCCGAACAAGGTGGCGCTGACGCTCTGCGGGCATACGCATGGTGGCCAGGTGAACCTTCCTTTCATCACAGAGGCCTATCTCGGAAGGCGCTGGGGCGAGGGCTATATTTACGGGCACATCGTCGAAGGCGGCCGGCATATGATCATTTCGGCTGGCCTTGGCACATCGATTTTTCCTGTTCGTTTCCTGCGGCCCCCGGAGCTTGTGCAGGTGACCATCGGCCAGCCGGAGAGCGTCCCCGACGTTGCTTGGAAGGCTTAGACCGGAAACGGGATTATGCGAACCGGAGGTTCGCGGCCCGGAACGCGGGCCTCTGGCCCGCACTTCCACACAAACAAAAACCGCCAGGCGAATGAACGTCTGGCGGTTTCTGATCTACAGAGCCGGTTAAACCCGGCGGCCTTTATTCGACGATGACCTTCGTGCCGAGCTTGACGCGGTTGTAAAGATCGATTGCGTCGATGTTCCGCATTCTGATGCAGCCTGACGAAACATCCTGGCCAATCTTGTCCGGCTCGTTGGTGCCGTGAATCCGGTACAACGTGTCTTTGTTGCCCTGGAAAAGATAGAGGGCGCGGGCGCCGAGGGGATTTTCCGGGCCGCCCGGCAATCCGCCGGCGGCTGCGGTGGGCTCGAGATGCGGCCAGCGCTGAACCATGTCCGCGGGCGGCATCCAGTGCGGCCACACTTCCTTGCGGCCGACCGTGGCAGTGCCTGTCCAGCCATAGGCGCCGCGGCCAGTCGCGATGCCATAACGGATCGCCTTGTGCTTCGGCAGCACATAGTAGAGGAAATGCGTCTTGGTGTTGACGACGATGGTGCCCGGGGGCTGTCCCGTCGGATCATCTACGAGATAGCGACCATATTCGGGATCAACCTGAGCCTTTGGCGCAAGGGCCAGCCAGTCCTTATCCCGTGCGGATAACGTCGGATCTGGCGTCGACGTGTAGTTGACACAGCCCGACAAAGCGAGCGCCAACAACGGAACCAGCCGAACTAAAAGATAACGTGAGATCGTCCCACCCGACATGACCGCTCTCAGCCGCATTTCAGTGCCCCCAAATATCGTGAATCGATTAGCTTATTGGCCGATCTCTTGCCATCTTCTTGTAACGCTGTCGGTGAGAAGCCGAAGTCCTGTGGCGCAAATGAAACAATTTTCGCGTCACAAACTCGGAGCATCTCCCATTCGGGATAAATTCCGCGTGAGCGGAAAGAAAATGCCCGATTTCGACAAGCTGAAGCATGTTCCTGGCGGAAGTTCGTTCGACTTCCCGGAACATATTTGTGCTGTCGAATTTTCCCGCCAGTCCGTTCAAGCCGTAAGGCCCGATTGACCGCTCTACGCAACGCTAACGCAACTTGTCCGTTGCCGTCGGCGGTCCAGCCAGCCGTAGAATCACAAGGGACGTCCGAACATGGACTCGAAAGGTTACCGGAACCTACGGCTTTCGGCGGTTTGGATGCAAATTTCCTGTTCACGCACTGCCAAGCCGCCGCTTCAGCCAATCCGTGCAGGTTTCATAAAGGCTTTCTTGCCGATGCCGGCTCGTCCCGATAAGAGCTGATCTGGATCTTGCATACCAGTGCGGCCCTTATTGCCCGCTTTCCCAGTTCCAATTCAGATTCGAGCAGCAACAGATGCCAACCCTAGTCCTCAGCCATGCGGCGAGCCTCGGCCACGATGCCGGGTACGGCCATCCCGAAAGACCCGACCGGATTCGCGCGGTCGAAACCGTGCTTGGCCAGGAGGAATTCGAATCACTCAAGCGGCAGCAGGCGCCGCGCGGCAGCCGCGAGGCGATCCTGCGCGTCCATCCGGAGGACTATCTCGCTGCAATCGAGGGCGCGGCTCCGCGCTCAGGTTATGTCCAGCTCGACGGCGACACGACCATGAGCCCCGGCACCATGGACGCGCTCATGCACGCCGTCGGAGGCGCCACCAACGCGGTTGATTCGGTGATGCAGGGCAATGCCGATAACGCCTTTGTCGCGATCAGGCCGCCGGGGCATCATGCGGAACTCGCGACTCCAATGGGGTTCTGCTTCTTCAATTTCATGGCGATCGCGGTGCGCCACGCGCAGGCAGTACACAATGCCGAACGTGTCGCCATCATGGATTTCGATGTCCATCACGGCAACGGCACGCAGCATATTTTCTGGTCCGATCCGAATGTCCTTTATTGCTCAACACATCAGATGCCTTTGTTTCCGGGCACTGGCGCACGCAATGAACGTGGCGACTTCGACAATATCGTCAACGCGCCGCTGAGGTCGGGCGACGACGGCGCGGCGTTTCGCGAGGCCTGCGAGACAGTCATTCTGCCGCGCATCGATGCTTTCCATCCGGATCTCATTCTCGTGTCGGCAGGCTTCGACGCGCACCGGCTCGATCCGCTCGCCAACGTCAACCTCGTGGAAGGGGACTTCGCCTGGATCACCGGGAAGCTCCTCGACCTCGCCGACAGGCACTGCAAGGGGCGGCTCGTGTCGGTGCTCGAAGGCGGCTACGATCTGGAAGGCCTGAGCCGCTCGGCCGCAGCCCATGTGCGCACGCTTATGGGCCATGCTTCGGGAGCGTGAGCTGCCCGGTCGATCTCTTCACTCGATCGGCTCGACCGCCGCAATCTCGATGCCGAAACCGGAAAGCCCGACGAATTTGAACGGCGTCGTTGTCCGCAGGCGAATCGAACTGATGCCGAGGTCCTGAAGGATTTGCGCGCCGAGGCCGATCTCGCGCCATTCCTTGAGGCGCTGGGCGTCCGAATCGACCTTGTCCATCCCCGCATTGGTGAGCGGAACGCCCGCCGTGCCATCGCGCAGGAAGACGAAGACGCCGCGCCCGTCCTTCTTGAATTGTGCGAAAGTCCTGTGAATCGAGTCGCCGCCCGCGATCACGTCGGCGACGATATCCACGCGATGCAGCCGCGCCGGCATGTTGCGGCCGTTGCCGATCTCGCCGTGGACGAAAGCGAAATGCTGCACAGGCTCGAACGGCGTCACATAGGCGTAGCCGGTCAGCGGCCCGTTGGGACCTGCGACCTGAAAGACGTTCACGCGCTCGACGAGCTTTTCGCGTGATTGGCGATAGGCGATGATGTCGGCGACGGAGATTCGCTTCAGGCTGTGTTTTGTGGCGAACGCGTCGATCTGGGGTCCCGTCATCACGCTGCCGTCGTCATTGGCGAGTTCGCAGATCACGCCGACGGGAGGAAGCTTCGCGAGGCGGCAGAGATCGACGGCGGCCTCGGTGTGACCGGAGCGCATCAGCACGCCGCCTTCCTTCGCAATCAGCGGAAAGACATGGCCGGGGCGCACGAAATCACCCGCACCCATGTTGCGGTTGGCGAGCGCGCGCGCCGTATTGCAGCGCTGTTCGGCCGAAATCCCTGTGGTGAGGCCGTGCCGGCCATCCACGGAAACGGTGAAAGCGGTGCCGAGCGGGGCGTCATTGGTCGCCACCATCGGCTGCAAATTCAGCCTCTTCGCATCTTCCGCCGTAATTGGCGCGCAGACAATGCCGCAGCAATTACGAATGATGAAGGCCATCTTCTCCGGCGTGCAAAGGGCGGCGGCGCAGACGAGGTCGCCCTCGTTTTCCCGGTCATCATCATCGGTGACAATGACAATCTCGCCGCGGGCGATGGCTTCTATCGCTTCCGTGACAGAATGGGGCATAGGGGTCTCCTTGACTTCGCAGCGGCGAAGATTCATCTGCGGGCGTTACAGGTCTGGTTTTGAAATCGGCGATCATGCAAAAATCGCCCGGGTAAAAGTAGCATGCAGGCACCGCCCGATCATCAATTTGCCGATAGCACAGAGGACGGTTCGCGACGAATGGGATCGAATGGCGACAATGGCTCCGTAGTGAGGCTGAGAAACGCGGGAACCGCTTTGGCGAACAGGCTTGCGGCGCTCCGTCTTGCCCGCCTTTCCATCGGCTTTTTCCTTTCTCTTGGCCTGTGCATCCTCGCGCTGACTGCGGCCCCTGTCCCGGCCAGTGCGGCTGGCGGGGGATGCCACATTCTGTCAGAGGCGGGCAGTCAATATGTGGTGTGCAGCTTCGATATGCGCCAGAATCGCAATCCTGAGGAGATGCGGCTCTTTTTCGCCGGCCCCGGCGGCAAGCCCCTTGGTGGATTTGCGACCCTTGCGGCGATCCTGAAACAGCGTGGCGAGATCCTGCTGTTTGCCATGAATGCCGGTATGTTTCAGGAAAATCTGCGGCCCGTCGGCCTGTTCATCCAGGCGCACAAACAGATCCATCCGATCAACCTGCGGGGCGGCGGAGGCAATTTTCATCTCAAGCCGAATGGTGTGTTTTATTTCGGCGGTCACAGCGCCGGGGTGATGGAAACATCAGCCTTCGTCAAATCCGGCCTCAAGCCCGAATACGCGACCCAATCGGGACCCATGCTGGTTCTCGATGGCAAGATCCATCCAAAGATCCTGCCGAGCGGCACCTCGGAGAAAATCCGCAATGGGGTGGGGGTCCGCGATGGCCACATCGTCATTTTTGCGATTTCGGAAGATCCTGTGACCTTCTATCGCTTCGCGACACTGTTTCGCGATCGGCTCGGCTGTCCCAACGCACTTTATCTTGATGGCTCCGTATCGAGCCTTTATGCGCCATCAATGGGCCGGGAGGACGGATTACGTCCTCTCGGCCCGATGGTCGGCATCGTCGAGAAAGTGCAGGACCTCAGCCGCGGGCATTAATCGCGACGCGCGCGTTCTAATTTACTGGGATCGATCACGTTGCATGCTTCAGGTGATCTAACCTTCACCTTTCGCGGCAAACTCGGCGTATTGCTCGAGCGTGATTGAGCCGCCGATTTCGGCGAGCTTCCCCTGATCTTTTTCCGGCAGAGCCTCTTGCACGATGTCGAGACGCTTCCAGGCAGGGAAGGGGGCATCGCGACCCGCCTTGGGCACATATTTGGACGTTCCCAACTTCTGATATTTGTGGATGTAGCGCGAGCAATTCACCCAGACCGATTCAACCGCGACTGTCGTTATGAACTGTGCGCCTGGATATTCCGAAAGGCGCTCGTGTTCGAGATCGATCGTGGCGCTGCCCTGAACGCGCAGACGGTATGGCTTTTCGAAGTCCATGAAGAGGAGCCCGACCCGCGGCTCGACCTGGATATTACCCATCGAATAAAACATGCCGTTGCCATCGTAGCTCGGAAATATGAGCTCCGCCGGGCCTGTGACTTTCACGAAGCCTTCCGCGCCGCCTTTGTAGGACACGGTGGGGCGTCCGGAGGCATCCACTGTCGACAGGAAAAACATGTCGCACTTGCCGATGAACTTTTGCTCGTCGGGGGCGAATTCGGTGTGAACATGACCGCCCTCCAGGAAATCGGCCATGCGGCGCGAATCGAAGCGGTCCTGCAACGCCCGGTGCTGATCCGCATAAAACTTGCTCATGTGATGCCTCCCGAAAGCTCTTGTCGGGGCGCTTCCAGCGCCTCTTTTGCAAGAGTAACTTATCGATCAGGCCCCGACAAATTGCTTTGATGACGCGCTTTCCCGCGATCTGTGCGGCTCAGTTCAGCCCGTGTGCTGGTTCTTGAGTCAATCAAAACCGAAACGGCCAAAACCAAAACGGCTCTGGCGATGGTGATGCGCAGCAGCAAAGTTGTAATTCCGCATTTTCCGGCAGATGTGCGGCAAAGCTTTTTCCGGACGTTGCGCCGAAATTGGGCGCACGAAAATTACGCATAGGCAGCGGGAACGCCTTCCTACCCGCGTCGTTAGCGACCGAGAGGCGAGGTCCTTGTTGGTATGCGCGCGACGCGTTGCCGGCGAGGAGCTGGGGCTCTTTGTAAAAAACACCATTATTGACCCAGGCATTAACCCACGGAGGTTTTCATGCGCGTTAGACATGCCACAGCAGTTACGACTGCGCTTGCACTCCTGATGTCCATGCCGGTGGCGGCGGCGTTCGCGGCCGAGGGAAGCACATCCGGCGCCGCAGAGGGCTCTACTTCCGGTCCGGCGGCGGGCAACCATGTGACGCCCAGCACGGCAGTGCAGAAGAATGGCGAGGACGGAAGCAAGGCCGCAACAGGTCAAGGCGGCGGACCCGGTGTTGAAGGACAACCGGGCAACAAGAATGGCCCGGCCGCAACGTCTCCAAGCAGCAGCGGCAGCAGCAGCGGCGAATACAAGTAGCAGGCCTTCGCTTTTGCGAAGGTGGCGGCAGGAGCTTTCCCGTAGCTCCTGCCGCTTTTTTATGCGCGCATGTACAGAGTGTTGCGAACTGTTTTGACGCGGCCTCGTGTAGATTTCCTATTTGTAAGAATAGCGCCCGGAACGCGTTGCGGACGCTTTCGTTTGCATCGCATCAAGAGGCGCATGCGCGTCGTGAGCGCTGCGATGCCCGCGATGGCTATAGAAATGAGCCTCTTGAGCAAGGGCTGGAGCTTGCGCTTCACCAATGCCCTAAGGCTGCATAGAGCAGGCTCCAGCCGCTACAACTCAATACAAGGAGGTTTATGATGCGCATGTATCATGCGGCTTTGGGCGCGAGCGCGCTTGCGTTGATTTTGTCCTTCCCGGCTGCATCATTCGCTGACAGCTACAGCGTCTCGGGGCCGGCTGCCGGCTCGAATGTGCTGCCGAGCACCGTCGTGCAGAAGAACGCAAAAAAAGAACGTGTGAGCATTGACCAGAGCGCGTTCAACAAAAACCCGGATATGATCGGAACACCGCTCGCCGCTGGCGCCCCTGGCGTTTCGGCTGCTCGGGGAACCCAGAGTGGACAGGCAGTGCATGCTCCCGCACAAACGCCTTCCTGAGAGGCGTCGTCTCTTTCGCTGAAAGCGCGGGAAAATATATGCTGCGCTGAAGCGTAAAGAACGAAAATCCGCGCTCCTGTCAGGAGGCGGATAGTTTCCGTAAAAAATCGCGCCGCAGTGATCCCCGCACGAACATGCGTGGATTGTCTGCGGCGTTATAGAACAGGTTCGCTCATTTCAACTTTTGAGCGTGCCAGACGCCGCCGCAAAGCAGCGTCGGCGCCGACCATGTGCCCTTGCCGTTGCGGCCTTTCACATCGCCGCCGACATGCGCGTAATTGGCTCCCGCGCTGAATGTCATCGAAACCACGCCATCACTCTCGATGAGGCCAAGCGCGCGGATGTTGGCGGTGTTTGGCGACACCGAAGCAATCTGTGCATCCTTCACCTGCACTGTCCATCGCGAATTGCCGCATGAGCCGTCCTGAGTCGTTACCTCGACCGAATAGGTCCCGTCGAACTTGCTTGGTCCGAAGAGATGCGCCTGCTGTTGTTGCGCGAGAGCGGCGGCTGCGCCGGCTGTGAGAAAGCCGCAGGCTGCGGCGCCAATCATCAGAGTTTTGGGAATAGAAACGCGCTTCATAGCGGTTTTCCTGAAGGACATGAGGCGGACGAGACGATGAGGAGGTGAGTCGTTCCTTGTGCGCGAAAGCGCTTGGAACAGGACCTCTAAGCCGCGTGAAATATGTCGGAAATGCGATTTGCGCGTCTGTTTTTCGGCAGAATTACGGCTCTTGTGGCCAGCTTGCATCGTCCGGCTGAGCGGCAAAAGAGCTTAGTTGATCGTGATCCCGCTGTCGGCGGAAAGACGGCGCAGCAGCGCAGGGGTCAGTTTGCCTTCCGGAGCCATTCCGTGATTGTGCTCGAATTGCTCGAGCGCATGCCGTGTCACTGCGCCCATTTGCCCATCGGGGCGAACCACGAAGCCGAGTTTCACCAGCGCATGCTGGACAGCGAGAACGGTTTGCGGCCGTTCGTCTAACGTCTTTTCATGCGACTCATGCGAGGTGTTCGACCTCAGCAATTGCCCGATCGAATCATGCGTTACATGTTTCGTTTCGGCTTTCGCGTCTTCATGCGCGTGCCGACGGGATTCCGGCTTGGCTTTTTCCGCGTCGCCGTGTCCACGCAACCCTGCCAGACGTGCGCCAATCCATTGGCCGATCGGATCGTGCCATGTCCCATGATGTTCGTGGCTGGCTACGGGAGCGGCAGGCTTTTCGGCATGTGCCTGAACTTGCAGATTGATCGTCTTGTGGAACAGGGGCGCAGGATGGCGGCTGTGCTGGAGCATCAGCGCGTTGATGATGATTGCCAGCGTCAGTGCAACGACCAGAGCGCCCGCAACCCGGTTCGGATAGGCGGCGATGCGACGGATGAACCGTATCAGGGTTCCAATGAAGCTGAACACGTTCCGCTGCGGCGCAGCTTTGCGGCGTCGTACCGGCTCGGAGATCACGAAGTCATGATCGGTGCGGGCGAGAGCTTCACGCAATTTTCTTCACCATCATTTCGGCGCTGGGTTGATAGGCATCTTCGGCGTTGGAGCGCCTGGAGATTGTCTCGATTTGCGCAACGTGCTTCACGCCACGCGGCAGCGGTTTGAAATCGAGCGGCAGGCGCACGCTGATGCAGGTGCCCTTGCCTGGCTCGCTTTCGACACGGATCGAGCCGCCATGCAGGCCGACAAGGCCGCGCACGACCGAGAGGCCGAGTCCCGTGCCTTCATAGGGCCGGTCATAGCGGACGCCGGCCTGAAAGAATGGGTCGCCGATATGCGCGAGATCACGCGCCGACATGCCAATGCCGGTGTCGGAGACGCTGAGAATCAGTGCGCCTTCCGCGCACATGGCCTTCATCGTCACGCGGCCATTGCGCGGCGTGAATTTGACCGCATTGGAGAGGAGATTGATGAGGATCTGCTTGCAGGCGCGCTTGTCTCCTGTGACCTCGTCGAGCATTTTCGGATAGGCGCGAACGAGTTGCACGCCGCCAGTCTGCGCCTTCAATTTGACCATGTCGCAGCACAGATCGATCAGCGGAGCGACAGCGAAAGGCTCGGAGCAGAGGTCGAACGTGCCCGACTGGATCTTCGACATATCGAGGATCGAGTTTACGACAGAGAGCAGATGCAGCCCGGATTGCTGAATGATGCTCGCATATTCGCGGCGCTTTTCAGGGTCTTGCGGCACCAGTTGCACATTGGCGAGCATTTCCGCAAAGCCGATGATGGCATTGAGCGGCGTGCGCAATTCATGGCTGACGTTGGCGAGAAACTGATCTTTCCAGAGATTCGCTTCCTCGCTGGCGGTGCGCGCGGCCTTTAAGTCGTCTTCGTACTGCTTCGCCAAAGTGATGTCGTGCAGGATCGAAACCACGCGCCCGCGAACCGCTTCGGTCCTGTCGCGCGCTTCACCATGACCGAACCGGCGCGCCCGCATCTCCACCCAGCGGAACATGGCTTCCGCGGCGTAGCCTGAGCTTCCGGCAGAAGGCGCGAGGGCGCGCAGCCGCAAGGAAACGATGATGCAGTCATCCGACATTGCCGCATCGGCGATCGCCTTGAGGAAGGCCGGCCGATCAGCGACGTGAATGCGTTCGAAGAGGCCGCGTCCGACGAGTTCGCGAGCCGGCATTCCGAACAGATCCTGGCAGTTGGGGCTGACGAATTCGACGGCGCCGTTCTGATCGTGATGCACCACGAGATCGCCGATGGCGTCATAGGCCGCGCGATAATGCTCCGCAGGCAAGGCATCCGACTGGCGCAACCGATCCTGAAACTCAACCATGCCATAAGCGAGCGCCGTCGCATAAACGATGGCGGCGAGGACGAACAAGGACGAATGTGCGCTCGCGAAGCCCGGTTCGATCCATCCGGCATGCGCAGCAAGAACGAGCCCGGCGGAGCCGAGCGCTGCGAACAGGCCGCCCGTGAGCACCATCCGGCGGCTCTGCGAGAAGACACCCTCGAAAGGCGCAAAAGCGAGGCAGATGACGGCTGTTTGCCATTGCCCTCCGACGGTCGCAATCGTCGCAGCGGCGGCGACGAAGCTTGCGACGCAGATGGCTTGCGACAAAACGAGATGGCCGGTGCGCGACACGAGCGCCACGGCCGCGACCGGCAGCAGAAACAGCAGAAACAGGAGCGCCTGCCATGCTGCTGGCGCGCCGTAAGCCGCCAGAAACGGCGGCATGAACGCCAGCACGACAAGCGAACTCGCGAGCCTGCGCAGAATGAAGATCTGATGGCGCAGGCGCTCGCCCGGGCGGCCGGTAATGTCCGGATGAAGGAAGGAGGTGATGCGCCTCTCGAAATCCAACGCGAAACTCAAACCTCGAACTCCACATCACGCCCAAATCACCGGCGTGTTCCGGCAATAAAACCGCAAATGCTGATGCCTTCAGCATTGCCGTTGCGGCGATGTCTCAACAGACTCGCCACTTGTCATGCCGGCAGAATCGCAGGCGCGTATTAAGTGAACCCTAAGCCTGCGGCTCAAAACGCCCGTGAAACCGCCTTACACAGGAGATCGATCGCCCTGCGATGCCGAAAATTCCTGCTATGGTTTAGAACCTCTTGCGAAACGGCAAGGTTAGCGAAGAGTAAAGTCAACCTCTCGGATTTGCCTGCGGAATATGGGACGAATCTTATTGGGCTCATGCCATCTTTGCTCCGTCGTTATGATCGAGCGGGCAGTAGGCCGATGTTTTTTCTTATCCGGTGCGCTTTTTGGCTGGCGGTGGTTTTCAACGCCATCTTCACAACGGATCAGGGTCCGGTGGCACCGTCGCGCCAGCCGGCAATTATGCACCAGGCTCAACTGACCCCGTCGGAGCAGCCTGTTATGCAGGCTACGGCCGAGAGAGGGAAAGTTGCCTCGCATTCCTGGCTGGACGCCATTTTAGACCACTGGCGCAGCAAAGCTGCGAGCACCTGCGCCATGAAGCCGGAGGATTGCGCCGGAATTGCTGCGCGGCTCGCCGATTTTGCCCGGCAACACCCCTTCGACCCGCAGGCCAGTTCGTCGAACTGGGCTGAAGCTGTGCCGTCAGCACCGGAAGGCTCGACTACCTCAAAAGCGTCGACACCCAGGGCCGATGTGCCCCTGCCGCCAGCAAGGCCACGCCATTTGATGAAGTCAGCGCACGCGCACCTCGCAGGCGAACACTTCAGCCGAAGCTGAAGCCACGTTTAAGTAAAAAGCCGTTTCACTCCAGAAGGCACGCGGGAAATGCCGGTTCAGGGTTGGCATACCCTGCGCCGTGCGTCATATATGATTCATGTATAAGGACTTTTTTTCTGGCGGTTTGCGGCACCATGAACCTTGAGGACATCGTCGAAGACTTCAATCTGCTGGACGATTGGGAAGATCGCTACCGCTATCTGATTGAACTCGGCCGTACCTTGGAGCCGCTCGAAGAGGCGGCCCATAATGACCGGAACAAGGTGCTTGGCTGCGTAAGTCAGGTTTGGCTCGTCACCGCAGTTGAAGCTCGGGCGGGCGAGCCCGTGCTCAGCTTCCGCGGCGACAGCGACGCTCATATCGTCCGCGGCCTCGTTGCGCTGGTTCTGGCGATGTATTCGGGCAAGCGGGCTTCGGAAATTCTGGCGACCGATGCGCAGCCTCTGTTCAAAGAGCTTGGACTCTCCGCGCATTTGACGCCGCAACGCAGCAATGGCGTGCGCTCAATGGTGGAGCGGATCAAAAGCGATGCGCGGCGCGCGGCGGAAACCGCTACCGTTTGAAGTGTAGAAAGGCTTCTGATTCCCTCAGGAAATGCACCAGATCCCTCACCCTGAGGTGCGGAGCAAAGCGGAGCCTCGAAGGGCGAGGGATCGCTGTTTTGCCCTTCACAAAAAAGCCCCTCATGCTGAGGAGCCGCCAGAGGCGGCGTCTCGAAGCACGGAGGGGCTCTTTTTCCGCTCTATAGCGGCTTTATTAGCGCTTCGCGCCCGTGCGCCGGCGCTGCTGGCCGAGGCCCATCTGCTTGGCGAGATTGGACCGGGCCTTGGCGTAATTCGGCGCCACCATCGGATAATCCGGCGGCAGATTCCATTTCTCGCGATATTCGTCGGGCGACATATTGTATTGCGTCCGCAGATGCCGCTTCAGCGATTTGAACTTTCTGCCGTCTTCGAGGCAGACGATGTGCTCGTTGGTGATCGACTTCTTCGGTGAAACGGCGGGCTTCGGCGTCTCCGGCACGGCGATGACCTGTCCTGAGGTCACGCGCAGAAGCGCCGAATGGACCTCATTGATCAGCGCGGGCAGATCGCTCGCGGGGACTGAATTGTTGCTGACATAGGCCGAGACGATATCGGCTGCCAATTCGATGTAATTATTAGAACCCATTGTGTCACTCATGGCATCCCTGCGTCGCGCATTACTGCAATCGGCGTTGCGACACCAAGCAACAGCTCTGCCGGCCCAGTCCTCTGACTGGTGCCTGCAAAATGTCCTCCCGGACATCTCGGCCGACGCTTTCGCTCGCCCCCGCTTTTTGTTGTATCCTCACCAAGACGTTCCGTTCAACATGACCTTTAGTGCAGTTGTATGCGAGTCATCTTGGAGAACGCGCTATTCCTAAGTCGAAATCAAGCAGTCCGCAAGTAGCAATCAGCAATTAAACTGAGATACCAGACAGAATTCATCCGCATTCTTTGGGTCGCTTTTCCGGTCGCGGGGTAGGGGAGCTGAGCGGTCTTCGGGCTTGTGCGCCATCGGCGGCGGGTCATAGAAAGGCCCCGCGAGATTTGAAAGAAGGATGTCGATGTCGCGAGACAATCAAGGCAAACCCGCCGCCCCGCTGCCGCCCGCCGTGGAAAAAAGAAGGCAGGCGCGGCAGCTCCACGGCGCTGTAATCGAAGACGATTATGCCTGGCTGAAGGCCGGCAACTGGCAGAAAGTTCTGCGCGATCCTGCCGTTTTGCCGCGCGAGATCAGGGCGGTGCTCGACGCGGAAAACGCCTACGCAGATCGCATGCTGGCGCCCTTCGCCGATCTTCGCAAAACGCTCGTAGCGGAACTGCGAAGCCGCATCAGGGAAGACGATCGCGATGTCCCGGTCACAGATAGCCCTTATCTTTACTATCATCGTTATCGCGAGGGCGGGGAGCATCCGGTTTTCTGTCGCGCGCTGTTAAACGGGGGCGACGAAGAGGTGCTTCTCGATGGCGACGCCGAGGGCAAGGGAAAAGCCTTTTTCGACATTGGGGACGCGCAGGCCTCGCCTGACCACGCGATGCTCGCCTGGAGCTTCGATGACAAAGGCTCCGAACTCTATCGCGTGAGGCTGCGCGATGCCGGGACAGGCGGGAACGCCGCCGCCGATCGGGCGGAGACGGTTGAGGACACGGATGGCAGCTTTGTCTGGAACTCCGATTCAGACGGCTTCTATTATGTGCGTATCGACGCCAATCATCGCAGCGCGCAAGTCTTCCGGCATCGTCTGGGCAGCAATCCGCCGCAGGATGAACTGGTAGTCGAGGAGCGCGACCCCGCATGGTTCGTGCATTTGCACGAAAGCTCGTCGCGCACGCATGCGGTTGTCACGATTGAAGATCACGTCGCTTCGGAATGCTATTTGATCGACCTCGCCGACCCGATGGCGAAGCCGCGTCTCGTCGCGCCGAGGATGGGGGATCAGCGCTACACGGTTGAACCCGGCGAGAACAGCCTGTTCATCCGCACCAATGCCGACGCGGCGGAAGACTTCAAAATCGTGCGGGCGCCGCTTGCCGATCCCGGACGCGGCCAATGGATCGATGTCGTGCCGCATAAGCTGGGCCGCATGATCACCGCAATGAAGGTGTTCCGAGATTATCTCGTCTGGCTTGAGCGCGAGAACGGCTTGCCGCGAATCGTTTGCCGCAATCTTGCAAGCGGCGAAGAGCATGCGGCGAGCTTTGCCGAGGAATCCTTTCACCTGCGTTTCAAGGACAATCTCGGCTATGCGAGCAACACCCTGCGCTTTGTCTATTCATCGATGACGACACCCGAGGAGACTTACGATTATGATCTTGCGACGCGCCAGCGCGTGCTGCGCAAACGCGAGGAGATCCCTTCGGGCCATGATCCGGCGGCTTATGTGACGCGCCGGCTGCTGGCCGAAGCGCTGGATGGAGAGCTTGTGCCGATCTCGATCCTTTACCGGAAGGATATGGTGCGCGACGGCAATGCGCCGCTGCTTCTTTATGGATACGGAGCCTATGGCTCCTCCATGCCGGCGAGCTTCGACGCCAACCGGTTCTCGCTTGTCGATCGCGGTTTCGTCTATGCGATCGTCCATATCCGCGGCGGCACGGAAAAAGGCTGGCGCTGGTATCTTGATGGCAAGCTTGCCAACAAGCCCAATACGTTTTTCGATTTTATAGCAGCGGCACGCCACCTCATCGCGGAGCGTTACACCAGGGGAGGGCGAATCGTAGCGCGCGGCGGCAGCGCCGGCGGCATGCTGATGGGCGCTATCGCCAATCTCGCGCCGGAACTTTTCGCCGGAATCATCGCCGACGTTCCGTTTGTCGATGTGCTGAATACGATGCTCGACGCCGATCTGCCGCTGACGCCGCCGGAATGGCTCGAATGGGGCAATCCGATCGCGGACCCTGAAGCTTTCGCGACGATCCGCGCTTATTCGCCTTACGACAATGTCGCAGCACAGTCCTATCCGCCGATCCTGGCGCTCGGCGGGCTCACCGATCCGCGCGTGACCTATTGGGAGCCGGCGAAATGGGTTGCGCGATTGCGCGCGACGATGACGGGCGGCGGCCCGATTCTGCTCAAGACGAATATGGGCGCGGGCCACGGCGGCGCGCCGGGACGATTCGAGGAGCTCGCCGAAATCGCCCTGCAATATGCGTTCGCCCTCGCATGCGTCGAAGGCGGATTCGGGCGCGACTGAACAATAGCAAAAACAAAAGGCCGGGACTTTTGTCCCAGCCTTTGAGGCGCGTTTTCGAGCGAAGTGGCTTTACCGATAGTAGGGATAGTATCGATAGGAAGGATAGCGCGGCGCTTCGGCGAAAGGCGGATCGTTTTCCGCGTTCATCAGCCATTGCAGCGTGTTGGCCGGAAGCCGGTCTTCCGGCGGAACATCGAAGATGGAGGCCGGCATCGGCGGATAATAATAAGTGTAGGGCGGCGGCACGGGCGCACCATATTCGCCGTAGTGGCGGACGTGGTGATAGTGATGATGGTAATGGTGGTGATAAATATGATGATGGTGGTGGTAATAATGATGATGATGATGATGCGCGGCGTGAGCCTCGGCGCCCGGCGCTGAAGCGACCAGCGCGAAACTGAGCACGAAGGCCGAGACAATCGTTTTCATTGCAATCTCCTGGTCGTTCGGCGCCGGCGTCTGAGGCTATAAATAGCTCAATTCGGCAGGCGGGACGAATGTTCCGGCGAAACGGCGAACGCTTTATATGTTTGCAAGCGTCTTCATGCGCACGCCGCGTGGCGGTTAAATGCGTCCAGCTTCGAAAATCTTATCGTAATTCGTCTCAGCGGCGGAAACAAACTGCGGGCATGGTTGATGCTGTCGCCCGCAGCGCAGCGACGTGAGGTTATGGCAAGCGCGCGTTATTGCGGCGTTCCCTGGCTCTCGAAATAGGCTCGCAGCTCCGCCATCGAACTGAAGTGAGCAACACCATGTTCCGAATGCGCTTCGATCGAGCCATCGGCGTACATGATGTAGTTCGTTCCATCCGCATCATAGCGTCCGATGACCGACGGTTTTTCCTTGAACGGAAATTCGGAGGCGAGCTCGTGCGCCATTGGAGGCGGAGGCTCGACAGCGAACTCATGATGTGAGGTTTCCTCGGCGGGCGAGGCAGCGGCTGGCTCCGTTGCTTCCGGTTTCGCGGCTTCCCGCTGCGCGGCTTCGTGATGTGCGGTCTGGGTTTCTGCGACCTCCGGAGCCGCGGTCTGTGCGATCGCGGCATCGAATTCCGCGAAGGCATGGTCGAGCCAATCGCCATGCTCGGCGACAGGTTCGCTTTCGCGCTGCTCCGCCGGTTCTGGAACAGGTGTGACCGGATGAAGCGGCGGCGGTTGGGTCGTCACGGGAGATTCTGCAACCTCCGGCTCTTTCGGTTCGAGCGCGCGCTCGCCCGACGGTTTCGCCTCGGTCTCGCGGGCGAGGCGCCGCCAAAGATCCTTTACGGAAGGCCTGGCCCGTTCCACCGGGGGTGGCGGCGCGATGCCCATAGACGCAGCGGCTGCCGGAGTGCGGAGCATTTCGCTTGTCTCGGCAACAAGGAGACCCTCCTGCTTTTCGCTGGCAACAGGCTCTGCCGGTGCTTCTGCGGCAACCACGGATTCCGCCTCAGGTGCGGCTTTTTCAGCCGTCTTGTCTGCGCGGGCAGGGAAAGTATGCGGCGGCCAGGATACCGCAGCAGCAGGCATCGGCAGATCCGCTGCGGGTACACGCGCTGAAGTCTCCTGAAAGGTCTGGCGGACAGAAGCGCCAGACCCGATGCTCAAAGTCGCTGCGCTCATCTGAAGCAGGGCGCTGATGTGCTCAAGCGTCTTGATAACCCAGGCGACACCGATGAGGAGAAGGCCGCCAACGAGCGCTGTCGTGCCGGCGATAACGCTCGACCAGCCACGCTCGATCTCGATAATGCCAGAACCGAAGTAAACCGAATAAGCGCCGATGAACAGCAAAAGCAGACCGAGGGCGAAGAGAACATATTTCATCGTCGTTGAGTCCTACTCTTGGATACGTCTTGAATTTGGTCCTGTGCTCTGGCTTTCGCTAAGCTTGTTGGTTGATGATGATCCAGACAGGACAAAACAAATTCTTTCTCACAATCCGTTGCAATACTTTGGGGCAGGATGCAACCTAAACCGGTATCCGCTTTCCCGCCCCTTGGCTCTCAGGCTCGCGGCATCGCACGAGCCGGGTCGCAGTCCATGACAAGATGTTCCCCTTATGAGCATGGTTGCCTGGAGCGTCTCGCGCGTTAGATTAGCGGATCATCCCGCTCATGCTATACGAGCTGCGGCAGCTTGATCTCAGCCGGCTCGCCGAGCACTCATCCGAGGAGGTCTCAAATGAAACTCGTACTTCCCGATCTTCCGTTCGCCTATGATGCGCTTCAACCTTATTTTTCGAGTGAAACATTCGAATATCACCACGACAAGCATCACAAGGCTTATGTCGATAACGCCAATAAGCTTCTCGAAGGCAATAGTTTGGCGAGCAAACCGCTCGAAACCATAGTCAAGGAGTCTTATGGCAATAACACGGCCCTCTTCAACAACGCCGCACAGCATTATAATCACTGCGAATATTGGCGCTCACTGAAGGCGAAGGGCGGCGGTTCCATTCCCGGCTCGCTGGAGAAGGCTCTCATTGATTCTTTCGGTTCCGTGGCCAAGGCCAAGGAAGATCTTATCAAGGCCGGCGTCGGACAGTTCGGCTCAGGCTGGGCCTGGCTTGCCTTGAAGGGTGGCAAGGTCGTGGTGATGGCCACCAGCAATGCCGAGAATCCGCTGGTTCACGGAGCTTCGCCAATTCTGACTGTCGATCTGTGGGAGCACACCTATTACATCGACTACAGGAACCGGCGTAAGGACTACCTTGAGGCTTATCTCGATCACATGGTGAACTGGGAATATGCGGCGGAGCGCTGCCTCGCTGCGATGAAGCAGGCCGCGTAGATTCTAAGATGAACCCTCTCCCGCCTGCGGGAGAGGGTGGCAGGCGGAGCCTGCCAGGTGAGGGGAACCTCATCCTGCTTCAGCCCTCATCCGTCATGCCATAGCCCGTTGCTTGCGACGGGCGTCGCCTTGCAACGCCCTATGGCATGACACCTTCTCCCGTAAACGGGAGAAGGATTCGCGCGATCGTCGTCGATCAGATTTGCGCGACGTTTCTCAAAAAGCCGTCCACCGTTTCGCTGAGGCGCTTGGCCTGCGTCGCGACATGAGCCGCGGCGTGATGAACTTTCTCGGCCGACAGGTCCGTCTCCGCGGCGCTTGCCGCGACATGGCTGACATTATCCGCGGCGACTTCCGTACCCGCAGCGGTTTCGGCAACAGTGTCCGAGATTTCGCTCGTCGCATTGGATTGCCGCTGAACCGCAACGGCAATGATCTCCGTCGAGCGCTGCGCCTCTGACATGGTGGCGGCGATCGATGCGATCGCTTCAATCACCTTGTCGGTCACGCCCTGAATGGCGAGCGCATGGCCGCCGATATGCTGCGCGGCTTTCGTCGTCTGGCTCGCGAGCAGTTTCACTTCCTGCGCAACGACTGCGAAGCCGCGGCCGGCTTCGCCAGCCCGCACCGCCTCGATCGTTGCGTTGAGCGCCAGCATATTGGTCTGTTCGGCAATATTCTGGATGAGGACGATGATCTCGCCGATTTCCTCCGCCTTGGCGGCGAGCGCATCCGTGGCGCTGCGGGTTTTCGCGCTGGTTTGCGCCGCATCTGCAACGACGCGCCGCGTTTTCGTCACCTGCCGCTCGATTTCGCTGATCGATGCGGAAAGATCTTCGGAAGCGCGTGCGACGGTGCGGACATTCTTCGAGGATTCGGTGATGGCAGAGGCCGCCTCGTTCGCCTGCCGGCTGCTTTGCGTCGCTATCCCGGCCAGATTGGTCGCTGCGAGCGTCATCGCATCGCCTTGCACCTTGACCTGCCCGAGACTGTCGGCGACGGCGAGGCGGAACTCGTCCAGAAGCTCCTCGAGCCGGTGCCGGCGCGTGTCGGCGCGTGATTGTATGCGCTCCGTCTCCTCTCGCAGGGCCTTGCGTTCGGCAAGCTTTTCTTTGAAGAACTGGATCGCGCGTGCAAGCGCGCCGATTTCATCACTCCGCATCCGGCTTGGCACCTCACAGGAAAGATCGCCATTGGCGATCCCGAGCACCGTTTCCGCCAGCTTTTCCAGAGGCAGTGTGATGTGGCCGAGGCTGATGTGCAGAATAAGCGCGAGAAGCCCCAGGATGAGCAAGCCGCCGGCGGCCGAGCCGATGAACTCGTATGTCGCCAGCCTCTCCATCAGCTTCAGAGAATAGACAGCCGTAAAATAGGCGATGGGCGCTTTCTGCGAAGAAGATCCATAAAGCGGCCGGTATACGGTCAGATAGCCGTCCGCGATTTCATCCGAGGGATAGTCCTGATGCGCGCGTTTCTCGGAAGTGCCTGCTTGGGAAAATGCGGTGAGCGCGCGCGCTCCCTGCGGCAGAGCGACCAGAATACGGCCCTTGGGATCCTCTATCCTGGCGGCGCGGAAATTTGGATCGAGGCTGAGAGCGCTGAGACGTGCTTCCGCGGTTTTGAAATCGCCACGGCCGACGAGAGCATTAAGGGACGCCGTGACGATGTGAGTCGACAGATCGACGCTTTCCTGCAAATCACGCATGCCCTTGCGATCATTATAAAGGGCGGCGAGCGCGACGATGACGACGAGAGACAGCGCCATCGCCGTGAGAGATGCGCTCAGGACGGAGCGTCGGAACGAATTCTCGCTGACGAGGGAAGCCGACCTCGAGGTTATGGCCACCCCGCCGACGGTTGGATTTGGTGGGGTGCTGCTGCTCATGCGGTCGGGGTAGAACGATGAAGCGCAAGGGCTTCGGAGGATCATGGCGGCGTGGAGAGTGCTCTGCAATGGCTTAAATTAAGGTTAATTGGTATAAAATGTGCCTCAATAATGCCAAGTTCCGCGCCATGTCGAGCGGCCAACAGAAGCAGGATCCCTTCTCCCACCGGGAGAAGGAAAGCGCCCAATCATCGAAGCATATGCCTCACTCCTGCTTCGCAACCGCTGCTTTGACTTGCGCAGCGATTCACAACATCGTGGCCAGATCGGACGGCCGGACCGGTTCATGTACAGAAACCTTTTTTCGGTAGCGGCCTTCACTCTGCTTTCCAGAGCGACTGGCTTCATTCGCGATGTCATGCTCGGCGCCGTGCTCGGCGCTGGGCAACTCGCCGATGCCTTCTATGTCGCCTTCCGCCTTCCGAACCATTTCCG
>SCSF01000134.1 GCA_004298435.1 Beijerinckiaceae bacterium
CCTTCGACGCCTGGCGCATCGCTGCGCCGGATTGTCAGTTCCGTGACAGGCCCGTCCAACGCGAGGCCGAGACTGCCGAACTTCCGCCCAGCGCCGCCGTTCAGATCGAGAAAACCGAGGTGGAGACGCGCCGATGTCTCGACCCTGACGCTGCTTGCCATGAACCCTCAATAAAATAGTCATTATGTTTCGTCGCTTGCATGCCTGATCTGGCCGCATGGGCAGGCGATTGCGGGGCCGTTGCGGCAGCCCGGGCAGAACAATAATCCTGCGCGGTCTTGCATCGGCATGCCACCTGTCTAGACTGGACCGGATCTTTTCGCACTACCAACCTATCCAAGGTTGCGCTGGAATCAGCAAAATCTTCCAGAATGCCGGCGCCGCTGTGCAGTGATGCGCGCCACCGGCGAATAGATAAGGACTCCGAAATGGGTCGATCTGCGGAACATGCTTATGCAGAGGCCGACATCGTGAGCCGCCTGGCGGACGAATTGCCACATTGGCGGCTTGAGGCGGGATGGATACGGCGAACCTATCGAACGCAGGGCTGGAAGAGCACGCTTATGGTGATCAACACCATCGGCCATCTTGCTGAGGCTGCGTGGCATCACCCTGATTTGACCGCTTCTTACGCCTGGGTTGAAGTGCGTCTGCAAACCCACACCGCAAAGGGAATCACCGACAAGGATTTTCAACTCGCGAAAAAAATCGAAGAGGTGGTGATGTGGCAGCCAGGCAAGGAAGGCCACGCTCTCGAAGGCACTCCGCAAGACGATCAGCGCTTTGCCTATATAAAATATGAGAAATAGTATTTCGCACTTGATGAGTCGGCTTTACGGCCTGCTTGCGTCCCGCCATTCAAAGAGGCCCGTGATGAAAGTTCTTGTCGACGGAGCGGAGGCCCCGCTCGATAGGGCGGCGTCTGCCGCCGCACATTTGCTCGAACAGGCCCGCTTGCCGCTGATCGCAGGCCTCGGCGCCGATGTGGAAGGAACGCGAGCGGCTGTCGCGCTCGCTGAACGTCTGCATGGCGCTTATGATCATATGTCGAGCGAATTCGCCTTGCGCGATCTCGATGTGATGCGCCAGGCCGGGCAATTTTTTGGCACGCCGAATGAAGTTCGCGTCCGCGCCGATTGCGTTCTTATGATTGGTGGGAAGCTGACGACCGCGTGGCCGGATATGCTGGAGCGGCTCGATCTTGGCAAGCCCGCGCGTTTCGACGACTTGCAAAAGCCGCGCAAGATTTTCTGGATAGGTCCCGGCCGGGGCGAGGCTGCGGCAGCAGGCGCGACGGAAATAGCTGCTGCTTCGGCGGAAGTGCCTGGCCTTCTCGCAGCCCTGCGGGCCAAGGTGGCTGGCCACAAGATACGGCCTGATGCGACTATCGAGCGCAAACTTGCGGGCGTCGCCGAAGACTTGAAGGCCGCGCGCTTCGGCGCGATCATCTGGTCGGCTGAAACCGTCGGGCGGCTGACGATCGAGATGATTCACGGGCTTCTTCTCGATCTGAACAAGACGACGCGTTTTACCGGCCTGCCGATCGCGGCGGCGGGCAACGCCCAGGGCGTTGTGCAAACCTCGGGCTGGATGACTGGATTTCCGATGCGCACGGGCTTCGGCCGCGGCTATCCCGAGCATGACACCTGGCGCTTCGAAGCGAATCGTCTGGTTGAGTCCGGAGAGGCCGATGTCGCTCTGTGGATCTCGTCCTACAAGACAGAACCGCCGCCCTGGAATCGGCGTGTGCCATTCATCGCGATAGCGACGCCGAATACGCGGTTCCCTTATCCGCCGAAGGTGCAGATCGATGTCGGAACGCCTGGCATCGATCATAACAGCGTCGAATTCGAGCAAAATCTCAGGACATTCACCGCCATCGAAGCGCGACAGGCCAGCGATGCGCTGCAAGTCGCAGACGTGCTCCGTCTCATTGACAGCAATCTGGATCAGACTCTGATGAAAGGAACGGAGGCATGCTGATACGTCTTTCCGGCGGTCGCGTCATCGATCCCGCGAACGGGCGAGACGGCATCGGCGATATCTGGATCAAGGACGACCGAATCGTCGATCCCCCCGCGAACGAGACGCCCGACAAAGTCTACGATATCAGCGGCAAGATCGTCATGGCCGGCGCCATCGACATTCATTCGCACATCGCTGGCGGCAATGTGAACACGGCGCGCCTGCTGCTGCCGGAGAATCATCGCGCCCATACGCCACGGCCCGCAGCAACGCCTTTGTCGACGGCTGGCTGGTCAACTTTCGAGACCGGCTGCCGCTATGCCGCGATGGGCTATACGACGGTGATCGAGCCGGCGGTGCCGCCGCATTTCGCGCTGCATTCGCATCTCGAACTCGCCGATATTCCGATCATCGACAAGGGCACGCTCTCAGTGCTCGGCAATGATGATTATCTGCTGAGTCTCATTCGCGATGGAGCCGGGCCTGCCGCTGTCGCCGATTATGTCGGCGCGACGCTGAACGCCACGAAGAGCATCGGCGTCAAATGCATCAATCCCGGCGCAGCAATGGCGTTCAAGCATAATGTCCGCTCGTTCGCGCTCGACGATGTGGTTCCGTCCTATGATCTGAGTTCGCGCAAGATCATGGAGACCTTGCAGCAGGCGGTTATGGATCTCGGCATTCCGCATCCGCTGCATCTCCACACCAATAATCTTGGCATGGGCGGCAATGTCGAAACCGCCATTGCGACGATCGAAGCCGCGCGCGGCAAGCCGCTGCATCTGGCGCATCTGCAATTCTATGCCTACGGGATGGAGGGCAAACGCGCTTTCTCCTCCGCCGCGGCGCGTCTCGCGGAGGCGGTGAACGCCCATCCCAATGTGACGATCGACGTTGGCCAGGTGATGTTCCGCCAGACGGTGACTGTCTCGCTTGACGTTCTGCGCCAGTTCAACGCCATCGGTACGGCGCATCCGAAGAAGACAGTCATATTCGACAACGACGGGGATGGCGCGGGCGTCGTGCCTTTCAACTATCGTTCGAATAATTTCTACAATGCGGTGCAATGGGCGAGCGGGCTGGAGCTCTTCCTGCTCATCAATGACCCGATGCGCGTCTTCTTTTCGACCGATCATCCGAACGGTGCGCCCTACACGACCTATCCGGATCTCTTCGCGCTGATTATGAGCCGCGATGCGCGCGCGCGCTGGCTCGCAGATCTGCCGGAGGCCGCAGTCGAAATGACCACGCTGCCGTCGATCTCGCGCGAATATTCTTTCAACGAGATCGCGACGATGACGCGCGTTGCGCCAGCAAAAATCCTCGGCCTTACGGACCGTGGCCATCTCGGTCCAGGCAGCCTCGCCGATATCGCGATCTATCACGACGATCCGGACCGGGCAGCGATGTTCCGCTTCGCGCATCTCGTCTTCAAGGATGGCGATCTGGTCATTCGCGATGGACGCGTGACGCATTACCGCTTCGGCCGCGCTCTCAAGGTAAGCCCGACCTATGATTCAGCGATAGATCGCCGGCTCTCGGGCTATTACAACGATCTTTACGGCATATCGCAGGAGATGTTTAACGTGCCGGCATCGGCGCTGGGACGCGAAAATCCATTCGGGGAGGTCGCATGCGGCCGATGATCAAAAACGGCATTCGTATCGACGAAAGCTTCGCGGAGGCTTTCCCGATGCGCGGCACGGCGCTTCTCATCACCGCGCCAAACCGGCGCTGGGCGCGGCAGGCGGCCGTGACCATGACGGGTTTCGCCACGTCAGTTATCGGCTGCGGCGCCGAAGCTGGAATCGACTGCGACGTGGATGCGCGCGAAACGCCGGACGGTCGTCCCGGCGTTCGGGTTCTTCTCTTCGCCATGTCCTCGGACGAATTGCAGAAGCAGGTTGTCAACCGCGTCGGCCAATGCGTTTTGACCTCTCCGGGCTCTGCCTGCTTTTCGGACCTTGTGGCGGAAGATCATCTGAAAGTCGGTGATTCCCTGCGCTATTTTGGCGATGGCTGGCAAATCTCGAAGAAATTCGACGACAGGCATTTCTGGCGCGTGCCAGTGATGGACGGCGAGTTTTTGTGCGAGGGCGTCACAGGCCTCACAAAAGGCGCTGTCGGCGGCGGCAATCTTCTCATCATGGGCGCCGATCACGAGAAGACCTTGCGGGCGGCCGAGGCGGCGGCGGACGCCATGAACGGCGTGCGCGATGTGGTGCTGCCGTTCCCGGGCGGCATCGTCCGTTCAGGCTCGAAAGTCGGCTCGAAGTACAAGGTGATGTTCGCCTCGACCAATGATGCCTACTGCCCAAGCCTGCGCGGCCAGGTCAACACGGCGCTCGAAGACGACATCGGCTGTGTCCTGGAAATCGTCATCGACGGATTGACTGAAGCCGCCATTGCCGACGCCATGCGCGCCGGCATAGCCGCGATCGTCAAACTCGGGCCGCGCGCCGGCGCGCGCCGCATCGGCGCCGGCAATTATGGCGGCAAGCTCGGACCCTTCCATTTCCATTTGAAAGACCTGCTGCCGTGAAGCCCTTCGTCCTCACCCTCAAAGCGAGCCCCGTTCAGCGGCTCGACCTGTCGCAGCTCCTGCCGCATCTTCTCGCCGGCAAGAGCATCGCCGAAATTGCGGCGATCGATATCGCGACGACGCGGGAGAAAGTCAGCGTCGGGGATGTCTTCAAAGTCGCCGCGGGCGATGGCGACGAGATTCGTTTCGAAGGCGGCTCGGAGCGCTTCGACGGGATCGGGCGTGGTCTGCAAAGTGGACGGATCACCGTCAACGGTGATGTGGGCATGGAGGCCGGCCGGCAGATGTCGGGCGGCGCGCTCAATATTTCCGGCCGCGCGGGTCCCTATGCCGGTTCGTGCATGAGCGGCGGTCGCATGGAGATCGGTGGCGATGCAGGCGATTTTCTCACCGCTCCGCGCGAAGGCGAAATGCAGGGTATGACGGGTGGCATGCTGGTTGTGCGTGGCAGCACCGGCGAGAGGCCGGGCGACCGTCTGCGCCGTGGGACGATCGTGATCGAGGGACATACGGGAAATTGTCCGGGCAGCCGCATGATCGCGGGCACTCTGGTCGTGCTTGGCCGCTGCGGCGCGCACCCCGGCTTTCTGATGAAGCGCGGCACGATCGCGCTCGCCAGACCGCCGGTTCTTGGGGCTACCTTCGTCGATTCGGGGCAGTTCGCATCAAGCTTCCCCGGTATTTTCTCGCGGCTTCTCCAGAACGAGAGCCGTGGCGCGGCGAAGCTTTTCAGGGGATCGCTGCGGCGCTTCTCCGGCGACATGGCCGCGCTCGGCAAGGGAGAAATCTACGTTCCGGCGTAAAAGCGCGGCATTCTTTGGGTTTCGTCATGCGCGGACTTGATCCGCGCATCCAGAAACGTTGTTGCGATTGCGTGACGGTGGGACCGATCCTTCCGCGACACCGTCCCCGGGCTTGACCCGGCCATCCGACACTCCTCGATTGACGATTGTGCCTGGATGCGCGGGTCAAGTCCGCGCATGACGCGCCGATTGATTAGCCAAAAAAACGATGTCTCTCTCTACATAATTGTTTCCAAACAAACTTTCCCGCCGCAGCCTAAAGCCGCGTCGCTCGGAGAGGCTATAATCTGTCCCCCGCTGGCTGCCCGGCGTTCCTTGCCCTTCACGCCCTGACTCCTTTACATTAAGACGAAATTAACCGTGGAGGATTGCGTGGACCCCATGCTCAATGAGGCGTCGCCGGATGCCGGGGCGTCCGGGCCGCAAAACGTGGCTGGAGAGACACCTCGCCCCCCAACGCTGCTCAAGCTTGCCATACGCAAGGCGCGGGTCGAGGAAGCGGAGCGCTCCGAAGTGATCGCGGAATTGCGTGGAGCCGAGACCGCTCGTCTCGAAATGCTCGAAGAGGAATTGCGGCCGGCGCTTGCCGATATTCCGAAGGATGTCGAGATGTTCGATCCGGGCCTTGTGCCCGGCGACAAGCCACGCCTCTTCATCGATATGATCGGCTTCGTCGAAATGGCCCGCGATCGCCGGACTTATCGCCTTATCCAGTCGGCGCGCTATGGCCGCGTGGTGATCGCCGAAAGCGAGCGCATTGAGCCGATGGTCAGCGCAGTCGTTGATTATGTGGCGCGCCGGCTGATCGAGCGGGAGAAGGCGCTTGCTGGCGACACCACCCTTGAGCGGGCTGCGCGCGCCTATACCGAAGAGCGCATTCTGGCGTTGAGGAAGCCGTCTGAGACGCCCGTGCAACCGGAGCCGCGCCCCGGTTTTTTCTCGCGCGCTTTCGCCTTCGTGATCGAGGTGTTGGGCTCGACCCTGCTTTTCGCGCTGCTGGCCATCGGCACCTGGAAAGCAGTGCAGGTGTTCCTGGCCTGGCTCGCTGCCTATCGATAGCGCCGGAGGCCGACTCTCTTGAACCCTCTCCTGCCCGCGGGCGAGGGTGGTAGGCGGAGCCTGCCGGGTGAGGGGAGCCTCATCTCGCAGCAGCCCTCATCCGTCATGCTCCGCATGACACTTTCTCCCGTAAACGGGAGAAGGATTCCGAATTCCTCGGATCGACGCGAAACGGCGACTGTCTGCCTGAAAGACGCGAACTAACCGTTGGCCCCGTGTCTCTCTTCCAGAAAAGCCGCGTGCTGGCGCATCAGCGTGCCGTCCAGAGCGTCCGCGATCAACTGGCGCGTTTCAGCAATTCCATAGAGCGCTACAAAAGAGCCGAAGCGCGGCCCGCGATTTTCGCCCAGCAGCACCTGATAGAGCATGTTGAACCAGTCGTTCGAGACGCCCGGACGCTCGGGCGTCGCGCTCTTCGCCTTCACGTCCTGATAACGTGGAATGGGTCGGGCAATGTCATAAAGCGCCGTCTGGATTTCCTCCGCGCTGGCCGTGGGCGGAAGTTTGCCCAACATCTCCGATAATTGGCTGAGGGCAGCGCGTTCGATCTCGTCCGGCGCGCGATAGGTTTTGTTCGGCCGGACGAAATCGCGGAAATAACGCGCGGCGTAGCTAACGAGCCTGTCGAGGCGCGGATGACTCGCAGGCGAAACGTCCGGCGCGTAGCGGCGCAGGAAGCCCCAGAGCACCTGCGGATCTTCGCTGTTGGCGACGGCTGCGAGGTTGAGCAGCATCACGAAGGAAATGGCTGTGCCGGAGCCTTCATGGTGCAGAGCCTCAGGCGCTGGCGGGTTTCCGCCATGGATATGCCAGACAGGATTGGTGAGGTGGGCGCTCTCATCCTGCCGCTGATAGGCTTCGAGGAAGGTGAGATAGTCGTCGAAAGCGCGGGGAATGACATCGAAGTAAAGCCGTTTCGCTGCCGTCGGCTTCTGATACATGAACAGCGAGAGGCTTTCCGGGCTCGCATAGGTGAGCCATTCTTCGATCGTCAGGCCATTGCCGCGCGACTTCGAGATCTTCTGGCCCTTTTCGTCCAGAAACAATTCGTAGTTGAAGCCTTCGGGCGGGGTTCCGCCGAGCGCCTGAACGATTTTGCCAGAGAGCTTCACCGACTCGATCAGGTCCTTGCCGGCCATTTCGTAATCGATGCCGAGCGCATACCAGCGCATGGCCCAGTCGGGTTTCCATTGCAGCTTGCATTTGCCGCCGGTGACAGGAGTGACATAGCTGTCGCCCGTGTCGGGATCATGCCAGGTGATCGTCCCGGCCTGCGTATCCATGGCGTCGATCGGCACCTGCATCACAATGCCGGTTTGCGGGTGTATCGGCAGAAACGGTGAATAGGTCGCCGCGCGCTCCTCACGAAAGCTCGGGAGCATGATCGCCATTATGGTTTCGTAATGCGCGAGGAGGCGCAGCAGCGCCGCATCGAAACGGCCAGACGCATAATAATCCGTCGCCGACGCGAATTCATAATCGAATCCGAAATCGTCGAGAAAGGCGCGCAGCCGCGCGTTGTTGTGCGCACCGAAGCTCGCATGCGTGCCAAATGGATCGGGCACTTGCGTCAGCGGCTTGCCGAGATGCGCGGCGACGAGTTCCTTGTTGGGGATGTTGTCGGGAACCTTGCGCAAGCCATCCATATCGTCGGAGAAGGCGATCAGACGTGTTTTCACCGCGTCGCCAGTGAGAACCCGGAAGGCATGCCGCACCATGCTGGTGCGCGCGACTTCGCCGAATGTGCCAATGTGCGGCAGGCCCGAAGGCCCATAGCCTGTCTCGAACAGCACTTCGCCCTTGCCGGATTTTTCGAGACGCTTGACGATTTTCCGCGCTTCCTCGAAAGGCCACGCGTTTGAAACGCGGGCGGCGTCGAGAAGATGTGAACTGGCCGGCGGTGCGGCGATAGCCATGAGCTGTTCCTGAAATTAAGTTACTTCGCCTGCAAGCGCTGCAAGGCCGCGCCGAAGCCCGCGAAAGCGCTTGTCCTGCTAAGGCTCTAGGAAACTCGCTGCGGCGCGTCAATGCGGCAGGAATGGTCTTGCCTGCTCTTTGCGCGGTTTCGCGAGCGGGTAAGGCCGTGTTCGGTCTTGCACCAGTGATAAGGCTGCGTCACCAGATCATAGAGGCTTGTCCATGCCGCCGCCGAGATGATCGCATAATAGATGGGCAGGAGAAGCAGCTTTCGCCACAGAAAGAAAAGCCCACGCCTTTTCATGCCGATGAGAATGGGCGCAAGCACTGCGGCTGCGCCGCCCAGAAAGACTGAACTCCAGAGCGTCGCGAGCCCTACCTCGACGCCGCTTGAGGGCCAGAATGTCGTGCTGGCGAACAGCGAAAAGACCGGCAGGATGAGACACAGCGGCGCGCCGAGCGGCGCTATCACGCTCGACAGGAGGACAATCATCATGGCGGTCGCGCGCCAGAGTCCGGCCTCGCGCGCTAGGCGGCGCGGATTGCGGCAGAGCGTGGCGAGCGTCTGATACCAGCCCTTGCACCAGCGCCGCCTCTGCCCGAAGAAGGCTTTCAGACTGACGGGCGCTTCCTCATGTGTCGTCGCATCGAATGTTTCTGCGCAATAGCCGAAACGCGTGAGCCGGAAGCCGATGTCGGCATCTTCAGTGACATTCCAGGCGTCCCAGCCTCCGATTTCGCGCAGAACTCTGGTCCTGAAATGGTTTGAAGTGCCTCCGAGCGGAAACGGCAGCCGCAGATCGGCCAATCCGACGTTGATCACATCGAACAAGGCGGCATATTCGATGGCGAAGAGTTGCGGCAGCCATCCATCGGCAAGATTGTCGATCGCGAGCCGCGCCTGCAAGCAGGCGAGGCGGGGCGGCGCTTGTGCGAAGCGTTCCGCCGCCAGACGGAGTTGCCCGGGCTCCGGGATATCTTCCGCATCGAAAACCGTGACGAATTCGCCGCGCAGCAGAGGCAGGGCGACGTTCAACGCTCGCGGTTTGGTTCGTGGCTCGCCAGCCGGAGCCATAATAATTTCGTAGCCCGATGAAGGAATGCTTTGTTGCAGTGAGGCATGGGTCTCGTGGTCGTCCTCTTCGATCACAAATTTGATGTCGAGCTTGGCGCGCGGATAATCGCGGTATTAGGCAGCAAACTCACCAAGGGAGAAATGGCGTCCTATTAGCGAAGGCGTGAATTACCCTTCCTTATGAGAAAAGAAGCCAAATCTCGGATTTTTTCCGTCTATTTCAGCAACCGCGCCACTCCGCCGTGATGCGAGCAAGTGCCCGACGAATGCGGATGATGCGAAAAGCTCTGCGATCCATCCCGGCAGAGCGCCGTTGCACCAGCCAATGGATGATCCGCGCAACGCGGCCCATGAACTTCAGAGCCGTCAGAGCTGCGGTAATAGTTGTGAGACGAATGGCAGCTTGAAGGAACAGGCGAAGCGTAAGCTGTGCTGCTCAGAAGCAGAAATACAGCAATCCAAGCTTTCATCATCGCAAATTTTCCCAGAACTTATGCCCGGTTATGTGAATCCCGAGGATTACCGCGCAAAACGTCTTTTTAACTATCGACTCGGTTTCGATTCGGAGTCCGAATCGCCTCAGTCATTCAGTGATTCGTGTCTGGAAGTTGAAACGGCCCGGATGATCGCTCATCGCGGGCCGTTCCTTTGTGGGGCTGGTAGGCCGGTGCCTAGGAACGATTTGCAGCGTCTCCCCTTGGGGTTCGACTCCCCCCAGATCCACCACTCCAGACATGAAGCCTGAAGCGTTATGTGGGGGCGGATGGTCGGGTCGCAGGTTGTCCACCCAGCACGCCCGCGGGTTCGAGTCCCGCCGCCTCCACCGCTCAGACTGAATCACCAATCCCGCGCCCAGTCACTAGGCTTTTTGGCCTGTTTGTGTTTTGCGAGGAAAGGTAATGCCTAATGCGTTTTCATCATCGACAAAGGCGGCACCTTGCGCCTCCAGAACAGCTTGAATTGCCGCTAGATTATTCGCGATCGGCGTCCGCCGTCCCGCTTCAAAGTCCCGTATCGTTGAACTTCCGACGCTCGCGGCGCTGGCAAGATCGTCCTGCGACAATCCCAACCACGCCCTCGCGGCTCGACATTGTTCCGGTGTCATGCAACCCAGATACAAAGAATAATCACCAACGTCAACGATTTTCGTTGACGCCAACGCTTTCAACGCTTATCAATGAGGTCAACGGAAAACGTTGGCCTCATGTCTCAGCACTTCCTCCTTTCCTCTGCCGCACGTTCGCTCAGCTTGGCGAAGGTCGCGCGCATGTCAGAGGACGAAGCTCGGGACGCCTTCCGTCTCATTCGGTGGTCAGCTACAGACGGCAACCCGGTCTGCCCGCATTGCCAATGCGCTGCGGTTTACACCTATAAGGCGCGCCCGCTGTTCAAGTGCAAAGCCTGTAGCCATCAATTCAGCGTCACCTCCGGCACGATCTTCGCCAGCCGCAAACTGCCGGTTTCGACCTATCTTCTCGCCATTGCGATCTTCGTAAACGGCGCGAAAGGCCACAGCGCTTTGCAGCTCTCCCGCGATCTGGACGTGCAATATAAGACCGCTTTCGTCCTCTCGCATAAAATCCGCGAAGCGCTTGCCGATGAAATGCAGGACGAAACCGTTTCCGGCACGGTCGAGGTAGATGGTGCTTACTTTGGCGGTTATGTGAAGCCCTCGAATTACAAAGAGAACCGCCACGATCGCCGCCTTGCGATCAATCAAAATGGCAAGCGCCGCGTGGTCGTCATCATGCGCGAACGCGAAGGCCGAACGCTTCCTTTCGTGTTCCACTCAGAGGCCGCATCACTGACGACTATCGAAGCCCGCGTTGATGCTGCCGCGACCATTCATGCCGACGAAGCGGCGCATTGGGATCGCTTACACGCCCGCTATCTGACAAAGCGCATCAATCACGAATGGGCCTATTCAGACGAAGGCGCTTGCACCAACCAAGCTGAAAGCTTTTTCTCTCGCCTTCGCCGGGCCGAGATCGGGACGCATCACCATATCGCCGGGCCGTATCTCATGGCCTATTCCCGTGAAATGGCGTGGCGCGAAAACAACCGCCGTGTCTCGAATGGAGCGCAGTACCTCATGGCTGCGTCGGCGGCTCTTGCTCATCCGGTTTCGCGCCAGTGGAAGGGTTATTGGAAAAAGGGTTTGGTTAAGCAGCCTTAGATTGAGGCATGTGAAGATAACGTCCTTTTTGATCAATGGCCCTTGTAAGCACCGAGGCCGTCGATAAGGGCGAGAGCACAGTTCCATATAATATCATTCGACCAGCCATTATAACCGGCAGGAACACAACAAATTCTGCACAGACGAGAGTCGACAAGATTGGGTTGTTGGCAAACATGACAATAGTATGCGCCTGATCCAAATCCTCATATTCAGTCCGAAGCGCCAAATCCGAAATGTGAAATTCGCGTTCCGCATTTTCAAAGAAACGGCGATTAAGCAGCGCGATGATGGAAAAAAAAGGCATCGCCAAAAGAGAGGCAAGCAGAATTCGCCGCGCGCCAAACGCTGTGTCGAGCATGAGATGGATCTGCTCTTTCACCGAATCTGAAAGATTATTCTCTGCAAGAAGCTCTTCACCTTTTACGGCGATCTTCAACCGTAACGGTTGCACAACTCGCTTTAACCGTCGAGACGACCATGCCAAAAAGATCAACACGGCTGGGATAAGGAGGGGATAGAACTGTGCCATCAACCTTCTCCGCGCTTCTCTGAAGAATCGTCATTATGAGGACTCGGGAGGCGCAACGATAATTGCACTGTAGCGTTCCGGCGTCCCTTACCGAATTCGTGCTTCATCCTTCGCATATCAACTGAAGTGCGCCCAAAAATCCATAGGGCCACCAATAATCCTATTATCGAGATCGTAAATAATATGGGATGGCTGGATCCCCAAATCAGCCAGTCGTCGAATATCGCCCGGCAAAAGGCTAGGAAGTGGTCGAACGCTTGAATTGTAAGCTGTATTTCGCCCCCAGCCTTGGAGACATGAATATCAATTCCGCCCCCGCCCGGTTGCCCATCCACCTCACGATCCTTCGCCTAGAGCTATGCTTTAGACGATTTAGGATGATTTGCGTAAGTTTTACAATCAAATTTGTGAAATGGCTTGGGCCTCAATTTGCCGTGATTCCCACACCCTCACCCCGCCGCGCTTCCCGCCGCTCCCTACGCCACCCCGCTTCCATTGCATCGAAAGCGATTGAACCACGCGGAACGCGACGGCCTTGCGCAGCACGGCGTCGGTTTCGTCCAGTCCCTTTGCCCGTATGACGGCCCGCGCCAGTTCCCGCGTGTCTAGGCCCTCTGGAGCCGCCGCAAGAGCCTCTTTGCAAATCCTGGTTATCTCGCCGCGCCGGAATAGCCGGGACGTGTCGGCATGGACCGGAAAGACCTCTACCGCCCCGTTCAACTCGAATAGTCGCATGGTCGCGTTGACGTGCATCAAGTCATGCCGGGCAGCTTCGATTTTCCCTTCGTACGCCTTGATGATGCGCTCCAGCTCATCGCGCTTGGATCGAAGTGTGTTGACGACTTGAGGGTCTGCCATCCCGCCATTGTCGCGGATCGCGGCGGCTCAGGCCAGATTCTCCTAGGTGAGTTTGCTGCCTAATGCCGGATAATCGAGCCGTTCCAGAGCTGCGATGAGTTGCGGCACGATTCGCGCCTCGCGGTAGAGCGCGATCACGATGGAATAATAAGGCAGCGCGGAATCGCAGAGCGGTCGCTGCGTGATGGCCAGAGGATCGAGGGTTGCAGCGCTTGCCAGAAGGCGCAGCATCACGATTGCGAAAAAGCAGATGCACAGGAGCAGCGCCCACAAGCCGCAAACACCGGCGGCTGCCAGGGCCAGCACGCCACAATAAAAAAGCGGCCTTCTGCCGTCTGGATGGTTCGTTCGGGCCAACTTGCGCGCGCTGAGCGCAGGATCGAGCGACGTCAGCGCGAAGCTTGCATCGTGCGCCACCCGCGCTTTGAACGTTTCCTGAATCAATCCGGCAAAATGCGTGGGCGTGGTGATCGCGAAGCGGCCCCGAAGATCACCACGATAAGCGCTCAGGATCAGACTTGTGATGGCGGCCTCGCGGGGTGCAAGCAGAAAACCGCCTTGCGATCCGGCCAAAGGCGCTACGCCTGCATGAATTATATCCGGATAGCAGGCGACCGGGCTGATCGTCGCTTCTCCTTCGAGAAAAGGCAGGCGGAGGTGGCGCGCCAGCGAACGGTAGAAATGCGATTCCGAAACCATGCCGCCAGCGAGCAAAGCCGCAGCGGCGCTCACACCCTGATATTTTGCAGTGGCGAGCGCGACGCTGAGGACGCGGGGTGCAACGTCATAATGGGCGAGGAAGGCGATATCCGTCGGCCAGCCGGAATTCGTGGAAGATCGGTTTGCAGCAGTATCCGCGCGGTTGCGCGGCGACAGGCCATGTTCCGGCCGGGATAGATTATTCCTGTTCGCGCCGGCGTTCGGGCGCGATACACTTCCACCACGCGGTGGATCGGCTTCATCGTACATGGGGATCTTACGCAGAAGAAACGCGGACACGAGACGCTCGGCAGACACACGCCGGGCCGGGTAAGGTTAAGCAAATATTTCTACGGCGGCAATTCGGGATTGGGCTGATGCGGCTCCTGCAACTGTGTTTTTTTGCGCTCGTTCTGGTTGTTGCGCCGGCAATCGCGCGAAGCGCCGAACACAACGCCATTTTCGTTCCGAGCTTCTTCGATCCGCATCATCATCCAGCCAAGCCGGACATGACCGGGCTGAACAGCATCAGATTCGTAACGGAGGATGATTATCCGCCATTCCACTTCGCCTTGCCTGATGGAACGCTCGCGGGTTTCGATGTCGATCTCGCGCGCGCGATCTGCGAGGAACTCAAGGTCGCCTGCACCATTCAGGTGCGTCGCTTCGATCTTCTGGCGGCGGCGATCGATGACAATCAGGCGGATGCTCTGCTCGCGGCGCTGCGGATCGATGCGCAAAACCGCAAGCGCTTCGATTTCACCGCGCCCTATTACGCGACGCCAGCGCGTTTCGTGACGAGCGCGAAAAGCACACTTGTCGCGACGCCTGAAGGTCTCGCTGGCAAAACTGTGGGCGTCGTCGCGAAGACCGCGCAGGAGGCCTATCTCACAACATTCTTTCCCAAGGTGAAGCGCAAGAGCTACCCGACGCGCGCCGCCCTGCGCGCCGCGTTGCGCAAGGGCGAGATCGACGCTTTTTTCGATGACGCAATCAGCTCGGCCTTCTGGATCGCGGGAACAGACTCACATGGCTGCTGCGCCTTCCGCGGCGGGCCTTATACCGAGAGCCGGTATTTTGGCGAAGGTGTCGGGATCGCGGTGAAGAAGGGCAATAAGCAGTTGCGCGATGCGCTGAATTACGCGCTGGCGGCCTTGTCCGCCAAGGGCGTCTACACCGATCTTTATCTGAAATATTTTCCGATCGGCTTTTATTGAGCGCAGCGCTTCTATCTCAGAGATATTCCTGCAATTCAGCCGCGCCCGCCTTGACAGGACGATCTGTCCGGAAGGTGGAAACGAAGCGACCTTCCTTGTCCATCAAATAGAAAATGGCCGTGTGATCCATCGTGTAGTCGCCGTTCTTCCCGGGCACTTTTTTCGCATAGGCGCGATAGACGTGTTCGATCGCCTTTGTCTGCGCTTCGGTGCCTGACAGTCCGACGATGCGGGGGTCGAAATTCGCCAGATAGGCCTTCATTATTTTCGGCGTATCGCGTGCGGGATCTACGGTTACGAAAAGCACTTTGATCTTCGCGTCTGGACCCAGCGCCTTCAGCACTTGCGAGATGTCCAGAAGAGCGGTGGGGCAAACATCCGGGCAATGGGTGTAGCCAAAGTAGACCAGGAACGGGTGCCCCTTGAAGTCGCGATCCGTGACGGAGCGCCCGTCATCTGCCGTCATTGTAAAGGGGCCGCCTATCAGCGAGGTCTGTGGCGGTGGGGGCGTCGGCGTCTGGCGGGTGAGGAGAGTTGCAACTCCTGCACCCAAAAGCGCGACCGCAACGATGAGGGGAATGAGAGCCAGGCGGGGGGAGAGTTTCATGCGCAGCCGAATAATCGAAAATGCCATCGAGAGAAAGTTAAAACCCGACGGCTTGCCTTCATATATGTAATATTATAACGTTCAACTTATAGGACCGGTGTAGGGCCTCTCACCTGATTAGCCGTCCTGAATGTTGATCGGCAGCTTTTGCGGTCGCCTCAGCATTGCCAGGATAATGTTATAACAATTAGCTGACGGCTGGAGTGTCATGTTATATCGATACGTTCGCGAGGGCCTGCCTTGTCACATGATCCAGGGGGCTCGCATGAGATACCGCTTCTTTCTCGTCGCATCCGCTTTGGCTGCGGCTGTGCTTCTTCTCCCCGCGAGCCTCCAAAGGGCGGCGGCGAAAGGCTCGATAACGATTGTCGCAGCCGAGAATTTCTACGGCGATGTGGCGGCCCAGATCGCAGGCAATGGCGTGCATGTGATGAGCATTCTCAACAACCCGGATCAGGATCCGCATCTTTTCGAGGCGAGCGCATCGGTCGCGCGCGCGATCTCGGCGGCTCAAGTGGTCGTTTACAGCGGCATCGATTACGACCCGTGGATGGAGAAATTGCTTCGAGCCGCGCGAAACCCGCAGCGCAAGGTCATTGTGGTGGCGGAGCTGATCGGCAAGAAGCCGGGGGACAATCCGCATGTCTGGTATGATCTTGTGGCGATAAAGGCTTTTGCGAAGAGTCTCACTGACGATCTCGTTGCGGTCGATCCGGCCCATGCGGCAGCTTACCGGAGCCGCCTGACGCAGTTTCAGCGGTCGCTGCTGCCCATCTCAGCGAAGATCAAGCAACTGCGCACCCGTCTTGCAGGAACGCCAGTGACAGCAACGGAGCCGGTCTTTGGCTACATGCTTGATGCGCTCGGCATGGTCAGCCGCAACCAGAAATTTCAGCTCGCAGTGATGAACAATACGGAACCGAGCGCTTCCGATGTGGCGGGCTTCGAAAGCGATCTCAAGCATCATCGCGTGCGGCTGCTCATCTATAACAGCCAGGCGTCCGATCCAGTGGCCGAGCGCATGCTGAAGCTCGCCAAAGAGTCGCAAGTTCCTGTCGTTGGCGCCACCGAGACGGAGCCGCCGGGTAAAAGCTATCAGGTGTGGATCGCGGGCGAGCTCGACGCCATCGCTCGTGCAGTTGTGCAAGGGCGGGTGCAATCGCAATGAACCGGGCAATCAGTCACAGGAAAGACGATGCTGTCGAATTCGCCAACGTCTCCCTGAGATTGGGCGGCCGGACGGTTCTTTCCGGCATAAGCCTGCATATTCCGGCGAACGCCTTCATCGGTGTGCTGGGGCCGAACGGCGCCGGCAAGACAACTCTCATGCGCGCCATTCTTGGCCTTGTGCCGCCGAGTAACGGAAGCATAAGCGTCCTCGGCCGGCCGGCGACGCGTGGCAATCCCGCCATCGGCTATATTCCGCAAATGCACGGTGCGAGCCCCGGATTGCGGTTGAGGGGCTGGGATTTTGTCGCCATTGGCGCGAAAGGTCATTGTCTCGGCCTGCCGCGCCTCGGCAAAGCCGAACGCGCCGACATAGACCGCGCGCTCGATCTCGTCGGTGCGCGTGCGCTGGCGCGCCAGCACATCGGCGAAATGTCGGGCGGCGAGCGCCAGCGCCTGCTGCTCGCACAGGCGCTCATCGGTAGGCCGCAACTGCTGTTGCTTGATGAGCCGCTCATCAGCCTCGATCCGCATCGCCAGCAGGAGGTCGTCGCGCTCGCCAAGACGTTGCAGGTGGAACTCGGCGTTACAGTGCTGTTCAGCGCGCATGAGCTGAACCCGCTGCTCGAAGCCATGGATCAGGTTCTCTATCTCGGCAGCGGTCAGGCTGCGCTTGGCAGCGTCGATGATGTCATCACCGGGCCGGTTCTCTCGCGGCTTTATGGGTCTGCCATCGACGTGGTGCGACTGAAGGGACGGATCTTCGTCATGTCCGGCAGCTATGATGTGGAGCAGGGCGCGCATCAGCACGATCACGACCACGACCATGCTCACAGCCATGAGGCGCATCGCAGTCATGCCGACCATGTTTGATTATGACTTCATGCGCAATGCCTTCGCTGCGGCCACCATCGTTGCTGTGCTTGCCGGAGTCGTCGGATATTTCCTGGTGTTGCGCGGCCAGACATTTGCCGGCCATGCGCTCGCCCATGTCGGATTTACAGGCGCGACAGGCGCCGTCCTCGTCGGAATTTCACCGCTCTGGGGGCTCGTTTCGATGACCGTCGCCGCGGCGATCGGCATGGGCTTCATGGGAGAGAAACTGGCGGAGCGCGATGTTGCAATCGGCCTTGTGCTCGCTTTCGCTCTGGCTCTCGGCCTCCTGTTCCTGCATTTCTTCACCGCCTATGCGACACAGGCTACAACGTTGCTGTTCGGCAATGTCCTCTCGGTCGATGTTGGAACGATCTGGATCCTGCTCGCGATCTCAGCCGGGACCCTGGCTGTATTGGCGGTCATCTCGCGGCCTTTGCTGTTCGCGAGCCTGCAACCCGAGCTTGCCGAGGCCAAGGGCATCTCGCTGCGCCTTTACGGCGTTCTGTTCCTCGTACTCGTGGCGCTGACGACTGCGGAATGCGTGCAGATTGTGGGCGTTCTGCTTGTTTTCGCCCTCATGGTCGGCCCCGCCGCCGCGGCCCAGCGTCTGACGCACAGCGTCGCATGGGGCGTGCCGACCGCCGGGCTGCTTGCCCTCCTTGAAGCCTGGCTCGGCATCACGCTCGCCTTCTATACCGATTGGCCCACGAGCTTCTGGATCACGACGCTGAGCGTCGCTGTCTATCTCGTGAGCCTGCTCTCCTCATGGATCGGATCACGCGGCCAGGCTCTTCTATCGCTACGATCCGATACGATATAAGAACTTGCCGGCATCGCCGCTTCACGCGGCGGACAGATCGCGCGGCTTTCCCGCGAGCGCCAGCAAATTGCTGGCAGCGCCGGGTCAGGCGATCCTCATGCGAAATCGGAGTTTGGAATGGCTGATAAAATTCCCGTTACCGTGTTGACCGGATATCTGGGCGCAGGGAAGACGACCCTTTTGAATCGCATTCTGAGCGAGCCGCATGGAAAGAAATTCGCCGTCATCGTCAATGAATTCGGTGAAATCGGCATAGACAACGATCTCGTTGTCGGCGCTGACGAAGAAATTTTCGAAATGAACAATGGCTGCATCTGCTGCACGGTTCGCGGCGATCTCATCCGGATCATCGAAGGTCTGATGAAGCGCAAAGGCAGGTTCGACGCCATTATCGTGGAAACGACCGGCCTTGCGGACCCTGCGCCCGTTGCGCAAACCTTTTTTGTCGATGCCGATGTTCAGGCGGCGGCGCAACTCGATGCGGTGGTGACGGTCGCCGACGCGAAATGGCTTTCGGAACGGTTGAAGGACGCGCCGGAAGCGAAGAACCAGATCGCCTTCGCCGATGTGATCTTGCTGAACAAGACCGATCTCGTGAGCAAGGATGAACTCGCGGAGGTTGAAGCACGCATCCGGGCCATCAATCCTTATGCGAAATTACATCACACGCAGAATTGCGCCATTGAGCTCGACGCCGTGCTTGGCCGCAACGCCTTCGATCTTGACCGGATTCTCGACATCGAGCCCGAGTTTCTGACCGTCGCGGAAGAACACGACCACGACCACGATCATGGACATCATCATCATGGTCACCACGATCACGATCATCATCATGGACATGACGAGCATGAGTCGCATGGGCTCAGGCATTACCATGACGAGGACATGCAATCGGTCGCAGTTTCGATCGATGGCGATGTCGACCCTGAGAAATTCCTGCCGTGGCTCAACGATTATGTGCAACGCGAGGGACCCTCGATCCTCCGCTCGAAGGGCATTCTCGCCTTCAAGAATGAGCCAAAGCGTTTCGTCTTTCAGGGCGTCCACATGATTCTCAATGGCGATTTGCAGCGCGACTGGAAAGCCTCCGAAAAGCGGCAGAGCCGTGTCGTCTTCATCGGCAAGCATCTCAAGGAAGATGAGATACGCGATGCGGTTCTTGCCTGCGCGGCGTAGATTTTCATCCTGTTTGCAATAGTCGGAAGTCGCCCGCTACAATCATGGCCAATCCCGTAACGTCACTCACTGCCGCCGTCCGGCCCATCACAGCCGGAGCGCATGTCACAGGCGCGACATTTCTCGGAAGCGCGCCTGTTCTGGCGCTCGGTGACGGCACGGCGCTCTTCGCCCAAAACGAATCGCACCGTGTGAGCGTCCATAGCGATGCGGGCATTCTCGTTGCTGCGAGGGCCGGAAAGCGCCTGATCACGGGGGGCGATGACGGCCTCATTTATGGGATCGGCGCCGACATGCAGCCAGAACAGCTTGCCGATGAAAAGGGCAAGTGGATCGATGCGATCGCAGGGCGCGACGATGGTTCGATTGCCTGGTCTGCCGGGCGCGACGTTCGGGCGCGCGATGCAAAGGGCACTGTCAAAAGCTTTGCCGCGCCTTCCACGGTGCGCGGTCTCGCCTATGCGCAGAAGGGCTATCGCCTCGCGATTGCGCATTACAATGGAGCGACGCTCTGGTTTCCCAATACAGCGGCGCAGACGGAAACGCTGGAATGGAAGGGCGCTCATCTCGACATCGGGTTTTCTCCCGACGGTCGTTTTCTGGTCACCACCATGCAGGAAAACGCGCTGCATGGCTGGCGTCTTTCCGACAAGCACCATATGCGCATGAGCGGCTATCCAGCGAAGCCGCGTTCGATTTCATGGTCCCCCGACGGCTATTGGCTGGCAACTTCGGGTGCCGATGCCTGCATTGTCTGGCCATTCAAGGACAAGGACGGCCCGATGAACAAGTCGCCGCGCGAATGCGGCGTGCGTGAAGCAAAAGCCTCTTGTGTTGCCTTCCATCCGAAGGCTCTGGTTATTGCCATTGGATATGACGATGGCTGGATCTTGCTGTGCCGGTTGACCGATGCGGCGGAAATTCTAGTTCGCCGCCCTAAGCAAGATGGAGAGGACCCGGTTTCCGCATTGGCATGGAATGCCTCCGGCACTCAACTTTTGTTTGGAACCGCCGAGGGGGAAGCCGGCGTTCTCGACATGCCCGGCTAGCACAGCCTGTCGGAGAACCATGCGGGATTCTTTATGATTTTTCGCCGGCTCGCTTTTCTCTTTGCAATGTTCTCCGGTCTCCTGACGACGCAGATGCCGGAATATTGGCAGCAATATCGGCAGCGGCTCGAAGGCGCGATCGACGAATTGAGTGCGATCGTAATGCAGTTCGAAAGGGATAGCGCCGCGCAGGGCATGACGATGCACAAAGGCATCGTGCATCTGGAAGAAAATAGTGATCCTCTTGCGCGCTCACGCGGTGTTGCCATGCAACACACTGTCAGTCGGCTTGCGCGATTGCAGCGCGCGGATGCAGCTTTTAGCGCCAAGAGCCTGCCGGAGAAATGGTGGTCGCTGGCGGCGAATTTCGATTCGGCGGTTGCGACGCATGCCTACCACACTTATCAGCCGGCAGTACCGACCACGAGCGAAGGCCTTATCGCCGGCATCATCGGCTTTTTTGTCGGTGGCGCGCTGATCCATCTTCTCGCGCTGCCAATCCGCTATCGCCACAAGATTTTCAGGCGTTCTGCGGCAGGACCCGCCGATGCGACAATGATCTGACAACCTTCCTTGTCGCAACAGCTTTAATTATTTGTTTTGTGCGCTTTCGAAAACCGGAATTCACTTCGCTCGGAAGTGCTACAGACGAATGCAATTTACTCAAAATTTATAGAAGTCTTCGGATAAGCGGCGCGTTGTTCCGCAACATCAGCAAGCTTTTTACGCATTGCGGCGCAATGTCATTCGCACATCAACGCATGATTCGCGCACTCGCGTAATTTGCGCTACAACGCAACCTGCCTGCCTCATCCATAACCTCATCTCTTCATGCCTGATTACTACGACCGATATGAAAGACGAGCGCCACGCGCGCGCGAAACTGCCTTGCTGCGGGACCTTCGGGGCATTCTCGGCGTCGCGAAGCCGCGTGCTGCGAGCCTGCGAATGCAACTCAAGGGCGTGGAAATCGATGACATCAGGACGCGCAGCGATCTCGCGCGGATCCCTGTCCTGCGGAAGATCGACCTTATGCAGCGGCAGAAAGAATCGCCGCCTTTCGGGGGCGCATCTGCGACGCGTCCCGCGGCGCTTCAGCATTTGTTGATGTCGCGCGGGCGCGGCTTCCAATTCGCAGGCCATGCGCGGGACTGGTGGAGCGCCGGGCGCGCCTTGTTCGCGGCCGGCCTGCGCAAAGGCGATATTGTGCTCAATTGCTTTTCGTATCACTTCGCGCCGGAAGGTCACATGATGGACTGCGGCCTGCGAGCGCTCGGCTGCCCCATCATCGCGGCGGGCAATGACGATATCGAAGCGACATTGACTGTCATCGATCATTTCCAGCCCGTCGCTTATTGCGGGCCTGCCGATTTTCTCACGGCGTTGCGTTGCAAGGCGGGCAAGGATAACAGCCGTCTCAGCGCCATCAAGCGCGCCATTTTCGGAGTTCCTCCGGCGCCCGCTACGGCGAAGATGGAGATTTCCGGTCAGGGGATCGACGCTTTCAATGCCTATATGACGCCGGATCTCGGCATTGTGGCCTATCAGAGCGAAGCGGACGCGGCCTTGATCGTGAATGAGGGGCTGATCGTTGAAATCGTAAAGCCCGGGACTGGTGAGCCGCTTCCTCCCGGCGAAACCGGGGAAATCGTGGTGACGCGCCTCAACGCGGACTACCCCTTGCTGCGGTTCGCCACAGGCGATTTGTCTGCCATAGTGGCGGGGCAATCGCCCTGCGGCCGCACGAATATGCGCATCAGGCCCCCGGCTCCGGCGGCGCAGCAGGCCAGCACCTGACGTAACGAACGATGACCGCTGTTGAGACGATCCCGAATGTGCTTGCGATCGCAGGTTCAGATCCCTGCGGCGGCGCCGGCATTCAGGCTGATCTCAAGACATTTGCGGCGTTGGGCTGCTATGGCCTTTCCGCCATCACGGCCTTGACCGCGCAGAACACGCTGGGTGTCGAGAATGTTTGCCTTGTGCCTGCGGATTTCGTCGCGGCGCAGATCGATGCCTTGTTCGCCGATTGCACGATCAGCGCGGTGAAGATCGGCATGACGGGATCGCCAGACATCATCGAAGTCATCCGTGAAAAGCTCGCCCGCAATCGTCCGCAAAAAGTCGTGCTCGATCCCGTGCTTGCGGCGTCGAGCGGGGCCGCGCTGACGGTTGGCGATGTCGCTGCCACGCTCGTCAATCGTCTTGCATCTCATGTCAGTCTGATTACGCCCAATCTCATGGAGGCGGCGGTGCTTGCCAAAGTCAGTGTGCCCAAAACGCTAGACGATATGCGCGACGTCGCGAAGCGTCTCCACGGGCTTGGCTTCGCGGCTATCCTCGTCAAGGGGGGGCATCGCGATGGCGCGACTTGCGACGATCTTTTATATGACGGCAGGGAATTCCAGATTTTCTCAACGCCGCGTGTCGCAACGCGCAACACGCATGGAACCGGTTGCACTTTGTCCTCTGCCATCACGGCTTTTCTGGCTAAAGGCTACGAATTGCCTGATGCCGTCGAAGCCGCAAAGAGTTATCTCCAGAACGCGCTCGAGCATGCCGACAGGCTTGATGTCGGCAAGGGACACGGCCCGCTCCACCATTTCTATCGGTTCTGGTAGGCGGCGATGCGGACCGGAGGCCCGCGTTCCGAGCCACGAACCTCCAGTTCGCATTAAGCCTCGATGCCTGGATCAAGTCCGCGCATGACGAACTGATCGATAACGGTACTTCCTGAATTCAATCACCATCATCATCATGGTCGCGATCACGATAGCCGTCATGGTCCTCGTGGTCCTGGTGCTCCATCATCATCTGGTCCCCATTCATGGGCTGTTCCATGCCCTGATGATGCTGGTCTTCGTTATTGCGCCAGTTTTCATTGCGGCGCTCTTCATTGCGCCACTCGCCATGGTGTCGCCTGTGATGATGGTGGAACTCGCTCATAAATGGATGGCGTATCGCGCGCAGAAGGATCGGCAGGCGCTCTTTTTGTGCGTCGTTCAGGGTTGCGTAGAGAGGTTTTGCCGCGTCCGCTATTTTTTTCAATGCCTGTCCGCGGGCAGTGATCGCTTCGCTGTGCTTCTCCAGCCGATCGACAGGGTTGAGTCCTTGTTCCTGATTGCGGTGTGCGCGCCATTGCGAACTGACAAGTTTGCAGAAATCGCGCATCGCGTTCTCAACCGGCGGCCAGAGTTTTTCCTGGTCCGCATTCAGCTCAAGCCCCGCATGTAGCGCCGCAAGCCGCGCATTGAGGAATGCAGCGCGATTCTGCGCCCAGAGTCCGTTCTGTTGCCAGTTGCCGGAATTTGCCGACTCGTTCTGATCAGACTGCGTGTTCTGAGACGGACCGGCAAGCGCGGCCGAAGCAATGCCACCGCTTGCAAATGCAGCGACGGCAATGACGATAGGCAGGCGTTTCATCATGGATCGTCTCCTCAGGTCGGGTCGATCATGCAGTGTTGCCGCCGCCGGGAGCCGCATCAAATCAATTTTGCGATCCTTACCTTCCGTTATTCAAAGCTTCGTGACGAAGCGCGGGCTCGTGCTCTACCGTTTCAGAGTGAACACATGATAGGGACCTGGCTCAGGTACAGGCGTCAGCCAATCGGGCACATGGCTCGACAGCAAAGCCGCAGCGAAGCCGTGCGGCGCGCGTTTTGCCAGCGCTTTGGTTTCTCCAAGACCGGCGCAGGTCATCACATAGGTGACATGATGCGCCGCGAGGATGCCACGCGCTTCGTCAGGTGGCGCGAGCATGGCGTCGAACCAGGCGCGATTGCCGATGTTGTCGCGATGGTACGGCGCTGTGAGCACACTATTGGGTGTGAAGACGAGCATATGCGCGCCAGCATCGAGCGGCGCGGCGACAAGCCCAGGCGCAAGCTGCGCGAGCGGCGCGAACGCCGATGATGTCAGGCATCCCGTGCCTTCGCGCCAGTCCGCCGCGTCGGATTTTGTCGGGATCACCAAAGCCCAGCCGATCGCTGAAAATGGCAATATGAGGCAGAGGGCGAGGGGAGCGAGTTCGCGCCATTTCGTGCGCGTCAGCGCATCGCGCAGCGATAGGATCAACCAGACGGCGCCGAACAGCGATATCAGAATGGCGTAGCTCGTCATTCTGATCATCCAGACCGACAGGCCAACAGAAGCCAGAGTCATTCCCACAAGCATCACCCAGCGCTGCTGGGCAAGGCCGCGCGTGCGGGCGAGGGCGAAGGTAGAGGCGCCAAGCCCGAAACAGACAGGAAGCATCAGCATCACCGCTGCGCCCGCATCCTGCCTGAACAGTCGTGGCATCGAAAAGCCTTCGACGACATTGTTCAGCCAGATCGAACGCACCAGCGGATCGATGCCATGATAGGGATCGATGAAGCACACTGGCTTGATGGCGCAGGCCGCACCTATGACAACGGCTGCCGCGCAGCAGGCGGCGACAACGCGTGCGGACAGAGTTGCGAGCCGCGGCGTTGCCAGCGCGAGTCCGCCCAGGACAACCGCGCCGGCGATGCCGGTCACGAGATAGACCGGCGAATAAGCATCGCAGACCGTATCGAACCAATGCTTCGGTCCGACTGTCGAGAAAAACGCCAGCGGCAAGGCGATGCCAAGACCCATGCCAAGAAAGCCGAGAGGGCGTTGCAAATCGGCGCCGCGAACAATCCAGATTGCGACGGTGAGCGCGATCAGCATCGCGATCAACGGCAAGGTTTCGAGACCAATTGCGAGGGACAGGGCCATCAGCGCGCCGGCTATCGCCGCGCGATAGGCCCGCTTGGCGTCAAATGCCTCGATGAGACAAGCGAGCATGAAAATCGAAAGCATGATCTGTGGTGCGGAATGATGAATGCGGCCCGGCTGGAATTGTCCGAGTTCCATACCACTCAAAAGCGTGAGGATCAGCGCCGGTATGACGGCCGATTGTCCGATCAGGCTTTTCGCAATCCGTGCCATGCCGAGATAGAGAAACGCCTGAAGCGCCACAGGAAAGACGATGCGGGTGGCTCTTTCGGCCATCGCAGGGGAAAGGAAAAGGCCGAAGGATTTGATCAGAAAGGCGAGCGGCAGATCGACGATGCGCGACCAGTGCATGAAAACGCCATGCGGTGGGTCGAGACGATAGGCCGTCATATCGAACCAGTGCTGCCCATGAAGGAGAGCACGCACCTGGACGAGACGCATGGCGTCGTCGGAATCGAAAAACGTGCCCTTGTCCCAGACGGCGAGCACCCGCGTATAGGAGAGGACGAGCCCCAGCCCTACGACAATCGCGATCAGCAGCCACAGCGGCGCAGGGTTCGCGGAAGAGCCCTTTGCTTCTGTCTTTGCCTTATCGACCCCTGCCTTCGGCGGAGAGAGGGTGAAATGGGTCACGTCGGTCCTTTCAGGCAAAGCCGGGATCGCGCGCGAGCCTGAAGCAAAAGATTTGATGGAGCGTTACGCCCATACCGCGATTCTCCGGTCGGTGCGCCATTTGAGACGTTTAACCGCCTGTTAAGCGGGCGGGTGGCCTCATGTGGCACGACCAGCGCAGCTTGGCGGCTGCTCTCAACGAAGCGCGCATGATCCGAAATCCGAGCTTTGCCGAAATTCTCGATGATCTTGCCGCGGAGAGCGAGCCGGGTGTGGGATCGCGCGCAGGGCGCTTCTCCGGCGTTTCAGGTGGGGAGTGGGCGTTTTCCGCTTTCGGGAAAGAAAGGGATACGGCCGAACCGGACCGCCGGGCGTTCGAGGCCGCCTTTTTCCAGGATACGGAAGACTGCGAAATCCGGGCGCCTGATTTTGATCTCGATGAGGGCAAGATTGCCCGCGAGCTTGGCCTTGCTGCTGCAACATCCTTGTCGGACCTGACACGGGCACGCCGCGCCTTCGCCTTGCGCAATCATCCCGACGTGGTCGATCCGCGCTTCCGTTCCCGCGCCAATGAGCGGATGCAGATCGCCAATATGCTGCTCGATCGCCGCAACAGGGAGATCAGAGCCGCGCATGGGTCAAGAACCCGGTAGAGCCTTGTCGCGCGAAGCGGCGACGTGCGATGCTCTGAGGATGCAGAGCGTTGATCTCAATTGCGATTGCGGCGAAAGCTTCGGCGCCTACCAGATGGGCGATGATGCGGCGATGCTCGCCATCGTCACGAGCGCCAATGTGGCGTGCGGTTTTCACGGTGGCGATCCCGAAGTGATGGCGGCGACATTCCGCACGGCAAAAAGCCACGGCGTCGCAGTCGGGGCGCATCCGGGGTTTCCGGATCTCTGGGGTTTTGGCCGCCGACGTCTGCCGTTCTCGAACGGAGAAATCGAACGTCTTGTTGCCTATCAGATCGGTGCGGCGCAAGCGCTTGCAGCCTATGCCGGGCACAGGATCACCCATGTGAAGCCGCATGGCGCCTTGAGCAATGTCGCGATGGAAGACGAAGATGTTGCGCGCGCCATTGCCCGCGCGACGCGTGCGGTCGATCGCGATCTCGCTTTTCTTGCTGTTGCCCGCAGCGCTCTTGAAGAGGCTGGAACCGTCGAAGGGCTCAGGGTCGTCTCGGAGGTTTTCGCCGATCGCGCCTATAATAATCGCGGCCTTATGGTAGCGCGAAGCGAGGAAGGTGCGGTTCTGCATGATTGCGTGGAGGTTGCCGATCGTGTCGTCGCGATGGTGAGCGAGGGAGCCTTGATCACCATGTCCGGGTTGCGGATCCCCGCGCCCATTCATTCGATCTGCGTTCATGGCGACACGCCGAACGCTGTCGCGATGGCGGGGGCCGTGCGGCAGAAACTTGAGGCCACGGGCATTACGGTGAAGGCGTTTGTGTAAGGGGTGAACACTCTCCCTTTGGGTGCAAGATTTGAGCCTTACCTGTAATATCCGAAGCATTCATACTGACGAGCCTCTGACAGCGGCCCGCGTCATTGCGAGCGAAGCGACGCAATCCAGACCAATGAAGTGCAGGTACGAGGCAGACATTTGTGCCTGGATGCGCGGATCAAGTCCGCGCATGACGCGCTGATTGATTGCGGAAAAAAGCTTCCCGCGGTGATGCGCCGCCATTGTAAGCGAGCGAACGAAGCCTGCGTTTCCGCTATATCACTCCCGCATCTGCCTGGGCCGGTGTGTCGCTCAACCCGTCGTCTTCCTGCTTGCGGGTGAAATCGCCATAGCGCAGCGCCAGTGTCGGCAGAACCAGCAGATTGAGCGCCATCGATGTGATGAGTCCGCCAAGGATCACCACCGCCATCGGCCCTTCGATTTCTCGGCCGGGCTCTCTCATGCCGATTGCGAGAGGCAGCACGCCGAGCGCCGTGACAAGTGATGTCATAACGATCGCCGCAAGACGGTCCGCCGCGCCGCGCACGGCTGTTTCCAGATTCCAGGGCTGTCCTTCGATTTCGACGAGGTCGCGGTAATGCGCGATCATCAGAATCGAGTTGCGGAGAGTCACGCCAAACAGCGTCACGAACCCCACCATGGAGCCGAGCGAAAGAACGCCGCCTGAAAGATAAACCGCCGCGACGCCGCCGACGAAGGCAAAGGGCAGATTGGCGAGAACAAGGACGAGATTGCGGCCGTTCCGGGTGATGATCGCAAGCAGCAGAATGATGCCGACTGCGGCGATCAGCGCATTGAGCAAAAGCGCGCGCTGCGCCCGCTTCTGCGCTTCCGCCGTGCCGCGGAATTCGACATAGGTGCCCGATGGAAACGTCACGTTGCGTGCGATCGCTTTTTTTGCATCGGCGACGAAGGAAGCGACATCACGCCCGCTCACATTGGATGTGACGGTCTGCAACCGGCGTGCGCCCTGATGCTGAATGCGATAGCGGCCGGAACTTTCGTGGACATCGGCGACCTGTCCAAGCCGCAGATAGACACCCTTTGCCGAGCGTAACGGCAGATTGGCGACATCGGAGACGCTCGATCGGCTTGCCTTGTCGAGAATGACAAGCACAGGGAAGACACGATTGCCTTCGTAAACCTCGCCAACCTGATCGCCCTGATAGGCCGTGCGAATGACGTCCATCACGCCGACTGCGGTAAGGCCCCAGCGTTGCAGATCCCGTGGACGCAACTTGATGGTGAGTTGCGGCATACCCGGCGGTGATTCCACCTGAACGTCAGCCGCGCCGGAAACTTTCTGCAAGACGCGCGCGACTTCCTCTGCCTTGCGGTCGAGCAGGTCGAAATTATTGCCGAAGATGTTGACGACGACGGGCGAGGTGTACCCCGACAGCGTTTCCTCGATGCGTTCCGTCAGGAAAGTGTTGATCGCAAAATTCACGCCCGGAATGACGGACAGGGCCTTGCGGATTTTGGCGGGCGCCGACTCGGCGTCTTCGGCGCTGATCGGATTGAGATCGACCTCGAACTCGCTGTGATGCGTGCCGTTGGTATCGTCGGCAAGTTCCGCGCGGCCGACGCGCTGCGCCACCGAGCGGACTTCCGGCAGGCTGAGCATCACCTTTGTCGCGATCTTGCCGAGACGCACCGATTCCGCAACCGAGGTTCCCGGCACGGCGGTCATATGGACTGTGTAATGCCCTTCCTTGAGCGCGGGAAGAAAAGTGCCTCCGAAGGTGGGGATCAGCGCAGCGCCGGCGCCAACCACCACGAGCGTCGCAAGCAGTATGATCGCCGGACGCCGAACGACGCCGTGCAGCAATGTCTCATATCGGCCCCGTGACCAGCGCAACAGCGGCGGGTCTTTCGGGTTAGAATGGCCGCGGCCGAACAGGATCATCGCGAACGCCGGCGTTACTGTCAGGGCAACGACGAGCGACGCCACGGTGGCAAGGCCGTAGGAAACAGCGAGCGGCGCGAAGAGGCGTCCGGCAATGCCCGGCAGCGCGAGGACCGGAACGGCGACCAGCACCACAGCGACGGTCGCGTAAACGACCGAGCTGCGGACCTCGTAGCAGGCATCCAGCACCACGCGCGCCATAGGCCGCGGTTGAGCAAGCCGGCTGTTTTCCCGCAGACGCCTGACGATGTTTTCAATGTCCACCACGGCGTCATCGACGACGATGCCGATGGCGATCGCGAGGCCGCCGAGGGTCATGGTGTTCATCGTAATGCCAAGAAAATGCAGTACGCTGACAGCAGGCAGAAGCGACAAGGGGATGGCAATGGCGGAGATGGCTGCGGTGCGCAGATCGAACAGGAAAAGGAAGAGCACGACGATCACGAGTGCGCCGCCGAGCAGAAGTGAATTACGCACGTTTCCGGTCGCGACCGCGATGAACTTCGCCGGGCGGAAGAGATCGGTGCGGAGCGCGACGCCATCCTTGGCGAGGGTGGGCTGCAATTCCGCAAAGGCTGCCAGAAGCCTCCGTGTCACCTCGGGCGTATTTGCCTTGTATTGCTCCGAAATCGTGAGAACCACGCCGGGCACGCCGTCAATTGCGCCGGCTCCGACCTGCGGCTCGGGTGCGTCGAGAACCGTTGCGACATTGCCGAGCGTGACGCTCGCGGCCGGGCCTGCCTTCACGACTGTGCGGGAGATCTCTTCCGGTGTGAGGGATTGGCCCTGCGTCTCCAGAACGATGCGCTGATTGGCGGTGTCGATCACGCCGGCGCCGCGCACGCCCGTCGCATGGCGGGCAGCGGCGACGACATCTTCGAGGCCGAGGCCGAAGCGTTTCAGCGCGTCGGGGTGAACCTGAATCTGAATCGACTTCGTCTTGCCGCCGAACACCGCGACCTTGGCGACGCCGGGCACTGCGAGGAGCCGCGGCGTGACTGTGAACTGCGCGATTGTATGCAGATCCATCAGCGAATGGACTTTGGATGTGAGGCCGGCGACGAGAACGATGCTGGTCGAAGATGTGAGCGGCGTCACAGTCGGCGGCTCGACGCCCGCCGGCAGTTGTCCGGCCGCAGTCGCAAGCCGTTCCGCCACGAGCTGACGGTCACGATAAACATTCGTCGAAGGCTCGAAGGTTACAGTGACGACCGAGAGGCCCTGCACCGAATTGGATTGCAGCATCCGCAATCCCGGCACCCCGTTGAGATTATTCTCGATCGGCTGGGTAACGAGAACTTCGACCTGCTCGGGGGCAAGGCCGGGGGCTTCCGTCTGGATCTCGGCCTGCGGCGGCGCGAACTCCGGAAACACGTCGGATTTTGCCTGCTGGAGGCTGTAGATGCCATAGCCGAGCACGATGCAGGCAAGAATGGCGACGATGCCGCGAAAGCGGATTGAAAATCGCAGCAGCGCTGCCTGCGGCCCTTGTGGCAGTGGTGCCCCGTTCGGGGTGCCAGAATGCATCCGACGCGGCTACTCTTCTTCCTGGATTTGCGAGCGGAATTCTTCCGATAGCAGCATTTGCGCGCCGCGGCTGACGACCTGCGTTCCATCCGCGATGTGTTTCACGAAATAGCCGCCATCGCGCGCCGGCGTGTCGGTCGCGATCTCGCGTCGCGCGAAAGTTTTCGGGCCGCTGCGGAAATAGGCCCAGGCATGGCCCTTAAGCCAGACGATGGCTGGCGCGGGGATTTCAACGCAAGGTGTGGCGCTCCCGGTCGGCACGGAGGCGACAACATTCATTCCGGGCAAAAGGCCGCTGTCGGCCGAGGCCGTATAGAAAAAGCTCCGCCCCTGAATCTGTGGGTCGATCGCTGCTGCCGGCGAGACGAAATGCAGCTCTATGCGCTGACCATCCTGCATCCGCAGGTATGCCTTGTCCGGTATCTTCGCGGCGACCTCATCGGCACGCAGAGTGACCTGGACAAGAACGGTTTGCCGCTCGATCAGGGAGTTCAGGAGAGGCGAAGCGTCCTGAACAGCCTTGCCGAGCACGCTGCCCCAGGCCTGCACTGCGGTATTAGCCAGACTCGCAAGCTGCGATTTGGCGGCGGACAGGTTCGCGGCATCGACAAGCGCTGTCTCCTCCGCCGCCTCAAGTTGCGCTTTTGAAACAGCGTGAAGGCCCTGACTATAAAGCCCACGGGCGCGCGCAAGAGCCGCCTGCGACAGGTCCCTCCTGGCCTTCTGGCTCTCCAGATTGGCTTTCGCGGTTTGGTACTTGTCGGCGAGGTCCGTCAGGGACTGAAGATTCAACACGCTGCCGTAAGCCCGCAGAGTGGGGGTGCGCAACCTGTTCTTCAGGCTTACGACTTCGAGTTCTTTGCGGCTTTCCGCATTTTCGTTGAGTGTGATGATCGATGTGCCATCGACGACGCTGATATGCGATGCGGTTTGCGCCGGCTTGTCGTCGTCATCCGGCTGGGCTTCGCCCCGCGCCTGGACAAAGCCCCATATTGCCGAGCCGACGACTGCGGCAAGGCACACCACTATGATCATTCCACCCAGCTTTTTCTTCACAATCCGCAGCCTTGGTAGGGAGAAGATTGAGCCGGAAGGAATTGGCGCGCACAGGGTCTTCAGCCCCGGGCGCCTTCATATCCATCGCGGTCGCAGGCTGGAATCTCGAAGCGAACCAGCCCGCTACCACATAACAGGAAAAATTCTATCGGGGGTCAAGAAAAGACACCGGCCGGATGAGTCGAATGGAAAAAGCGCCCGGTCAGTCGCTGCCGGTGCGCGAGAAGCGCTGACCGATCAAGCCCGGGTCGATCGCTTCCCAGTCTTCGGCATGCGCGAATTCACGGCTCGAATGGATGGACAATATCTCCGCAAGGCGGTTGCGGGCGCGATTGACGCGACTCTTCATCGTTCCGACCGCACAATTGCAAATGCCAGCCGCCTCTTCATAGGAAAGACCCGAGGCCCCGATCAGAATGAGCGCTTCGCGCTGGTCGTTTGGCAGTTGCTGCAATGCGGAACGAAAATCCAGCAAGTCCATATGGCTGTTTTGCGAGGGCGCCGTGGCAAGCCGGGCGGCGATGGTGCCATCCGAGTCCGCGACCTCCCTGCGCCGTTTGCGATATTCCGAATAATAGATATTGCGCAGAATGGTGAAGAGCCAGGCCGGCAGATTGGTGCCCGGCACGAAGGAATCGAGATTGCTCCAGGCTTTGACGAGCGTCTCCTGAACGAGGTCGTCGGCGCGATCGGGGTTGCCGCAGAGCGATACGGCAAAAGCGCGCAGATTGGGAATGACCGAGATGAGATCCGACTTGATCTCAGCGCTGACCTGCGGTTGTCGTGGTTCGTCTTTCCGCAAACTTGTCACTTTGAGTCCTTTTTCCTCTCACCAGTAGTACTGGCCTCGAGCTCGACGGACGTGCCGTATTTGACGGCCGATCGCGAGCGATCGAGTTTCGGAGTTTCACCGGACTCGAGCGACTGCAAAAGATCGAGGAAACGGTCCGGCACAGGCTGATGGAGAACGTCATTGTAGACTTTGCCCAGATGCTGTCCGATCTGATCAATGATTTCGGGCTTTGCGCCCTTTTTGGCTGTGTTTTTGCGGACCCGGGACGGGACAAAAGCCATTGTCTCTACCTCTGTACGCGGCTTCGTCGTTGTGAAAGTCTGCTCTTCACTATTGGCCGGCCCGGCATTTTCAAGGGTGGTCCGTGGTTGCGACTCAAAATTTGCGCGCCATTGCGCGGTCGGCTTTGTCACGGTCTCGCCCCAGCGTTGTTGCAGAATAGCCCAAGGTGAAAAGGCTGAAGTTGAAAACTACAGAATTGCATGAAGCCGATATCGCTCGTTTGTTGTCCGGGGTGCAAGCCCCTTTACGGATACCGGTTATCGGCGGGTGCGACGTAAACCGACGCTGGAGGGGAACGCGACGTTTCGGCTATAGTTCCCTGGCCTGGAACCAAATTTCATCTGGTGAATTAAAAAGCTGTGCTGTGCCGCTTCAACGGTACAGTTCGCCGAGGGAACCCACTGATGACCGTTTCGCAAGCCATTTCTGCTCATATCCCCTATCTTCGCCGCTTCGCGCGGGCGCTCACCGGCACTCAGACGGGAGGCGATGCCTATGTTCTCGCCACGCTCGAGGCCGTGGTCGCCGACCCGCACGACGTCGCCGATGATCCTGATCTCAAGGTGGCTCTCTACCGGTTGTTTCTCAAAGTCTGGACCTCCATGCCGGTCAATGGCCATGTGGATCAGATTTCCTTTTCGCCGGATGAGCAGGGAGCGCAACGCAATCTCGACGCCATTTCATTGCGGCCGCGCGTTGCGTTTTTGCTGAGCTCGCTCGAAGGGTTCGACACGGCCGACGTCGCAAGCGCGATGGAGTGCTCAACAGACGAAGCCGCCCAACTGATCCAGAAGGCGGGTACGGAGATTTCGGACCAGATCCGCACGGATGTCCTCATCATCGAGGACGAGCCGCTGATCGCGATCGATATACAGATGCTTGTTGAGGAGCTTGGCCACCGTGTCGTGCATGTCGCGCGGACGCACCATGAAGCGGTTGCCGCAGCCGAAAAGTCCACGCCGGGACTCATTCTGGCGGATATCCAGCTCGCCGACGGCAGCTCTGGATTGGAGGCCGTCAATCAGATCCTTTCCAGCCTTTCCGTTCCGGTCATTTTCATCACCGCCTATCCCGAACGCTTCCTGACCGGGACGCCGCCCGAGCCGGCATTTCTGATCACCAAGCCCTTCGGAGTCGACAGCCTCAAAGCGGTGGTCAGTCAGGCTCTGTTCTTCGATCGCAGATCGCATCGCAAGGATGAGCCGGAAAGCAGCGGCGCATTCGTCTGAGATGCTTTTTGGCAACCGGCGGCTCTTTTCTTTTATTTTTCACGCGGACCGGAAGCCACTTCGCTCGAAAACGCTTCATTTCCGCCGTGCGTCGAGCGCCCGTTCGCAAAGAAAGCCGACCGCAAGCGCGAGACCGACGAGGCTGACCGGCCCGAGTTGCTTGGTCGCCTCAGCCGCCAGCCGCACCGCGACTTCCTCGCGCTTCAATCCCGACTGACGCAAAATTTCGACGAAAGGGCCGACCGTCTCCTCGATATTCGCCGAGAGAGGCGTATCTGGTTTTTTGGCTTCGGCGGCCGGCGCCGGCTGTGTCGCTGCGCCAGCTTTCGTGCTGCGTGCTGCGAGCAGCAGGATGAGACAGATGATCGTTACAACAAAATAAAACCCCGCTACGGCGAGAGCCGCGATGACAGGGTTCGCTATATCCGTAAGCCAGAGATCGAGAGCAATCGACAGGCAGATGATCATCGCGATCAACGCGACGACGGCAACGCCCGCAATGCTCGCCGTCCGCACCACCGTGCCGATGAGCCGGTTTCCCGCCGCTTCCACGGGAACGACCGCACCACCGACGATGGTGCGAACCTGGTATGTGATAAAATCCTTCATTTGTGAGACCGGCTTGCGAGGCCGACGATGAAGCCAACAGCGGCGCCGACGAACACGGCAACGAGCGGGTTGCGTTCGATGGTGTTTTCGAGATCGGTCGTCATTGCGCCAAGATGACCTTCGAGCTGGTCTTTGGCGTTCGTCATTTCGTCGCTCAACTTGTGACGTGCATCGCCGACAGCGCCGTACACGCGCTTGGTCGTTGAAGTGGCCTGGGACTGCACGAGCTCGCGGACCGAGACCGAGAGTCTTGCGAAATCTTCACGCAAGGCAGTCAGATCCGCCGTCAAATCCGTTACTGACTTTTGAGTCTTGGTTTCAGGGTCTGTCATTGAAGCCTCCATGCGTCGCTCGATGATTAAAGCGTTCGACGCTGAATCGTTGCCGAGGCAGGCTGGTTCCCGGCAAATAATCCTGGGGGCCAGAACCCGTTCCGCTATCTGCGGGGCTTGCCTGTAAAATTATCTAAGCACCTTGCTTTCGAGATCAATGCTTCGCTTTTCAGCAGAGTTAATCCGGCCTGCTTCCCGATCGCCACAACTGGCCGGAACCTTCATCGCAGCATCGCGTTTATACGGACAGCCTCAGGGCAGGACCTTAGATATGAGAGGCCATGCATGACCGGTATTACCGAATTCTCCCACAAGACCTCGACTCGCGGCTTCGCGTCGATGGATCCTGAAAAACAGCGGGCGATCGCCCGAAAAGGCGGCGAAAGCGTTCCGCATGAAAAGCGGAGTTTTTCGCAAAACCCGACGCTTGCGGCGGAGGCGGGCCGCAAAGGCGGCCAGAGCGTCAGCCCCAGCAAACGCAGTTTTTCGCAGAACCATAAGCTTGCGTCGGAGGCGGGACGCAAAGGTGGACATGCTTCGCATGGCGGACCCAAGGCGATCCACCGCGGCGCTGCGGAATAAGTGCGACAGGGTAACGCGTAGAAGCAGATGAAGAGCCACGATTCTGATGCTGTCAGAATCGGAATGGCTCAAAGTGGGCTGTGCCGCCGCAGCGAGGAGCAGTGGCGGAAAGCCTGACGATCAATCGATGAGTCAGGAGATCAAGCGCGCAGGGGATGGGAGTCGATCCCGTATCGCCTGCCGCGCTCCTGCCTCGTCGCATTCGTTTTATCAATCTGGATGCAGTTAACCTCGCGTTCCCTGGAGCGTGGCTCGTGGCTCGCGTAAACGCGTCAAAACAAATAAAGGGAATCCCGGTTCTGATTCCGCGGGACCGAAGCCCATGCTGCCTCAGGCTTCTTCTCCCGAGGCGTTTGGGCGATTGACATGGGACGATTGCCCACCCTTGCGTCCGGCCTCGGATGCAAGCTGGTGATTTTGGGAGAAGCTACGCTTTTCGTTGGGAACGCTGCGACCGCCTTTGCGCGCGATCTCGCGTTGCTTGTTCGCATCCATCGAGGCAAATCCCCGGCTCGAGCGTGCGAGTTTCGTTTCTCCTTGCATGCAGTCCTCCTTGCCGTATGTCCATTGACTAACCAACGACTCCGGCGAGGGTTCCCGGCTGCACCCTGCTTCCTCTTATAGCGTTTTCGAGCGAAGCGGCATCCGGTTCGCGTGAAGAAAACGGACTCTAAATTCCCGCCGCCCCACCGTCGGAACGCGGATCATGGGCTGCCTCGACCCGCCCGTCCGGATAACGAATGAGTCCGCCCGCATGGCCGAACCGGCTCGAATAGGGTTCAGCGTCGAGTTCGATGTCATGTCCGGCGGCTCTGAGCTTTCTGACGATCGTTTCGTCGAAACGGGGTTCGAGCTTCAATGTCGGCGTATCGGTCGCCCATAGCCTGCCATAAAGGAAACGCGGGCGATCGATCGCTTCGGCGAGGGGCAGGCCGAAATTGCCGTGCGTGAAAATCTGCGCCTGAAATTGCGGTTGGCCATCGCCGCCCATTGAACCATAGGGCATCACCCGGCCATCGCCGAATACAGCGAGCGCCGGAGTCAAGGTGTGGAAGGGGCGACGTCCGGGCGTGAGCGGATTGAATGCGTTCGGATCGAGCGAGAACGAGACGCCGCGGTTTTGCAGCAAAATGCCGGTCGTCGGCAGCACGCAGCCGGACCCGTACTCCCAATAAAGCGACTGAATGAAGGAAACTGCGCGCCCCTCGGCGTCGATCGCGCCCATCCAGATTGTATCGCCCTGCGCGGCAGGCAAAGGCGTTGGCGCTGCGCGGTCCATGCGGATCATCGCGGCCTCGCGGTCGAGCACGCGGGATGTGAGAAAATCCGCCGGATCGCATGGCATATGTGCGAAGTCGGTGCAGATCCGGTCGCGCAGGGCAAGTCCGCGTTTGGTTGCTTCAATAAGCCCGTGGATATGCTCGAAACTATCGGGCCGGATTTTCCCGAGCCGTTCGAAAAGGCCGAGTATGAAGAGTGCGGCGATGCCTTGCGTGGGCGGCGGCGAATTGTAGTGAATGCGTCCGGGCAGGGCGAGGGAGAGAGGCTCGCGCAACTGTGCCTCGTAAGACTCGAGATCGCCGCGGGTCGACGGCACTCCGAGCTTTTCCATATCGGCGGCGATTTCGCGACCGATGTCGCCACGATAGAAGTCGTCGAATCCTGCGTGACCAAGATGCTCGAGCGTATCGGCCAGGGCGCGGTTCCTGCGCATAACGCCTGCTTCGGGAATCTTTCCATCTACCAGATAGGTCTCGGCGAACCCCGGAGCCGCGCACAAGGCTTCGAATTCAAACGGTTCGCACTCGGCCTCTGTTCGTGACTGAGGATAGCCTTCGCGCGCGAGCCTTATCGCATCAGCCAGAAGATCGGCGCGCGGCAGACGGCCGCCGGCGGCGGCAGCTATTTTCTGCGCCAATTTATAGCCGCCGATCGTTCCGGGGATCGTGACGGCGGCAAGCGGCCCACGCGGCGGCAATGTGTCATAGCCCATGCCGCGATAGGCGGCGATGGTCGCCTTGCTCCCGACATAGCCGCAGGCCTCGATATAATGCAGCTTTCCCGTCGGCTCGCGGATCATCCAGAAGGCGTCTCCGCCGATCGAATTCATGTGCGGATAGACCACGGCAATAGTTGCCGCCATCCCGAGCATGGCCTCGATTGCGTTGGCGCCCTCGGCGAGGAGAGCCCGTCCCGTCGCTGCGGCAAGATGATGCGGCGCGGCAACGGCAGCCCTGGAAAAAAACTCTGTCTCTTCATGTTCATTTTCAACCATTTGTGCCGGAAAGCCCTCCTGGCATGACGGAACTTTAATTTGCCTGCCTGAAGCAGGATGCGAAAAAGGGATCCGGTTTCTCTGAAATCCCGCTCTAATTCATCGTGATCTGGTCGCGAAAGAGGAACAAGGTGGGCTGCTCCAGACTTGCTCTGTCGCATATACCGAAGCTGGGGCGCAAATGGCGTCGGTTCAGGACACCTTTGTTTTCGCCCGGAACTTCGTCTATGACTGGCGTCGAGACTTGGGCCGATTGCTCTCAGGCTCCCGGCTTGGGCCGCCCAGCCGGAGCGTCATGCCATAGCCCGTAAGGATTTCCATGCCCGCAGGACGGAAAATCAACTATCTGCATTTGTCGACGCTGATCGCTGTCGCGATTCTGGTGGGTACGGAAATGGTCGGCGCGTCCTGGGCGGCGGGTTGGGCGCTTGGCGGATTGTTGCAGCTTCCCCATACGGTCAGCCGTGGCTTCGAGGCGGGCTTCGCCCTCTGCGGTTTTATCCTTCTCTTCTACTTCATGCGCATCGCGGTCAGACACGAATCTATCTACAAGTGAGCGGCAGGGCCGCCCGGTCCTCCATCAGCATCGATTCCCGGAATTCGAGTGACGAGGCGGAGCCGTCCGGAATCCGCCTTTTGCAGGCAAGATAATGAGCGAAACGGATCGGCGAAGCCTGTTGAAGTCGGCAGCCGCGGCTGCGGCGCTCGGCCTGATCGATGGCAAGACGATCGAAGCTGCGGCTGAAGGCCTGAAATTCGGACCTGCAAGCGCTTTCTCTTTCGATCTCCTCAAGGCGCAAGTGCGCAAGAGGGTGACGGAACCTTATGTCGAGCCCCCCCATCCTGCGCCCTCAATCGTGTCGAAGATCGATTACGAGGCCTGGGGAAAGATCAAGTTCGACGTCAATCAGGCGCTCTATGCGAAGGGTCCCGGCCAATACCCGATAAGTTTTTTTCACCTCGGCAAGTTCTTCCCCAAGGCCGTGGCAATGTATGTCGTCGAATCGGGGCAGGCGCGCGAAATCATCTACGACCCGGATTATTTCGAAATGCCAGCCGATTCGCCGGCGCGGCATTTGCCGAAGGGCGCGGGTTTTGCCGGCCTTCGGATCCAGGAGGCGCGCGACAGCGCACTGGACTGGCGCCATAACGACTGGCTCGCTTTTCTCGGTGCGGACTATTTCCGCGCCATTGGCGAACTGCATCAATACGGTCTCTCCTGCCGCGCCATCGCGCTCAATGTCGCCGTTGACGACAGACCCGAGGAATTTCCAGATTTCACCCATATCTACATCGACGAGTCGGGTCCGAAGAACGGGCTGACGCTCTACGCCATGCTAGAGGGGCCTTCGATCGTCGGCGTCTGCAAGATCGAGGCGGTGCGCGGCAAGGGCGTCGTCATGGATGTCGACCAACTGCTTTGCCTCAGGCGCGATATCTCGCGCTTCGGCGTCGCGCCGCTCACGTCCATGTACTGGTTCTCCGAGACAGTGAAACCGACGGCAGTGGACTGGCGGCCCGAGGTGCATGATTCGGATGGCCTTGCCATGTGGTCCGGGCGCGGCGAGCGGCTGTGGCGGCCGCTGAACAATCCGAACCGCACGTCGGCTTCGGCCTTTGTCGATGACAATCCGCGCGGCTTCGGTCTCATGCAGCGCGATCGCAATTTCGATCACTATCTCGATGGCGTGTTTTACGACCGGCGGCCAAGCCTCTGGGTCGAGCCCAAGGGCCAGTGGAGCAAGGGCTCGGTGCAACTCGTCGAAATCCCGACCGACGACGAAATTCACGACAATATCGTTGCGATGTGGGTGCCGGAAAAGCCGGTGAAGGCGGGCGCGGAGCTGGAATTTGCCTATCGTCTCTATTGGCTGGCAAACCAGCCGCACCCGGGCAATTTCGCGAAATGCGTTGCGACGCGCCTTGGCAACGGCGGCCAGCCCGGCCAGCCCCGGCCGAAGGGCGTGCGCAAATTCATGGTCGAATTTCTCGGCGGCCCGCTCGCCGATCTACCATATGGCGTAAAGCCGGAGCCGGTGCTCTGGGCTTCGCGCGGCACGTTCTCCTACATCTATACCGAAGCGGTGCCGGACGATGTGCGCGGCCATTGGCGTGCGCAATTCGATCTGACGGTGGCAGGGTTTGATCCCGTCGAAATGCGGCTGTTTCTGCGCAGCGGCAGCAAGATCCTGAGCGAGACCTGGATTTTCCAGTATCATCCCTTCGTCGAATGCCAGCCGAGTTGCTATCCGAAAGTCGGTCCCTGAGCGGCAACGAAGCGGCCGGTTCAAGCGTTGTAGGGCGGCGGACCTGTGCGGACCGGAGGTCCGCGATCCGGGTTATGTTATCGGACCGCGGACCTCCGGTCCGCCCTTCTGCAAGGGACAGGAAGATGCGGGCAGGATCTTCATTGAAGCGGTTGGGTCTGCCAATCCTCATCCTCCTTGCACCCGCGGCCTTTCTTGGCCTGTCCGTTAAAAGCGACGCCGCGGGAACATCGATCGGCACGCCATCGATCTTCGGCGCGGGAATCGCCTGCGACGCGACCCTTCTGCCGTGGCGCTCCGTCTGGTTCGGCCATTTTTCGGGTGGGCGCGCCTATTACCAGCGCGGGGCTCCGGCCATCAGGCTCATCTGGGAAGACCAGAAACTCTGCTTCCCCTCGCGGCGGCAGTGTCTCTCATGGCAGAAGTGGGAGCACCGCCATTATCGTCAGATCGAAGGATATACGACCTGCCTTCGGTTGCGTTAGATCACGATGCGTTCAGGTCGATCCGACCTGAACGCATATAACGTGATTGATTCCAATAAATTAGAGCGGGATTTAAGCGAAAAACCGGTATCTACTTTTTCGCATCCCGCCCTGAGGATAGATGCTGGCAGGATCGACGCCGGCCCCTATCTAAGTGATGACGCCTGGGCGTTTGAAACTTTTCGGCAAACCGCTATGCGACTGGGTAAAGCGTCAGAGTAAAGCCGCGATTCAATTGGAAGGCTGAAGGCTCCAGCCTTTGGCCAGCCGGCGCTGCCGGAGCCGTGCCAGATCTCGCTGCAAGGGAGCAGTATGTTCGACAGACTCAGGACTTTTATGACGGATCTTGCGAGCGAGCCGGCTCGGCGCGAGTTCTGCGCCGATGATTATCGGCTCGCGGCGGCATCTCTTCTCGTCCATCTCGCTGGCGCGGATGGTGTGATCGATGCGGAGGAACGCAGGCGATTACAGGAAATCATCACCCGCAACTTCGACCTTGATGCGCAGGCGACGGCGCGTCTCATTCGCTGCGCCGAGGCGAGCGACAGGGAGGCAGTCGATTTTTATCATTTCACCAATTCGCTGACGCGCGCCCTCGATCAGAGCGGCCGCCAGAAGATCATTGAAATGATGTGGGAGATCGCCTTTGCAGATGGGGCGATCCATGAGCTTGAGGAAAACATCGTGGCGCGGATCGCCGAGCTTCTGGGCGTTTCGCCGCACGATCGGGTAAGGCTACGCCATGTTGCAGTGGCTGAGCGGGAGCGTGCGCCGGTTCCTGTTGGCCCCTGGTCGCAAAAGCTTGCGGAGGGCGAGGGGTGAGTGCGCCCCGCCGCGTCGCGCTCGTCACCGGCGCTTCCGGCGGGATCGGCGCCGACCTTGCGCGTGTCTTCGCGCGCCACGGCTATGACATCGCGCTGGTCGCGCGCAGCAAGGAGCGGCTGGAAGCGCTCGCCGATGAAATCGCGGCGACGGGCCGGCCGCGCCCGCTTGTTCTGGCATACGATCTCACCGCGCCGGATGCTGTGGAAGCCATCGCCGCGGAGCTTCTTTCAGCCAACGCCAGCGTCGGGATTCTTGTCAACAATGCTGGCTACGGCCTGCTTGGCGATGCAGCCGATCTCGATCCGGCCGCGCAAATGGGCATTGTCGATCTGAACGTCCGCGCGCTTGCCGCGCTTTGCCTGCGCTTTCTGCCTGAGTTGCGCGCCGGGCGCGGAAAGATTCTGAACGTCGCCTCCATTGTCGGGTTTTTCCCGGGTCCGGGCATGGCGATGTATTATGCTTCCAAAGCCTTCGTTCTCTCTTTCGGCGAGGCTCTTTGGCACGAGTTGCGGCCCTATGGCTGCACGGTCACAACGTTATGCCCGGGCGTCACGGTCACCGGCTTTCAGGAGCGGGCGGGCTTTACCTCCGATGTCGGCATCATGCGTTTCGGCGGCGCCAGTGCGGCGTCTGTCGCGGAAAGCGGCTACGCTGGGCTGATGGCTGGTCGTCGAGTCGTCATACCGGGCTTCACCAACAAGCTCCTTTGCTTTCTCGCGCCGCGCCTGCCGAAATCCGCCCTGTTGCCTGCGGTCGCCTCCATGCAGAAAACCAAAGGCGCACGGCATACCTAGAGCCGTCCAATAAAATGTTCGGAATGCCTCACAGGATTCTTGACCGATTCGCTCTGTTGGCGTCAGGCTGAAGCATGTCCCAGCGGATTGAGTCGCGCAGGGTCGCTGTCATCCTGCATCAGGAACATTCAACGCCCGGCCGCCTCGGCATGTTTTTGCGTGCGCAGGGGTTCGAACTCGACGTTCGCCGTCCGCGCTATGGCGATCCGTTGCCGGCGAGCCTGTCGGATCATGCGGGCGCCATCATTTTCGGCGGCCCGATGAGCGTCAATGACGAAGACGACTGGCTGCGGCGCGAGATCGACTGGATCAAAGTGCCTCTCAAGGAAGGCAAGCCGCTTCTCGGCATTTGCCTTGGCGCGCAGATGCTGGCGCGCTATCTCGGCCGCAAGGTTTCTCCGCATCCGCATGGACGGGTGGAGGTCGGCTATTATCCGATCGCGCCGACAGAAGCCGGGCGCGGCCTTTGCGGATCGCCCTTTCCTGAAAGGGTCTATCAATGGCACGGCGAGGGCTTCGATCTTCCTTGCGGCGCGACCTTGCTCGCGCGCGGCGAGGATTTCGAGGCGCAGGCCATCCGCTACGGTCCTTCCGCCTATGGCTTCCAGTTTCATCCGGAAGTCACTTACGCGATGATGTGCCGCTGGACCGTCCAGGGCACTGAAAGGATGGGGCAGCCCGGCGCGCAACCGCGCCACCTTCATCTGGAAGGCTGGTATCTCCACGATGCGCCCATTGCGCGCTGGACGAATGCCTTTCTGAAGCAATGGCTGGCAAGAGCGGAAACCGAGGCGCGGCAACAGGCGGGCTGATCGTCACACCGCTAAAATATATATTGCAAATTCATGTTATCGTGTCTCTGTAGTTCCAGATGGATATTCTGGAGGCACGCGATGGATTTTCCCGACTTTTTCGACAAGGTGCCAACAATTTCATTGCGCGAGCCTTTGGCCAAATTCCTCGGCGCATCGAAGAGCGGCACAATCACCTACAACTACGCCGATGCGGTGAAGCTTGCCGGACATTCCTGCCCGACCGTCGCCGGGGCCTGGCTCATGGTGCGGAAGGGCCTTGCCTGCCTCTATGGCGATGAACTGCCGGAGCGCGGCGGCATCGAGGTATATATGCGCGACGCGCGCGATCAGGGGACGACAGGCGTCATCGCCGCAGTTGCGACGCTGCTGACAGGCGCTGCGCCGGAGACAGGTTTTGGCGGCGTCGGAGCGGCCCACCGCTTTTCGCGCCGGGGTCTGCTGCAATTCGATATGCCAATCGATGGTCTCATGTCGCTTCGGCGGCGTGACACCGGCCGCGCCGTCGCCCTTGACCTTGAGACCGGCATCGTGCCGCCCGACCCCCAGATGATGCCGTTGTTTGCAAAGGCCGTCGGGGGACAGGCGGATGAGACCGAGCAGGAACGCTTCGCCCTGCTTTGGCAGGCGCGGGTGGCGCGCATGCTGCTGGAGCATGCCGACGATCCGAATCTTGTTCGTGTTGTGGAGCTGGAGGAAGCGGCGTGAATACGCTTGATGACTGGCCGGAAGGCCTCGAACCTTACAAGCGCACCGCCGAATTTACCGAGACAAGCGTTCCAGCCGCATTGCTGCGCCATCACTCGACCAAGGCGGGCGTCTGGGCGCGGGTGCATGTCCTTGAAGGACGCTTGCGTTTTCGCGATGCCGAGTCTGGAAGCGAGCGCACCCTCGAGGAAGGCAGCAGTTATCCTGTGATTTTCCCTCAGCGGCTGCACGAGGTTGAGCCGCTGGGCAAAGTGCGCTTCTTCGTCGAGTTCTGGGCGAGCAAATAGAGCGCTTTCAAACGAAGAGCCGCGCTCCCGATGGGGCGCGGCTCCATTTTCTTTTATACCGACTTACAGGCTTGCGCGCAGGGCCGCCAGCACGGCATCGCCCATCTGCGCGGTCGAAACCGTTGATGAAGCATTGCCCTTGATGTCGGCAGTGCGCAGCCCTTTGGCGAGAACCGCGGCGATCGCCGCCTCGATCTTGTCGGCAAGAGCGCCGAGGCCGAAGGAATAGCGGAGCGCCATGCCAAACGAGCCGATCATCGCGATCGGATTGGCGAGGCCCTTGCCGGCAATATCCGGCGCGGAGCCATGCACGGGCTCATAGAGCGCCTTTCTCAGGCCAGTCTTTTCATCGACCGCGCCAAGCGAGGCGGACGGCAGCATGCCGAGCGAGCCCGTCAGCATCGCCGCGACATCGGAGAGAAGATCGCCGAAGAGATTGTCGGTGACGATCACGTCGAACTGCTTCGGCCGTCTGACAAGCTGCATTCCGCAGGCGTCAGCGAGTTGATGCTCCAGTTCGACGTCCGGGAATTCGCGCTTATGCAGTGCGATGATCGTCTCGCGCCAAAGCACGCCCGTCTTCATGACGTTGTTCTTTTCGCACGATGTCACCTTGTTGCGGCGTTTGCGCGCCAGCTCGAAGGCGACTCGGCCGATGCGCTCGATCTCGTAGGTTTCGTAGGGCTGCGTATCGACAGCGCGCTTCTGGCCGTTGCCGAGATCGGTGATTTCCTTCGGCGAACCGAAATAAAGACCGCCGGTCAATTCGCGGACGAGCATCATGTCGAGCCCGTCGATGAGTTCGCGTTTCAGCGACGAAGCGTCCGCCAACGCCGGATAGCAGATTGCCGGGCGGAGATTGGCAAAGAGGACAAGGTCCTTGCGCAGGCGCAGCAGGCCCGCCTCCGGGCGCACATCATAGGCCACGCTGGCCCATTGCGGGCCGCCGACCGCGCCGAGCAGGATAGCGTCGGCCGCATTGGCGCGCTTCATGTCGTCTTCGCTGATCGAAACCTTATGCGCGTCATAGGCTGCGCCGCCGACGAGGCCCTTCTCGATCTCGAAGGTTGCGACCCCCTGCTTGGTCAGGAAGGCGGCGATTTTCTCGACTTCGGCCATGACTTCCGGGCCGATCCCGTCGCCCGGCAGAACAAACAGTTTGTAGGTGGACATTTTTGCTCCTGCTTTTGAGGGTCTTTAAGCAGGTTGGAGGGCGTGCGGCAAGAGCATGTATGCCAATGCGGCAACCCGCCTTTAGGCGGGGCCGGGAGTGCCTCGCCGTCATACGCGGACTTGATCCGCGTATCCAGACGCCTACGATTGGCCCCATTGAGCAACC
>SCSF01000018.1 GCA_004298435.1 Beijerinckiaceae bacterium
CGACAATGTGACGATGAACGTCGAGCTGATCGCGCCGATCGCGATGGAAGAGCGCCTGCGCTTCGCCATCCGCGAAGGCGGCCGCACCGTCGGCGCCGGAGTGGTTGCTGCCATCACGGAGTGATTGCCGCAACGAAAAAATACTGAAATCCTCCCGGGCAGGCGGGTCGATTCTGATCGGCCGTGAAACGGAGCGGATCGATGATCGTCGCTACAAGCAATGAGATTGCAGGTTACAGAATTGTCCGCCATCTCGGGCTTGTGCGCGGAATCACCGTGCGCTCGCGCAGCGTCATCGGCAATTTTGTCGGTGGCGTTCAGGCCATTTTCGGCGGCAAGGTGAACGCCTATGTGCATCTGGCGGAAACCGCCCGGCAGGAGGCCTTCGACCATATGTGCGAGCATGCGGCCCAGGGCGGAGCCAATGCCGTGATCTGCATGCGTTACGACGCCAATGAGATCATGGACGGCATCACCGAAGTGCTCGCCTATGGCACGGCGGTATGGGTGGAGCCCATCTAGGGACTGCGGACCAGAGGTCCGCGGTCCAGATCGTACAACTTCGGTCCGCTCAAGGGTGAAAGCGCGCTTGCTTCAACAGGGCTCATGCGGCTAAGAAGAGGCGCCTTAGGAGTGTAGCTCAATTTGGTTAGAGCACCGGTCTCCAAAACCGGGGGTTGGGGGTTCGAGTCCCTCCTCTCCTGCCATTTTCCGGCAGTTTGGCGCTTCGTTTCTGTGGTCGCAGGGCGCAAGGTACTGGAATAGGCGGCAAATTCCGCTTGGCGTGGCGCGCTTCTCTCGCTATATAAGCGAAATCAAGTGGCGCGTGGCCTGTCGGCTCCGCGCCGCAGCTTTTTTGGTCTGCGGCGGATTTTGCCTCTCGCGCATCCGGTTCGCCGCTGGCCGGTCAGGGTGCTGCCGGCTGAGGCTGTAGAGTTCGCCGTCCCTGGACGCGGGGTCCGGCGGGGTATGCGTCCAGGTCCAGTTCCGTCGGGCATCTTGCCTTGCGGCGGCACGGTTCACCGGGCGTCGCGCGGGCCATTTTCCGCGAGCATTCAGCGCCGTCCAGAAGCGAGTTGCGCAATACCATGGCTAATCTGTTCCAGTTCATTCAGGACGTCCGCACCGAAACCGAAAAGGTGACATGGCCGACACGGCGCGAAACCATGATCACGTCGGGGATTGTCATTGTCCTGGTCATCTTCATCAGTCTTTTCTTTCTTGTCGTCGATGAAGCGCTCCGGTTGATCGTATCGTTCATCCTCAGTTTTGGTCACTAATCATCGCGAAAGACTGGCCGCGAACGGCCATTTGCAGGGAGTCCGGGGTCGGCCATGAACATGCGCTGGTATATCGTCCACGCCTATTCGAACTTCGAAAAGAAGGTGGCCGAATCGATCCGCGAACAGGCCGCACAGCGCGGCCTTTCAGAGAAGTTCGAGGAAATCCTCGTCCCGACCGAGCAGGTGGTCGAGGTGCGCAAGGGCCGGAAAGTCAGTTCCGAGCGGAAATTCTTTCCGGGCTATGTGCTGGTGAAATGCGATCTGACGGATGATCTCTATCATCTGATCAAGAACACGCCGAAGGTCACCGGCTTCCTTGGCGCCGACAAGAAGCCGATGCCGATTTCCGACGCCGAGGCGGACCGGATCAAGGGGCAGGTGGCGGATGGCGTCGAGCGGCCCAAATCCTCGATCTCCTACGAGGTTGGCGAGTCGGTGCGGGTGGCGGACGGCCCCTTTGCATCGTTCAGCGGCACTGTCGAAGAGGTCGACGAGGCGCGCTCGCGGGTCAAGGTCGCGGTGCTTATCTTCGGGCGTCCGACGCCTGTTGAGCTGGAATACGGGCAGGTCGAGAAGGTCTGAGGCTGTTGGGATGCGGACCGGGGGTCCGCGGTCCGAGGCGCGGGCTTCATCATACCGGGAACGCAGATTTTTGGTCCGCCTTCGCATTTGGGACAACTTGCCTTCTTTTTAAGAAGGTGTAGGAAACGCGGCTCTGCTTTGGAGCAGCGCGGCATGTTGAAAGACATGCGCAACCGCGTGGGAGATGGGGCCGGTCGCCAGCCGGAGCCTGTCCCACCACGCAACTGCAACTGCCGCAGGGCGCGCCAGCGCCTTGATGTGGCTGTGTTGGAGAGTTGAATGGCAAAGAAAATTACCGGCTATGTAAAGCTGCAAGTGCCGGCGGGCTCGGCCAATCCGTCGCCGCCCATCGGTCCCGCGCTCGGCCAGCGCGGTCTGAACATCATGGAGTTCTGCAAGGCGTTCAACGCCAGAACGGCGCAGATGGAGAAGGGGACGCCAATTCCCGTCGTCATCACCGCCTATGCGGATCGCTCTTTCACTTTCGAACTCAAACTGCCGCCCGTGACCTACTTCCTCAAGAAGGCGGCCGGCATTCAGTCAGGCGCCAAGACCACTGGCCGCGGCTTCGTCGGCAAGGTGACGCAAGCGCAGATCCGCGAGATCGCCGAAAAGAAATTGCCTGATCTCAATTGCTCGACGGTCGATGCCGCAGCCCAGATGATCACGGGTTCGGCGCGTTCGATCGGCCTCGAAGTGGTGGAGTGAAGCAATGGCTCATGCTGGAAAGCGTCTCGTCAAAGCGCGCGAGGGAATCGATCGGGTCAAGCTTTATCCGGTCACCGAAGCGTTGAAGCTCGTCAAGGAACGGGCCAGCGCCAAATTCGACGAAACCGTTGAAATCGCCATGAATCTCGGCGTCGATCCCAAGCATGCGGATCAGATGGTCCGTGGCGTCGTCAATCTGCCGAACGGCACCGGCCGGACGCTTCGCGTCGCGGTGTTCGCGCGTGGCGACAAGGCTGACGAAGCCAGGGCCGCTGGCGCCGATATCGTCGGTGCGGAGGAACTTGTGGCGACCGTTCAGGGGGGCACGATCGACTTCGATCGCTGCATTGCGACCCCGGACATGATGCCGCTCGTCGGCCGGCTCGGCAAAGTGCTGGGTCCGCGCGGCCTGATGCCAAACCCGAAGGTTGGCACCGTGACCATGGACGTTGCGGCTGCGGTTAAGGCATCGAAAGGCGGCGCAGTCGAATTTCGTGTGGAAAAGGCCGGCATTATTCAAGGCAGCGTTGGCAAGGCGTCTTTTGACGAAGCCAAGCTGCTGGAGAACGTCGCGGCCTTTGTCGATGCGGTAGCCAAAGCCAAGCCGCAGGGCGCGAAAGGCACATATATTCAACGTATTGCTGTGTCTTCGACGATGGGGCCTGGGGTCAAGGTCGATCCTTCTACCCTCCCTGGCTGAGGCGGCTTGTCCAAAGGCGTGCCGTCACGTCTGCTTGACAACCTCCAAAAATGCGGATTCAGCCCCTTGGCATCGGGGTAGGATCGGTCTAAATAAGACCTCCGGGCTGGCGAACGAGGCCAGCCCGTAACTCTTTACAGCTTCCGTGTCTGATTTCTCTTGCCGATCATAACAAGGAACGGCGGGAGGGTTCAGGCGCGGCGGATCGGCTGGAAGATCGAAGCCTGTCTTCGATCACTCCGGCTATGTCCTGTCCGAGACCGCTGGTGTCTGTGCAGGCTTGCGCGTTCGTCCGCCCGGGAGAGTCTCCCAAAGGTCGATTGCTCAGTCTGTTGCGGCCATAATGCTTGAGGTTCCCGCCCGGTTCCCGGTGTCAGCCGGTTTCCGTTAGCGGATCAAGCGCCAGCATAGACGGGGTTGGCACCGATATGAAAGGCAGGTGCGGTCGCTTTTGCGGCGGTATCCTGCGGCCTTTGATTTTGGTCGCATCCCTCTGTCCGGAACCTCGGTGTTCCGGAGGACAGGCGTGACGCCGCGGGGACAGGATCGGGTTTTGCTCGATCATTGTGGCGGCATACGCAACCGGCGGGTTCGCCCGCGCAGACAGAGAGAGTAGAGTGGACAGAGCGGAAAAGAAAGCTTTTGTCACCGCTATGCACGACGTCTTGCAAGAGACAACCGTTGTAGTGGTGGCGCATTATTCGGGCCTGACGGTGGCCCAGATGCAGGCCTTGCGCAAGCAAATGCGCGACGCCGGCGCAACCGTTCAGGTGACCAAGAATCGGCTGACCAAGATCGCCCTCGAAGGCACGGAACTCTCCTCTGTGGGAGATCTGCTGAAGGGGCCGACTTTGCTTGCCTATTCGAAGGATCCGGTTGCGGCGCCGAAGGTAGCCGTGGCCTTCGCCAAGGATAACGCGAAGCTCGTGATTCTTGGCGGCGCAATGGGCAAAACGGCGCTCAACGCCGATGCCGTGAAGTCACTGGCGACCTTGCCTTCGCTCGATGAGCTGCGTGCCAAGCTTATCGGCCTCATCCAGGCGCCTGCCACCAAGCTTGCCCAGCTTACGACTGCGCCGGCCTCCAAGGTCGCGCGTGTCGTCCAGGCCTATGCGGACAAGAACGCGGCGTGACCTCCTTCATCATTTTCTGACACACGACTTAAATCAAAGGAACAACTGACAATGGCCAATCTCGAAAAGATCGTTGAAGACCTGTCGAGCCTGACGGTGCTTGAGGCTGCCGAGCTCGCCAAGATGCTCGAAGAGAAATGGGGCGTTTCGGCGGCTGCGGCCGTTGCCGTCGCTGCCGGCCCGGCGGCTGGCAATGGCGCTGCTGCTGCGGTCGAGGAGAAGACCGAATTCACCGTCGTGCTTGCCGCCATTGGCGACAAGAAGATCGAGGTGATCAAGGAAGTCCGTGGCGTTACGGGACTTGGCCTGAAGGAAGCCAAGGATCTCGTCGAGGGCGCGCCGAAGCCGGTGAAGGAAGGCGTCGCCAAGGAAGAGGCCGAGAAGATCAAGGCGGCTCTCGAAAAGGTCGGCGCGAAGGTCGAGCTCAAGTAATTCAGATGGGGCCTCGCCCGGTCCCTGATGTCTTCAAGCGGTCCCGAAGCTTGCTTCGGGGCCGTTGCGGCGTTCTTGCCGGGCGCCGCGCCCTGGTCGGCCGCGAAGCTGTGGCAGACAAGGGCATATGAGAGAAATGACGGAACCTCAGGTTCCGCCGCGTGAACCCGGATCCGGGGACGCGATTTTGTGCGGCGTTGTGGCCATCCCTTTTTCGAGGGGTGTGGCCCCGCCGCCTACAGATACGAGGAGCGACATGCCTCAATCCAATGCGCAATCCTTCAGTGGCCGCAAGCGCGTTCGCAAGGTCTTCGGACATATCCACGAAATCGCGGAAATGCCGAATCTGATCGAAGTTCAGAAAGCTTCCTATGACCAGTTTCTGATGGTTGAGGAACCGCAAGGTGGCCGCCCGGAAGAGGGTTTGCAGGCCGTCTTCAAGTCGGTTTTTCCCATCTCCGATTTCGCCAGTGTCGCTCTGCTCGAATTCGTCCGTTATGAGTTCGAGCCGCCGAAATATGATGTCGACGAGTGTCGCCAGCGCGGCATGACCTTTGCTGCGCCGCTGAAGGTGACCTTGCGCCTGATCGTGTTCGATGTCGATCCCGACACCGGCGCGAAATCGGTCAAGGACATCAAGGAGCAGGATGTCTATATGGGCGATATGCCGTTTATGACCATGAACGGCACCTTTATCGTCAACGGGACCGAGCGCGTCATCGTCTCGCAGATGCACCGCTCGCCGGGCGTCTTCTTCGATCACGACAAGGGCAAGAGCCACTCGTCCGGCAAGCTGCTTTTCGCGGCCAGAATCATTCCTTATCGCGGCTCCTGGCTCGACATTGAATTCGACGCCAAGGACATCGTCTACGCGCGCATCGACCGCCGCCGGAAGATTCCGGTGAGCTCGCTGCTTTATGCGCTTGGCCTCGACGGCGAAGAAATTCTGCGGACCTTCTACAACACCCTGACCTATACGCGTGACGGCGAGGGATGGCGGCTTGCCTTCGATCCCGAGCGGATGAAGGGCATGAAGGCGAGCATCGATCTTGTCGATGCCGACAGCGGCGAGGTCGTGCTCGAAGCGGGCAAGAAGCTGACCGTGCGCGCGGCTCGTCAGCTTGTCGAGAAGGGCCTGAAATTCATCAAGTTCCAGGATGCGGATCTTTTTGGCTGCTACATTGCCTCGGATCTCTATGATCCGTCGAGCGGCGAGATTTTCGCCGAGGCCGGCGATGAAATCACACCGAAGACGCTGCCTGCGTTGATTGAAGCGGGGTTCGACGAGCTTCCAATTCTCGATATCGATCACGTCAATATCGGTCCCTATATCCGCAACACGCTTGCGGTTGACAAGAACAGCTCTCGCGAGGATGCGCTGTTCGACATCTATCGCGTGATGCGCCCTGGCGAGCCGCCGACACTCGACACGGCGGAGGCGATGTTCCATTCGCTGTTCTTCGATGCGGAACGCTACGATCTCTCGGCCGTCGGCCGGGTGAAGATGAACATGCGTCTCGATCTCGATGCGCCCGACACGATGCGGACCTTGCGCAAGGAGGACATCCTTGCCGTCGTGCGCGCGCTGGTGGATCTGCGCGATGGCCGCGGCGAGATCGACGACATCGATCATCTCGGCAATCGCCGGGTGCGTTCGGTCGGCGAGTTGATGGAGAATCAATACCGTCTTGGCCTGCTGCGCATGGAGCGTGCGATCAAGGAGCGTATGTCATCGGTCGATATCGATACGGTGATGCCGCAGGACCTCATCAACGCCAAGCCGGCTGCGGCAGCGGTGCGCGAGTTCTTCGGTTCCTCGCAGTTGTCGCAGTTCATGGACCAGACCAATCCGCTGTCGGAGATTACTCACAAGCGGCGTCTCTCGGCGCTTGGTCCGGGTGGTCTGACGCGCGAGCGTGCGGGCTTCGAGGTGCGCGACGTGCATCCGACGCATTATGGCCGCATCTGCCCGATCGAGACGCCGGAAGGTCCGAACATCGGTCTTATCAACTCGCTCGCGACATTCGCCCGCGTCAATAAATACGGCTTTATCGAAGCGCCCTACCGGCGCCTTCACGAAGGCCATTTGAGCGACGAGGTCGTTTATCTCTCGGCGATGGAGGAGGCGAAATATTACGTCGCGCAGGCGAATGCGCCCGTCGATCAGAACCGCGCTTTGACGGAGGATCTCGTGGTCTGCCGTCATGCCGGCGACGTCGTGATGGTGACGCCTGACCGCGTCGATTTCATGGATGTTTCGCCGAAGCAGATCGTTTCGGTGGCGGCGGCGCTCATCCCGTTCCTTGAGAATGACGACGCCAACCGCGCGCTGATGGGCTCCAACATGCAGCGCCAGGCGGTGCCGCTTGTGAAGGCTGATGCGCCGCTCGTCGGCACCGGCATGGAATCGGTCGTGGCGCGCGATTCGGGCGCTGCGATCGCAGCGCGGCGCGGCGGCTATATCGATCAGGTGGATGCGACCCGTATCGTCGTGCGCGCCACCGAGGATACGGATGGCGGCAAGCCCGGCGTCGATATCTACCGGCTGATGAAGTTCCAGCGGTCGAACCAGTCGACATGCATCAATCAGAAGCCGCTGGTGCGCGTCGGCGATTTCGTCCGCAAGGGCGACATCATTGCCGATGGGCCTTCGACGGAACTCGGCGACCTCGCGCTCGGCCGCAATGTGCTCGTCGCCTTCATGCCGTGGAACGGCTACAACTTCGAGGATTCGATCCTTCTGAACGAGCGGATCGTCAAGGACGACGTTTTCACCTCGATTCACATCGATGAATTCGAGGTGATGGCGCGCGACACCAAGCTCGGTCCGGAGGAAATCACGCGCGACATTCCGAACGTGTCGGAAGAAGCGCTGAAGAACCTCGACGAAGCCGGCATCGTCTATATCGGCGCCGAAGTGCAGGCGGGCGACATTCTCGTCGGCAAGATCACGCCGAAGGGCGAAAGCCCGATGACGCCGGAGGAGAAACTTCTGCGCGCGATCTTCGGCGAGAAGGCGTCCGATGTGCGCGACACGTCGTTGCGCGTGCCGCCGGGCGTGCAGGGCACGATCGTCGAAGTGCGCGTCTTTAATCGGCACGGCGTCGAGAAGGACGAGCGCGCCCAGGCGATCGAACGCGAGGAGATCGAGCGGCTCGCCAAGGACCGTGATGACGAGCTCGCGATTCTCGATCGCAACGTCTACAGCCGCCTTGGAGATCTTCTGTCAGGCAAGACCGCGATCGCCGGGCCGAAGGGATTCAAGAAGGATACGCTGCTCGACAAGACGGCCTTCGAGAGCTTCCCGCGATCGCAGTGGTGGACCTTCGCTGTGGAAGACGATCGGCTGATGATCGAAATCGAGGCGATGCGCAAGCAGTATGACGAGGCGAAGAAGGGGCTGGAAAGCCGCTTCCTCGACAAGGTCGAAAAGTTGCAACGCGGTGACGAACTGCCTCCGGGCGTGATGAAGATGGTCAAGGTCTTCGTCGCGGTGAAGCGCAAGATCCAGCCCGGCGACAAAATGGCCGGACGCCATGGCAACAAGGGCGTCGTTTCGAAGATCGTGCCGCAAGAGGACATGCCGTTCCTCGCCGACGGCACGCCGGTCGACATTGTGCTCAATCCGCTCGGTGTTCCGAGCCGCATGAATGTCGGCCAGATTCTCGAAACGCATCTCGGCTGGGCTTGCGCTGGCCTCGGTAAGGAAGTCGCCGAAACGGTGAATTCCTATATGAGAAACCATGACGTCAAGCCACTGCGCGACAGGCTCATCGATATTTATGGAGCCAAGGAAGAGATAGAGGCCCTCGACGAGCCGACCTTGCTTGAAGTCGGCGAAAATCTGCGCAACGGCGTACCGATCGCGACTCCGGTCTTCGACGGAGCGCGTGAGAACGACATCTGCGACATGCTTGAGCGCGCCGGGCTCGACAGGTCCGGCCAGGTCACGCTGTTCGATGGGCGCACCGGCGAGCCTTTCGATCGCAAGGTGACGGTTGGCTATATCTACATATTGAAGCTGCATCATCTCGTTGATGACAAGATCCATGCACGCTCGATTGGTCCCTACAGCCTCGTCACCCAGCAGCCGCTTGGCGGCAAGGCGCAGTTCGGTGGCCAGCGCTTCGGCGAAATGGAGGTCTGGGCGCTCGAAGCCTATGGCGCCGCTTATACTTTGCAGGAGATGCTGACGGTAAAATCCGACGACGTCGCGGGCCGTACCAAAGTCTATGAGTCGATCGTGCGCGGTGAGGACACGTTTGAGTCTGGTATTCCGGAAAGCTTCAACGTTCTGGTGAAGGAGATGCGTTCGCTCGGTCTCAATGTCGAGCTCAAATCCTCGCTGCAACCGCCAGCCAATATGTTGCCGCCGACGGCAGAGGCGGCCGAATAATCTGCACAGAAATGGACGTAAGGACGGATGCGGTGCATCCGTCCTGGTCCGTTTCGATGCTTGCGAATGATAGTGGGGCAGGGGTTCGTCACAGGGTGTACCCCAGCCGAAATTTTCCGTCCGCGGTCCGGTGTTGTCCCGCGCGGACAAGAGCGGGAAGCGAAAAAGTGGATACCGGTTTTTCGCAACCGTTCTGATTAATTGAATCGATCGCGTTACATGCAGTCAGGCCCCCTCGATCTGGCTGCATCGTGATCCAGGACATCAGGAGAAGATTATGAATCAAGAGGTCATGAATCTCTTCAATCCGGTCGTCCAGCCGCAGGTTTTCGATCAGATCCAGATCTCGATCGCGAGCCCGGAGAAGATTCTGTCCTGGTCGTTCGGCGAAATCAAGAAGCCAGAGACGATCAACTACCGCACCTTCAAGCCGGAGCGCGACGGCCTTTTCTGCGCGCGCATCTTTGGTCCGATCAAGGACTATGAGTGCTTGTGCGGCAAGTACAAGCGGATGAAGTACAAGGGCGTCATCTGCGAGAAGTGCGGCGTTGAAGTCACGCTGTCGCGTGTCCGGCGCGAGCGCATGGGCCATATCTCGCTCGCGGCGCCGGTTGCGCATATCTGGTTCCTGAAATCGCTTCCGTCGCGCATCGGGCTTCTGCTCGACATGACGCTGAAGGATCTGGAGCGCATCCTTTATTTCGAATCCTACATCGTCATCGATGCAGGCATCACCCCGTTGAAGGAGCGTCAGCTTCTCAGCGAGGACGAATATCTGCGCGCCCAGGACGAATATGGGCAGGACAGCTTCACCGCATTGATCGGCGCCGAGGCGATTCGCGAATTGCTGCGGTCGATGAATCTCGAACAAATCGCCGAGCGATTGAAGGTCGAGATCGCCGAGGCGACAACCGAACTGAAGCCGAAGAAGCTCGCCAAGCGCTTGAAGATCATCGAGGCGTTTCTCTACTCGGGCAATAAGCCTGAATGGATGATTCTGACTGAGGTGCCGGTGATTCCGCCGGATCTGCGCCCGCTCGTCCCGCTCGACGGTGGCCGTTTCGCGACTTCCGATCTGAATGATCTCTACCGCCGCGTCATCAACCGCAACAACCGTCTGAAGCGGCTGATCGAATTGCGCGCGCCGGACATCATCATCCGCAACGAGAAGCGCATGCTTCAGGAGGCGGTGGACGCCCTGTTCGACAACGGCCGCCGCGGCCGCGTCATCACCGGCGCCAACAAGCGGCCGCTGAAGTCGCTCGCGGATATGCTGAAAGGCAAGCAGGGCCGCTTCCGGCAGAACCTGCTCGGCAAGCGCGTCGATTATTCCGGCCGTTCAGTCATCGTTGTTGGTCCCGAACTGAAGTTGCATCAGTGCGGCCTGCCGAAGAAGATGGCGCTCGAGCTGTTCAAGCCCTTCATCTATTCGCGACTCGACGCCAAGGGCCTGTCGGCCACCGTCAAGCAGGCGAAGAAGCTTGTCGAAAAGGAGAAACCGGAGGTTTGGGATATCCTCGATGAGGTCATCCGCGAACATCCGGTGATGCTGAATCGCGCGCCTACCTTGCATCGTCTCGGCATTCAGGCGTTCGAGCCGAAGCTGATCGAAGGCAAGGCGATCCAGTTGCATCCGCTCGTCTGCGCCGCCTTCAACGCGGACTTCGACGGCGACCAGATGGCGGTTCATGTGCCTCTGTCGCTTGAAGCCCAGCTTGAAGCGCGCGTGTTGATGATGTCGACCAACAACATCCTGCATCCGGCGAATGGTCAGCCGATCATCGTGCCGAGCCAGGATATTGTTCTCGGCCTTTATTATCTGACGCTCATGGTCGATGGCGACGTCGGACAAGGCATGATGTTCGCCAACATGGGCGAGATCGAGCATGCGCTGAATGCAAAAGCGATCACGCTGCATAGCAAGATCAAGGGCAGGGCGTGGACCTATGACGCCAAGGGCGAGCGCGTGGCGAAGATTTTCGAAACGACGCCCGGACGGCTGATCCTCGGCCGCCTTCTGCCGCCACATAAAAAGATTCCTTTTGACGTCGCCAACAAGCTGATGACGAAGAAAGAAATCTCGAACATGATCGACATCGTCTACCGCAATTGCGGGCAGAAGGAGACGGTGATCTTCTGCGACAAGATCATGGGGCTCGGCTTCCGCGAGGCGTTCAAGGCAGGCATCTCCTTCGGCAAGGATGACATGGTCGTGCCGGAGACGAAGCCACGCATCATTGCCGAGACCGTCGCGCTCGCGAAGGAATATGAGCAGCAGTACAATGACGGCCTCATCACCCAGGGTGAGAAATACAACAAGGTCGTCGATGCCTGGGCGAAATGCTCCGACAAGCTCGCCGAAGAAATGATGGCGGGCATCTCGTCGGTGCAGAAGGATGACATCGGCCGCGATAAGCCAATCAACTCGATTTATATGATGTCGCATTCGGGCGCGCGCGGTTCGCCCACGCAGATGAAGCAGCTTGCCGCCATGCGTGGCCTGATGGCGAAGCCCTCAGGCGAGATCATCGAAAGCCCGATCATCTCGAACTTCAAGGAAGGTCTGACCGTCCTTGAATACTTCAACTCGACCCACGGCGCCCGCAAAGGCCTCGCCGATACGGCATTGAAGACAGCCAACTCCGGCTATCTCACCCGGCGCCTCGTCGACGTCGCGCAGGATTCGATCATCACGATTCCGGATTGCGGCTCGACCAACGGCATCCGCATGCGTGCGATCATCGATGCGGGCCAGGTCGTGGCCTCTCTCGCCTCGCGCATTCTCGGGCGCACCTCGGCCGAGGATCTCAAGGACACCGATGGCAACATCATTGTCCGCGCCGGCGAGATGGTCGAAGAATGGCATATGGAGCGGATCAACACCGCCGGTATCCAGGAGGTGAAGATCCGTTCGGTTCTCGTCTGCGAGGCGAAGAACGGCGTCTGCGGCGCCTGCTATGGGCGTGATCTCGCCCGCGGCACGCCCGTGAACATGGGCGAGGCCGTCGGCGTCATCGCGGCGCAGTCGATCGGCGAGCCTGGCACGCAGCTCACCATGCGTACCTTCCACATCGGCGGTGCGGCGCAGATTGCGGACCAGTCCTTCATCGAATCGAATTTCGATGGAACGATCCGCATCCGCAATCGTCATCTTGCCCGCAATTCGGACGGCGATCTCATGGTCATGGCGCGTAACGTCGCGGTGATCATCGAAGGACCGGACGGAACAGAGCGCGCGGTGCATCGCGTTCAATACGGTTCCCGCCTCAAGGTCGATGAGGGCGACAAGATCAAGCGCGGACAAAGGATCGCCGAATGGGATCCATATACGCGGCCAATCCTGACCGAAGTCGATGGCGTGATCGATTTCGAGGACCTTGTCGAAGGCGCCTCGATGTCCGAAACCGTCGACGAAGCGACCGGCATCGCCAAGCGCATGGTCATCGACTGGCGTCTGAACCCTCGCTCGGCGGGCCTCAAGCCGGCCATTGTGCTGAAGGCGTCGGATGGCAAGCTTCTGAAGCTGCAACGCGGTGGCGATGCCCGCTACACGCTGCCGGTCGAAGCCATCATCGGCGTCGATCCGGGCGGCACCGTCAAGGCCGGCGACATCATCGCCCGTGTCTCGATGGAATCGGCCAAGACGCGCGACATCACCGGCGGTCTGCCGCGTGTCGCGGAATTGTTCGAGGCGCGGCGTCCAAAAGATCATGCGATTATCGCGGAAATCTCTGGCACGGTGCAATTCGGCCGCGATTACAAGAACAAGACCCGTATTTCCATCGTCCCGCATGAGGAGGATGCCGAGCCCGTCGAATATCTGATCCCGAAGGGCAAGCACATCCATCTTCAGGACGGCGACATCGTGGAGAAGGGCGACTACATCGTGGACGGCAATCCGGCGCCGCACGACATTCTGGCGATCAAGGGCGTCGAAGAACTCGCCGCCTATCTGGTCAATGAAATCCAGGAGGTCTACCGGCTGCAAGGCGTGAGCATCAATGACAAGCACATTGAGGTGATCGTCCGGCAGATGTTGCAAAAGGTCGACATCACCGACCCCGGCGATACGGAGTATCTGCCCGGCGAACAGGTCGACCGGATGGAGCTCGACGAAATGAACGAGCGGATGCTGGAGGAGGGCAAGAAGCCTGCTTCGGGGACGCCGGTGCTGCTGGGCATCACCAAGGCCTCATTGCAGACGCGGTCCTTCATTTCGGCCGCCTCGTTCCAGGAGACGACCCGCGTCCTGACCGAAGCGGCTGTCAACGGCAAGACCGATTCGCTGGAAGGCCTGAAAGAAAACGTCATCGTCGGGCGGTTGATTCCGGCCGGCACCGGGGCGGCGATGGCGAAGCTCCGCCAGATCGCGTCTGGACGCGACGAGATGATTCTCGCCCAAAAGGCCGAATCGTCGGAGCCCGCACCGTTGCAACTGCCTGCTGCCGGGGAATCGAAAGAACCGGAGCCGGCGAAGCCAGAGTAAAAAGACAGGCCCCTTGTTCAGCGCGGGCTGCGGTCCGCGCCTGAAAAAGGGGCCTTCTATGGAAAGAAGGTCTCCGGCGCTTGCCTGAGGCTTGAGTGAACGGGAAAACAGGGCGGCGCGCCCGGCTATTTTGCGCTGCAAGGGCTTGACGGCTGTGGGGGACATCATTAAGTTCCGCACACCTTCGACAGGCCGTAGGTTCTTTTTTATTCGGAGCGTCCAGCCCCGGAGCCATACGAACCTAAACGCTGTTGGTCCCAGCGACTGACTGTATACATCGGGTCGGCGTTTTCGCGGATCCTCAAGAGGCAAGATCACGGTTCACCCGCGATCCTCTGCTTGAAACAGCGCCGGACGCCCTTTGGGGCCGAAGGCGCTGATTTGTTTGCGTTTGTGTTTGCGGCTGCTGCCCATTGACGGGCTGTGGACGCGGCTCTGCCGCCGGCCTGGTCGGGTCGCGGGAGAGCAGAGAGAATAGAGATCAGGGGAAGAGGCAAGGCAAAGCATGCCGACGATCAGCCAGTTGATCCGCAAGCCGCGGCACGAGAAGATTTATCGCGAGAAGGCCCGGCATCTTGATGCCTGCCCGCAGAAACGCGGCGTCTGCACGCGCGTTTATACGACGACCCCGAAGAAGCCGAACTCGGCGCTTCGCAAGGTTGCCAAGGTGCGGCTGACCAATGGTTTCGAGGTCATCGGCTATATCCCTGGCGAGGGGCACAATTTGCAGGAGCACTCGGTCGTGATGATCCGCGGCGGCCGCGTCAAGGATCTGCCAGGCGTGCGCTACCACATTCTCCGCGGCGTGCTCGATACGCAGGGCGTCAAGAACCGCAAGCAGCGCCGGTCCAAGTATGGCGCCAAGCGGCCGAAGTGACCGGAGCGAAGCGAAGGGCATCCTCGGGCGAGCGAAGCGAGACCCGGGGATCGCGGTAAAGTAGTTTTTGGATGGCCGGGTCAAGCCTGGCCATGACGAAGGATAGGACGAAGGACATGTCGCGCCGTCATCGTGCCGAGAAGCGGGAAATCATTCCGGACGCCAAGTTCGGCGATGTCATTCTCGCCAAGTTTATGAATTCGATCATGTATGACGGCAAGAAGTCGGTCGCGGAATCGATCGTCTATGGTGCCTTCGATATCATCGAGGGGAAGCTCAGGGCGGAGCCTCTGCCGGTCTTCCGTCAGGCGTTGGAAAACGTCGCCCCGGCGATCGAAGTGCGTTCGCGTCGCGTCGGCGGCGCGACCTATCAGGTGCCGGTCGAGGTGAGGCCGGAGCGCCGGCAGGCGCTGGCTATTCGCTGGATCATCACGGCCGCCCGCGGCCGTAACGACAAGACTATGGTGGATCGGCTTTCGGCTGAGATCATGGACGCCGCGAACAATCGCGGCAACGCCGTGAAGAAGCGCGAAGACACGCACCGGATGGCTGAAGCCAACCGCGCCTTCTCGCATTATCGCTGGTAGGCCTGATCCTCTTTCGCTTTTAAGGAATTGCACTGATGCCGCGCGTTCATCCGATCCAAGACTACCGAAACTTCGGTATCATGGCCCATATCGATGCGGGCAAGACGACGACGACCGAGCGTATCCTGTTCTATTCCGGCAAGTCGCATAAGATCGGCGAGGTCCATGAGGGCGCCGCCACTATGGACTGGATGGAGCAGGAGCAGGAGCGCGGCATTACGATTACGTCCGCCGCGACGACCACGTTCTGGCAGAACCATCGCCTGAACATCATCGACACGCCCGGCCACGTCGATTTTACGATCGAGGTCGAGCGCTCCCTGCGCGTGCTCGACGGCGCTGTTTGCGTCCTCGACGGCAACCAGGGTGTCGAGCCGCAGACGGAAACCGTATGGCGCCAGGCTGATAAATATAATGTGCCGCGCGTCGTGTTCGTGAACAAGATGGACAAGATCGGCGCCGATTTTTTCCGCTGCGTCGAGGAGATCAAGACCAAGGTTGGTGGCCGCCCGGTCTGTGTGCAGTTGCCGATCGGATCTGAATCCGATTTCAGGGGCGTTATCGATCTCGTTCGCATGAAAGCGGTCGTATGGGAAGACGAAGCGCTTGGTGCGAAATATCACGACGAAGAGATTCCTGCCGCCCTCCTCGAAAAGGCTACTGAATACCGGCAGATTTTGATCGAAGCGGCGGTCGAACTCGACGACGATGCGATGACCGCTTACCTCGATGGCGCAGAGCCCGACGAGGCGACGCTGAAGCGGCTGATCCGCAAAGCCGTCAAGGGCATCATTTTCATTCCGATTCTGTGCGGCTCTGCGTTCAAGAACAAAGGCGTTCAGCCGCTTCTTGACGCCGTTGTCGATTATCTGCCGTCGCCGCTCGATCGCGAGGCGATCAAGGGCGTCGATTTCGACACGGGCGAGGAGGTGGTTCGCCATCCGTCGGACAGCGAGCCCCTCAGTGTTCTGGCCTTCAAGATCATGGACGATCCCTTCGTCGGAACGATCACCTTCGCGCGTGTCTATTCGGGCAGGCTCGATTCCGGCATGACGGTGCTCAATTCGATTAAAGACAAGAAAGAACGGATCGGCCGCATGCTGCTGATGCATGCGAACAACCGCGAGGACATCAAGGAAGCCTATGCGGGCGACATTATCGCGCTTGCGGGCCTCAAGGATACGCGAACGGGGGATACGCTTTGCGATCCCAACCATGCCGTGATCCTTGAGCGGATGGAATTCCCCGATCCGGTCATCGAAATCGCGATTGAACCGAAGACGAAGACGGATCAGGAGAAGCTCGGAATAGCTCTTGCGAAGCTCGCGGCGGAGGATCCGTCGTTCAGAGTTTCGACCGATCAGGAGTCCGGCCAGACCATTCTCAAGGGGATGGGCGAGCTTCATCTCGACATCAAGGTCGATATCCTCAAGCGCACCTACAAGGTGGACGCGAATATCGGCCAGCCGCAGGTCGCCTATCGCGAGAAGATGACCAAGAAGGTCGAGATCGACCACACCCACAAAAAGCAGACCGGCGGCACGGGCCAGTTCGCCCGCGTCAAGATCATCTTCGAGCCGAATGAGCCGGGCGCTGGCTCGTCGTTCGAATCGAAGATCGTCGGCGGCGCTGTGCCGAAGGAATATATTCCCGGCGTCGAGAAGGGCATCAACAGCGTGATGGGGGCGGGCATTCTTGCCGGCTTCCCCGTCGTTGATGTGAAAGCGACGCTGATCGACGGTGCTTTCCACGAGGTGGACTCGTCGGTTCTTGCCTTCGAGATCGCAGCCCGCGCGGCCTTCCGCGAAGCTCTGCAAAAAGGTAATTCGGTTCTGCTCGAGCCGATTATGAAAGTCGAAGTCACGACGCCTGAAGACTACACCGGGTCCGTGATGGGTGATCTGCTCGCCAGGCGTGGGCAGGTGCAGGGTCAGGACATGCGTGGCAATGCGGTGGTGATCAACGCGATGGTGCCGCTCAACAACATGTTCGGCTACGTCAATCAATTGCGGTCATTCTCGCAGGGCCGCGCGAATTACACGATGCAGTTCGATCACTACGAGCAAGTCCCCGCTGGCGAGGCGGCTAAAGTCCAGGCGAAATACGCCTGACGTCGAATTGAAAAAGGGGTTAGAGGAGCCAAGCCATGGCCAAGGAAAAATTCAACAGGACGAAGCCGCACTGCAACATAGGGACGATTGGGCATGTTGATCATGGCAAGACGTCACTGACGGCGGCGATTACGAAGATCTTGGCGGAGACTGGC
>SCSF01000135.1 GCA_004298435.1 Beijerinckiaceae bacterium
CCGCCGCAGCGAAGCGCGCATGAAAGGCTATACGGGCGAGTCCTGCCCCGAGTGCAATAACTTCACCCTGGTGCGCAACGGCACATGCCTCAAGTGCGACACATGCGGCGCGACGACGGGGTGCAGCTGAGCGATTATTTTTTCATCCCAATTCACCATTGAATTGAAAGGGACCAAAAACAATGAGCGGCAAACCAATCTATGTCGAGAGACGTCCGCAAGGTGATTACGCGGTTCGGCGCGCCAACTCTGAAAGAGCTAGCGCCGTGCTGCCCACACAGCGCGAGGCTATCGGTCGCGCACGAGAATTGAGTCCTGATAGCCGTCCGGATGTTGAAAGAGTGAGGCACACTCGTAGCGGTTCGCCGGACAAGTGGCGCAAAGCCTAGCGGTTACTCATTCGATAACACACGAAAGGATGAGGGTTGAAGGAAATCAAGGTAAGTCAGATGATTATCGGGTAAGCGAACTCGGCAATAACAAAAGTTCGCAGACCCGGACGCGGCAGTCAGTTGAACCTGCCTACTCGGGGAGCATCGTGTCTTGCTGACCGCCTATCGCGAAAACGGAGACGATTGGCGCGTCGGGAGCGCGGATCTTCCGGACGACATCATCTGGATCGATCTGCTTGATCCCACTCCGGATGAACAGAAGCTGGTTGAGACTTGCACGAAACTCCGCGTGCCTTCCAAAGAGGCGCTGAGCGAGATCGAAGCCTCCAGCCGGCTGATCATCCAGCATGGCGTTCTCTACCTGAGCACGCCGATGGTCGCGAAAGGCGAAGCGGAGAGCACGGAAATCTCACCGGCCGGGTTCGTGCTGACGCGCCATCTTCTGGTGACAGTGAGATTCAAACAGCTTGCACCCTTCGATAGCGTGGCGGAGAGGGTACGCGCCGACGAAACGTTTGATTGCAGCGCCGGAATTTTCACCGCCATTCTCGAGGCGATCGTCGATCGCGGCGCCGACGCGCTCGAACATCTTGCCGCGACGACCGACAAGGTCTCGAAATCGATTTTTCACGCGGGTTCTACTGACGCCAGGCATGCCACACGGTCAACCGCCCGTCTGCACCGGATACTCACCGACATCGGCGTCAACAGCAATCATCTGGCGCAAGCGCGCGACTCTCTTTTGGGTGTTGGGCGTCTCGCCGCCTTCGCCAGCGAGGTCGCGCATGACTGGATGCCGGAACCGTTTGGCGTCCGGCTACATGCCATCTCCAAGGACGTGGCGAGTTTAACCGATTACGAAACGCATCTGTCGGACAAGGTGCAATTCTTGCTCGACGCGACACTCGGCTACATTTCGATTGAGCAAAATGATTTATTTAAGGTGCTCACCATTGTCTCTGTCATCGGCGTGCCGCCGACGCTGCTCGCCGGCATCTGGGGCATGAATTTCAAGATCATGCCCGAGCTGAACTGGGCATGGGGATATCCTTTGGCGTGGCTCGCCATTATTCTGAGCGCGATATTGCCACTTCTCTGGCTCAAGAAGCGCGGCTGGTTCTAACGCGCGTCGGCTGAAGAACATTGAAGATGCGCGGCAAAGCCGAGGACGCACCCACCAGACATTGATGTCCCCGCTCTCGATTCGAGGGACGGGCTGAGTGAGCGCCACCGCCATTACCCTGAGGTGCTTGCGAAGCGACACCCCGCCGCGCTTCGCGACGGGACGCGAGCGTGGCGAGGCGCCTTTGCGTCACCTGATTGAGTGACGGCTATTCTTCGAAGCATCACACCTGCATGACTTCCATTTACAATCCCGCAGCATGCACTGCGGGATTATGTGAAGCCACTTCGCTGGAAAACGCTTTACTGCGCCGCGACCGGAATCTTTGCGTTCGCAAAGGGGGATGGCTGCGTTTTATCCGCAATGCTCTCTTTGCTCCTGTAGGCTTCGCGGTAGTCATGCGCCGGGTGCGTCGGCTCGACTCTGCCATCGGCTGTCCCGATGAGCTTCTGACGGAATGTGCCCTGCTTGTAAGACGTTTGCGCGCGGCCACGCGCTTGCAATTCCGGAACCACATAGTCGATGAAATCCGTGGTTGTTCCGGGAGTGATGGCATAAGCAAGATTGAAGCCGTCGATTCCGCCTTCGTCCACCCAGCGCTCCATTTCATCGGCAACCTTTTTCGGTCCGCCGACGAGCACGGGACCGAGGCCGCCGATACAACGATTCTTGATGACATCGCGCACGGTCCACTTTGAATCGCTGCCACTCGTGAGCGACTCGAGCGTCGTCCGCAGGCTGTCGTTTTCCATCGCCTGAAGTGGCTCGTCCGGATCAAGCTTCGCAAAGTCGATTCCGGTCCATCCGCCGAAAAGCGCGAGCATGCCTTCGGGGCTCGCATAGGACAGATATTCCTGATATTTCCGCTCGGCCGCTTCATCCGTTTGACCGGTGATCACGGTCAGCAGCGTGAAAATCTTGATCGAATCACGCGAACGGCCCGCCTTCTCCGCCAGATTCCGAATGTCGGTCGTCACCGCGCGGGCCTGTTCGACACTGGTCGTCAGGATGAACATTGCTTCGGCATGTTTCGCCGCGAAGCGGCGACCACGCCCGGAAGCGCCCGCCTGGAAAATGACGGGTGTACGCTGCGGCGACGGCTCACACAGATGGAAACCGGGAACCTTGAAATATTTCCCGTTATGCTGGATGGGATGCACCTTCGCGCCATCCGTGAAAACGCCGCTTCTTTTGTCTCTTTTGACTGCGCCGTCTTCCCACGAGCCTTCCCAAAGCTTGTACATGACATCCATGTACTCATCGGCGACGTCATAGCGCTCGTCATGCTTCATCTGCTGATCGAGACCGATGTTCAGAGCCGCACTGTTCAAATAGGATGAAACGACGTTCCATGCGACGCGCCCCTTGGTCAAATGATCGAGGGTCGAAAGCCGGCGCGCGAGAAGATACGGATGCTCGAATGTAATGGCCGCCGTTACGCCGAATCCGACGTTGCTTGTTACAGCAGCCATGGCAGAAATCGCGCCGAAAGGATCATTGACCGGAACCTGGTCGGCATCCCGCAACGATGCTTCGGCCGATCCGCGATAGACGTCATACACGCCCACGACATCTGCGATGAACAGGCTATCGAAGTATCCTCTTTCGAGTTCCTTCGCCAGATTGGTCCAGTAATCGATGTCATTGTAGTTGGCAGCCTGGCTCGATGGATGGCGCCATGTGCCGGCAGATTGATGACTGACGCAAGTCATGTCGAAAGCGTTCAAAATAATTCGCGACTTCATAGCAACCTCTCCTACCCTCTGCTTTCCTCGACCTTCATTGATAACGAGCGTTATGAACCCCGGCGCATTCCCTTGAGCGATACTAGTAGCCCCGAAAACGCCACCAAAGCGGCAAACAGACCGACCCCATCTACTCTCGATGTGCCGGACCCGCTCCGGCAAAATGACCGTCACTCAAGCTTCGATAGAGCAAATTGAACGATCATTGTGGTGATCCAGATTCCCTTCGAAACGAACAAGCACTTGATTGACTCCCGACAAGATCGTGACCCTCATCGTAATCAACGCGTTTGTGTATCGATCGGTCTGTATCCTGCGTATTTTGGTTCCGCTGTCAAGCGTGTTCGCCGTGTTTGCTTTCTGTCTCTCGACTATTTTCGCAGAAGACCGGTGTTTCTCTCTGAGTCTGCCGTCCGCGATTGCGCAACAAATGCCGGTTCAACGTTGCTGCGTATGACTCGCGAGATCACTGAAGCAGCGCAACGCAATGCGCCGGCTGCCGCCTGTTCTACGATACTGTTTGATACGACTTCAGCGGAACGGTGAATGTTGATGCAGTGCCACTCAGGCAGATGTCTCCGTGCTGATTGCACACTGTCGTCCGGAGCTCACAAATTGGCTTATCGTTGCGGACGCTCAGAACTTCGACGCGCCCAGTGATTTCATCACCAACGTAAACAGCCTTTGAGAACTTCCATTCGACTCCCAGAAACACCGTGCCCGGCCCCGGCAGCATCTCCGCGACAAGGGCATTGAGGATTCCGGAAGTGACTCCTCCTTGCACGATCAGGCCGCCGAATATCGATTCCTTCGCCAGCTCCTCATCGTAATGCAGAGGATTTTTGTCGCCGGTTATCTTCGTGAACAAGTCCACATGCTGCATTGTCACGAGCGAGCTCATCTCGGCGGCCTCGCCGACATATGGCGCTTTGCCCTTGATGCTCATGTCCCAAGCGCTCATGTCATTCTCCTTCAAGATACCGGAATGTTCGGCAAGTACGTTGATGGAAGTTCATCTTCAGGGAATCGGCTGAACCGCGATCCCTCGTTTGGTGAGTTGGTTTAGCTTTTGGGAATTATTCGAGAGCAGCCGGATCCGGGTGATGTCGAGCTCTTTAAGGATGGCCGCTGCCTGATCGAAGGAACGTGCATCGCTCTCCCACCCCAGCGCATGATTGGCTTGCAACGTGTCGTAACCCAAATCCTGCAAATGATACGCCCGCAGCTTGTTCGAGAGACCGATGCCCCGTCCTTCCTGGGGCAAATAAATCAGGATGCCGGCGCCTTCGGCCGCCATTTTATCCAGCGCGTCACGCAGTTGCTCGCCGCAGTCGCATCTGAGACTGCCAAGCGCTTCTCCTGTAAAACAGGCTGAATGCAAGCGGACCAGCGGCGCGGCTTTGCTCTTTGGGTCTCCTATGATGATCGCGACATTCTCTGTGTCGTCGTCCATGTTCCGGAATATCATCATACGCGTGGAACAATGCGCCTTGATCGGAAGATTTGCCTCCGCGATTCGTTTCAGCCGTGGCTCCTCTTCAAGTTGAAGGAGGAGATCCGTTGCGGGGGCTATGGTCAGATAATTTCCATGCGCCCGGGAAAGATCGTCTGCCGCCGACAATTGCGCGACGAGGACTGCGGGCAACAGCTTGGCGCGTTTGACCAGCGCGAGCATCAACTCAGACAGCTTTGATGTAGGGACTATTTCCAGACCCTTCGGCAGAACCGTCGGAATCGTCGGATCCGCCAGTCCCCGCAAAACTGCGGGCGATATTGACGCCCATGGAATTTGAAAAGCGCGAGGCTCTTCCGGCCGACCATGCGATTCATACCCCAGCAGCGCCGCGCGGCCGGCAGCGAGCAATAACGTCAAATTACTTGCAGCAAATGGTTCCAGCTCGCTGAGACTGAGATCGGTTGCCGTCTCCGCCGCAATCAGGATAAAACGTTGTGTATCCTCGAGGATGACGGGCTGCCCATCCCTCAGTTCCGATACGACCCGCCGCAGCAATCTCGTTCGATGCGCACCACTTGCGGTTTGAATTAACTGAGATTTTGGCATCATTTGTCGCCCGAAAATTGCGCTGTCGTAACCGCAGCAAGCTCAACCCGCCAAAGACGGTCGCAGCTTCTATCGCTCTTGACAGCCCCGGTCTTTCCTCGCCATATATGGACCGATCGATACACACCTTCTCTTCAAAAGTCCAGGGAATTGTTCGTCGCTTCCAGCGTAACAAAGAGTGAATCGAGAAGGCGGGAATGATGGCTAAGGCATTGAGCCATTCGACGGGAGAAAAATTGTGACCTCAATCAAAGCGGCGTCTTACTCCCAGGTCGAAGCAAAATCGGAAACGCTTCCGGCTGCTCGATTTCTGGCCCTCGGGGTGCTTTGCTTTTGCGTCGTTCTTTCGTTGACAACCTGGTTTTCCGCAACAGCGGTGATGCCGCAACTGCGAAGCCATTGGAATCTGAGCCAAAGCGATTCGACATTTCTGGCGCTTGCCATCCAACTCGGGTTTGTCGTCGGCGCCGTCGCCTCTGCCGCGATTGGGCTTGCAGATATCCTCTCACCCCGCATCCTGATGGCGGGCGCTTCCATTGCATTGGCGTTCGTAAACCTCGGGTTGATTTTCGTTTCAAGCGCCTGGGGCGCTATTGCGCTGAGAATCCTCACTGGCGTCCTCCTTGCAGCCGTCTACCCCCCTTCGCTCAAGTTGATCTCCACCTGGTTTCGCCGGGGTCGCGGAACAGCTCTTGGATGCGTAATTGGCGCCCTCACCCTCGGCTCCGCGGCCCCGCATGCCATCAATGCCCTCGTCCGCCTGGATTGGGAGGTTGTCATCATAGCGACGAGCGCCGCCAGCCTGTTCAGTGGCATTCTGATTTTTGCAGTACGCGAAGGTCCCTATTCATTCGCAAAGTCGCGTTTCGATCCTTCGCAATTAGGCAAGACACTGACCGATCGGGTCTTTCTTCTTTGCACAGTCGGTTATCTCGGCCACATGTGGGAACTCTACGCAATGTGGACCTGGCTTCTGAGCTTCGTGCGCGCGAGATTATCCGCAGGTGGAGCAGCACCCGGCGATTTGGCATCGATACTTACATTTCTGATTATTGCTGCGGGTGCACCGGCTTGCGTGCTGGCGGGCGCTGTCGCAGACCGAATCGGCCGAACATTCACCACTGTGGCGTTGATGATGATTTCTGGCTCATGTGCGGCGGTGATCGGCGCGACATTCAACGGGCCTTTGTGGCTGTTCATGCTGGTCGGGCTGATCTGGGGCGCCACGGTCGTCTCGGACTCTGCGCAATTTTCTACAATCGTGACAGAGGCTGGCATCCCAAGCCAGATCGGTACGTCTTTGACGATGCAACTCGGTGCCGGCTACGCGCTGACTGTCGTTGCAATCTGGCTGCTTCCCACGGTTACACATTGGCTCGGTGGATGGCAGTGGGCCTTTCTTGCGCTTGTGCCAGGCCCAATCATCGGCAGTTGCGCAATGGCGATGTTGCGCCGCCTGCCCGAAGCGAAACTGATTGCCCACGGGCGGCGCTAACCGGATCTTCTGTGCCCGGTTGGCGTTGGCTGCGATTGTCTGTGAGAAACAATTTTTGAGAAGACGCTGAAATTTCGCTTGCGTTGGGAGAAACGCGTTATCATAGTGACTGACCGATCGGTCCACGATCAAGACGAAGGGGGAAACGGTGTGCTTGATTGTTACGATTAATGGCAGTCCGCGAACCGGCTCTCGTACCGGAGTCCTGCTGAACGACATCGTGGAAGCCATCTCAACGCGCGTGCATGCAAAAACGGAAACCATCGATCTCGGCGCCGAGAGCGGCGAGATCTTTTCCGGCGTCTCCCGCGATAAGATTTCAGAACGTGGCGGGGCGTTGGTGTCTCTGGCAGAGCGTGCCGACCTTATCGTCGTCGGATCGCCGATTTATCGCGGGACGTACACGGGTCTTTTCAAACATTTCTTCGATCTTATCGATCGTGACCGCATGGCTGGGAAAGCCGCCGTTCTGTCGGCAACGGGCGCGAGTCTTCAGCACGCACTTTCAATCGAGCATCAATTCCGCCCGCTCATGGGCTTCTTCAATATTATGACTGCCGCGACGGCGCCTTTTGCGACCGACTCAGATTTCAACAGCAGCAGACAAATCTCATCAGAGACCATACTCAATCAGATCAAACGGGCCGCGATTGAGGCCGAGATTCTTCTCAGTGGCCGGAAAGTCCTCACTTCATCCCCGGGAGCGACACCATGATGTCACTCAATCACGGGACAGCCGAACAAGATGCCGGCATGAGATTCGCGCATTGGGTGCCGAATGTCAGCGGCGGTCTGGTCGTCAGCAAAGTCCAGCAGCGGACTGACTGGAGCCTGGACTACAATATCAAGCTCGCGCAGATAGCCGAAGCCGCGGGATTTGAATACGCGCTCACGCAAGTGCGTTTCATGGGCAGCTACGGTGCGGAATATCAACATGATTCGATGATATTTTCCGCCGCCATCCTTGCCGCCACCCGGCGATTGAAGATCATTTCAGCGGTTCTTCCGGGTATATTTCATCCCGCAGTCATAGCGAAGCAAGGCGCAACTGCCGACCAGATTTTCAATGGCCGCTGGTGTGTGCATGTAGCGAGCGGATGGAACCGCGCCGAATATGACGCTTTAGGCATAGATTGGCCAGAGCACGACGAACGCTATCATCGCTCACGCGAATTTATCGACATACTGCGCGGCTCCTGGACGAAAGATCGATTCAGCTATGACGGCCAGTATTGGCAGATCAGTGATTTCACACTTCGTCCCAAACCACTCGATTTACCCGATCGTCCAGCGCCGGAGATCTTTCAGGGCGGCAACTCACGCGCGGCCCAGGAAATGGCTGCCGCCGTCTCCGACTGGTACCTGATGAATGGCGACGCGCGTGAACGGCTCAAGGCGCAAATCGATAATGTTTCCGCTTTGGCAAAGCGCACTAATCGTGTTGTCAAATTCGGCGTCAATGCTTTCGTCATCGCCCGGGAGACGGAAGATGAGGCCCGCTCCGAGCTTGAGCGAATCGTGCGCAGCGCCGATACGGAAGCGGTAGAAGATTTCAGCGACGCCGTGAAGGAAGCCGGACAGGCAACCTCCGAGCGCGAGGGCATGTGGGTAAACTCCAGCTTGCGCGACCTCGTTCAATACAATGATGGATTCAAGACAAACCTCGTAGGCACGCCCGAGCAGATTGCCCAGCGCATCTACGAGCTTCGTAAGATCGGCGTTGATCTGATCATTTGTGGGTTTTTGCATTTCCACGACGAAGTCAAATTCTTCGGCGAACGCATTGTGCCCCTGGTGCGTGATATCGAACGCTCCGAAGGGCTTTCTTCCAGTACGGGATCTGAAAATCGGAGCACTGGCGTCCCAGCGATTTCGCATGGGTCTTCCGTTCCTCCCCGCCTCGTGTCACTCGCAGGCCTGACCGACAAGCCCAGGTAGATGGTGAACGAAATGGCTACTTCGAAGAACATGATGGTAGTCGCATTTCCGAACAAATGGACCCTCCTTCATCACGACAGGAGGCAGATATGAGTTGCCTCTCCATGCCTCCTGTCAGCGGTCATATAAGCAGCACGGAAGAAATCATTGAAGAGGCGCGTCGGGGACGCATGTTTGTCCTCGTAGACGATGAGGACCGCGAGAATGAAGGCGATCTTATAGTTCCGGCGCAGTTCGCCACATCGGACGTCATCAACTTCATGGCCCATCACGGGCGCGGCCTTATTTGTCTCGCATTGACTGCCAACAGAGTCGAGCAATTAGGTCTCTCTCCGATGGCCGCCCGGAACAACTCACTGCATCAAACAGCGTTCACGGTGTCGATTGAAGCGCGCTCCGGAGTGACGACCGGAATTTCGGCGGCGGATCGTGCAAGGACAGTTGCGATTGCCATAAACCCCGAGACGGGCTGGACTGACATTACGACACCCGGGCATGTCTTTCCTCTTTGCGCCCGCGATGGCGGCACTCTGGTGCGTGCGGGACATACCGAGGCAGCCGTCGATGTCGCCCGTATCGCCGGGCTCAATCCCTCCGGCGTCATCTGCGAGATTATGAATGAAAACGGCACGATGGCGCGGTTGCCGGATTTGTTTGGCTTCGCAGAGCGCCATAATTTGAAACTCGGCACGATCGCAGATCTTATCGCCTATCGCCACAAGACCGAGCGATTGATCGAGATGGTGGCCGAGACGGGATTGCACCATCCTTCGTTCGGCGAATGGCGACTGATCGTTTATCGCGACAGGGTCGAGAACGGTGAGCATATTGTTCTTGTAAAAGGCGACCCAAGCGAACCAACCCCGCTCCTCGTGCGCTTGCATGCAATGGATTTCGTCACCGACGCGCTCGGCGGCGCCGCTCCTGATGTTCTCCGCACGTCCATGCACCAGATCACGAAGGAGGGCCGTGGCGTCGTAATTTTGCTGAACGACGCTCGCCCGAACGCCATTTCCGAGCGCGTAAACAATCTAAGCCCGCATCGGCGCCCGGATCCGCGGATGCGCGACTATGGAATTGGCGCACAGATCCTTGTCGATCTCGGCGCGCGGGATCTCCTGCTCCTTTCCGATCGCGCCCAGACCCTCGTCGGTCTCGATGGCTATGGATTGAATGTCATCCAGCACCGCGCCCTCACCTCTTCCATCGCGATCCGGTCTCAGCAACCGCGGTTGGCGAACAATTCAACGCTCATGGACGCAACGTCTTTCGCAAATCAGAAAGTGAATCGATCAAGGGAGTAACAATTATGCTCGGTGACGAAAATCCCAGCGAAGCCGGTTCGCAAGGCGCGAACGCCGTAGCGCAGACCGAGCGGCGGGTCGACGCGGAGATCTTCAAGGCGGTTATGCGGCGGCTTGCCGGCGGTGTCGTTGTGATTACTGCAAATGACAATGGCAACCTGTACGGAATGACGGCCACAGCTTTTTGCAGCGTATGCGCCGATCCGCCGACGATCCTGATTATCGTCAACCGCTCCACGCGAACTCATCCGCATATACAAACGACGCGTAAATTTGCGGTCAATATATTGTCTGATCGCCAGCGTGACATCGCAGAACGGTTTGCTGGAAAGTTGTCCGATCAATTCGCGGGCGTGGATTACATTCTTCCACCCGACGGATCTCCGGCATTCGTTGGCGCAGCCGCCTCTCTGCAATGCGATGTCACGCAATGTATCGAGATCGGCACGCATACTGTCTTTATCGCAAGAGTCGCCGATGCTGACGCAGCCGAACTGACGCCGCTGCTTTACCACAGCGCGAAATACCACCGGTTATCGGCGATCAACTAGCGACCGCTCGAACACCAAGAAAATAACGAAACTGCAAATAACGACGCGGCATGCCGATTCGCGTTGCGATGGCTGTTGCGCGAGGGAGGGGATTTGAGGATGAGACATTATGAGAAGACCGCGCGGTTGCCGCTGTTATGTTGTGCCGTCGCAGCCGCAACCATGGTGGCAACAACACATGCGCAAGCCGAAACGGACGCGACCACTACCGCCGAGATCAAGGCTTTGCGGCACGAGTTGGATCTCCAGCGCAGAGTGACGCGCAAGCTCGAAAAGAGAATTGATCATCTGGCGACAAGGGCGCACCACGATCGTCTGGCCAACGTGAAGTCGCCTCCACCTTCGACTGTCAGGTCCCTTCCCAACGCTGGCTACGACAACGGATTCTTCATAAGGGACACGCCCAGCAATTTTTCGTTGAATATAAATGGCCTTTTGCAGGCGCGATTTACACATTTCGCGACCGAGAACACAGCGGCCTTCGGTGCAGTTGATCACACATCGAATAACTTCGACGTTTATCTCGGCCGCCTGTATTTCTCTGGCAACGTCGTCGACCCGAGCATCCGTTACTGGTTCACATTACAGGGCACGACTGTTGCGAACGGCTCAGGCATCACCCTGCTGGACGCCGAGGTATCAAAAACCTTCAATCCGTTCCTGACTGTCGAGGCCGGGCGTTTCTGGAGCGCCTACACCTACGAATATTATGTCAGCATCGGCAAATATTTGTTCCCGGATCTATCGGCGGCGGAATGGGCTTTCTCGCTCGGACGTCAGATCGGCGTACGCGCATCCGGCAAGGCCGACAAACTTGGGTACAGTCTGTCCGTTACCAATTCGGTGCCAGGTTCCGATGTCGGTTTTACGGAGAACACGCGTTCGCAGTTGGCGACCGTCCTCCATCTGGATTACGACATTCTCGCGCCGTATGGCTATCAGGAGACGGATCCCAACCCCGCCGGTGTCCGATCGCCCGAACTCTCCTTGTGGGCTTCGGGCATGTACAATGATGTCGCCTATGCGTCCGCGTTCCAGAACGATCAAGCGGGCGACAAGACATTCGGCGGAACGGCGTCACTCAATTTCAGATACGGCTTCCTGTCATTCCAGGGCAGCGCCTATTTCAAGGCAACTGAAGCCAATCGAGGGGCGCTGACGCCACACGGCGCTTTCAACTCCTACGGCTGGCAGGAGCAACTGGGCTACTACCTTCTGCCCGGCAGGCTCGAAATAGCAGAGCGTGTCGATCAGGTGAATTGGGGTGCGCCGCAGATTCCCTTTGCGGGCGGATCGCAATCGCAATGGTATCCGGGGCCAACGAACTTTCCGTACAAGCAACTGACCGAAATGACCGGCGGCATAAATTATTACTTCGCCGGCCATTACGCGAAGGTCCAGGGCGAATATTCCTACATGCCCGGGATTGGATTCAACGGCAAGACGTTCAACGGGCAACGACTGCTCGTCCAGACACAAGTTCAATTCTGACCTTCACCGCACGCGAAGCGGAGCGGCGTTCCATCAGAGCTCCATTGCAGGCTCTGATGGCGTCCACAAGATCAGCACAAAAACAGAAAAGCAAAACATCATGGCGAGGAAAGGACACATAACGTGTTGCAGGCAGTCAAAAGCGACGTCGACGTCGCACCATTACGCTTGAGAACCGCTTTACATGGGTTGGTATGGATCTATGGATTGACGATTCTCTCTTGTGCGGTTGTCAACCTGATCGTCAAATTATATCCGATCGGCCCATGGACAGGATCCTCCATCAACAAATTCTTCTGGCTCGATAACGTAACGTGGCAGATCTTTGCGGCCTGGTGGGCTTGCTTCTTTGTCGTTTGCAGTTTCTGGCCATTCGACAGAATCACTGATCCTATCGTGCGGGGGATCGTGGTTGTCGCCGCGTCCTGGGCGCTGGGATGGCTCTCCGCGAAAGCCATATTCGCAACGTCGCTCGGAGCAAGCTGGATTTTTCCGCTCGTCGGAACAACCTGGTTCTTTCTGGCGTTCTTTTGTTTCAACGGCGGCAACTGGATCGTCGAAGGCCTCACGCCAGCGAGACAATTCTTTTTGCTGCTTATCCTGATGGCGGGCTTCACCTATGTCATCACGCATTCCACAATGCGCTGGATTCCGGCATGGTGGTTTCCGTTCAACCTTGTCGGCGCTGCAACTGGAACGCTCGCATATCTCACACGCGGGATGAAGCAGCCCGGCAAAGCCGTCGCACAAATGTCCCTCCTCTTCCTGGTCGCCGGCGGCTGCATCTGGATATCGGAAGCGCTCGGGATCTGGGACCCGAAAGCGGCGCAAATCTCTTCATTTTGGCTGATGGGTGAGATTACGCCAGATAATAGCTGGCTCGTATTCTTTATGATCGCAACGTCTGTAAACTACGCGTTCCCGATCATGCTCAACAACTGGCCGTTCACCAAGATACGGATGCCCTGGGGTGGAATCGCCGCCTGCTGCTTTTATCTTGCGCTGGACGTCGTTCTTACCAAACTGGCTCTGGCCGGTGTCGGAAGCGTGTTTTCGTCAAAGGAATCCCTGTTGACCTATAGCTACATGGGCGTGAACTGGTCGCTCGTGATGCCACTCGTATTCGGCTTTGGCTTCGGCAAGGAATATCTGTGGCGGGGGCAGCGCTCCGCCGGCAACTGGGATGACATTCCCTGAAGACTCATTTTTGAGCGGGCTACCGGGTCGAAAGGCCCGGCAGCCCTGGATTTCCGGGATTGCATGGGGGGATCAACTTCGAATCAGTTTGCCGTTGTTTGACATGGGTCTGGACAAAGCTAAGTGCCTGGAATAATGGCTGGATTGATTGATAAGAGAATCGATCTATCTTTTCTGTGGCAAGCGGGATTAAAATTGGACGCCGAGGCTTCCGGTGCGTAGACGCCGGCGGCGAAGTTCAAGGTTACGCTCGCGACCAGCTTTGCCTGAAAGCGCCAAAAGGACCGGGTCAAAAATGGCCGAGATCGACTCAGACAAATCCGAAAATCCGCAGAAGGAGCGCATTCGCGAGATTACGGCGCGTTTGTTCGCGGATAAAGGTTATCGCGCGGTTGGCGTTGCAGAAATCGGAGACGCTGTCGGGCTGGGACGAGGCGCGCTGTACTACCATATCGGCAGCAAGGAAGACCTCCTTTACGATATCGTTATTCGCTATATCAGGGACCTTGTGCAGAAGGGCCGCGATATAGTGAAAACCTGCAAGGACCCGCACGACCGCATCACCCGGCTCAGCCGTTACTTGATGGCGACGATTGCGGGTAATCTGGCTGAATTGACCGTCTGTTTCCGCGAGGCTGATGCGCTCACCGGCAAGCGGCACAATGAAGTTGCCAAGTTGCATCAGGAATATCAGGACATCTGGGCCAAGGTCCTGAACGAAGGGGCGGAAGACGGCGTATTCCGGGAATTGCAGCCGGTTGCGCTGAAGGGCATTCTCGGAATGTATTTCTATTCGTTCCTTTGGTTGAACCCAAAGGGGCTCCGAAGCTCCGACGACATTGCGGACATTTTCGCGGATATCGTCTTCCGGGCCGCAGACAACGACAAGCCAGCCAAAAAGAAAAAGGCTCGCATCGCCTAGCGCAATTTTCTTTACAGTCGTGACTGGCGAATGGCCGCTCCCCGGCCTCCTGACGGAGGCCGAAGATCAACCCATTATCAGAACTTCTCGGCTCCTTTGCTCGCCACCAGTTGAGCCGCATGGATCGCTGGCTCAGACGCCAATAGCGGCGGGACAGTTTTGAAAATGAGATCCGCCGCTTTGCCGCCCATGTGACTGTCGCGGCTCGCCGCATTGCTGAACAGATCCACCAGAAATAGCTGATCAGGATCAGCATCCGATCTGAGCACAAGCCACAACGGCGTTCCGGACTCCGCATTAACGGCTGGCAGCGCCGCGGCAATCAGTTGACCGACTTCGGCTCCCTTCCCGGGCTTGGCCTTAAACGTGATAACGCCTGCAACTGTGTTCATCCGATAATCTCCCACTAGAGCGTTTTCAAGCGAAGTGGCTTCCGGTTCGCGTGAAGAAAACGCGTCAAAACAAGTAACTGGAGCCACGATTTTGATTCCGTCAGAACCGAAATGGCTCTAGCGGTTTCGCTGGAAGCCGACAGGCTCCGTCGAGAGAAACTGCAATAGAGTCACACTGGCTGGACCCGGGCGAGTTCGCCATAATCCGCGCTGAAATTGCCATGTGCGCCTTGACAGCGAGCATTAAAATGAAAGTCACGATCGTCGGCATGGAAGGTTGCCTGCCCTCCGGCTTTTTTGGGCTGCTGGATATTCTCGCGCTGGCCCGGCAAGCAATCTCTGCTCGCGACAGCGAGCAGTCGTTTGAGATCCTTTCGGCAAGTATCGATGGCAATCCCGTGCGTGACGGATATGGAAATATCATCGCGGTCGATGCGTCTCTCCGCGATGTGCAAAAATGCGATGCAGTTTTCATTTCCGGCTTCGCTCCGAAAAACTCCAGACAAGCCCCGGATCTCGCACCTCATCGCGAGGCTGCGGCCTGGATACGCCGCCAGCATAGTCAGGGCGCGCTCATATGCGGCTCTTGCAGCGGGGTCTTTCTCCTCGGCGAAGCGGGCCTGCTTGACGGTCGCAGTTGCACGACAACCTGGTGGCTTCACGATGAGATGACGAATCGCTACCCCAGGGCCAAGGCCAAATGGGGCGCGACGCTGATCGATGACAGAGGTGTTATCACCGCCGGCGGTCCGGTCTCATGGATCGACCTGGCATTGCATGTCGTGCGCCGGCTATATGGGCCTGAGGCCGCGAGGGTCGCCGCCGATTTTGCGGTTGTCGATACCGCTCCTTCAACGCAGGCGGCCTACATTCCCGCAGGGCATCTGGCAGGCGCCAATCCGCTTTTGGCGGAAGCCGAACACATCATTCGCCATGCAGCGCAAAGCTCGCTGACCGCCGAGACTTTAGCCAAACGCCTGTCCACATCGGGTCGAACGCTCCACAGGCGCTTGGTCGATGCAACCGGGCAATCCCCGAAGCAGTTCATCGACCGGGTTCGATTTGAGATGGCAAGAGACTCTTTGGAAATGACATCCAAATCGGTCAAGCAGATTGCAGCGGATATTGGCTATCTCGATGAGAGCAGTTTCCGGCGAACCTTCAAGCGTCTCTACGGCATGAATCCCACGGCGTACCGGGCGCTTTCGCGCTCTTCACGGGACTCAGGCCGTTCCAGCGATACCTAGAGGCAGTCTACATCGGCGACCTGCTGCGTGTCAGTCGTGCGGTACAGACAGCCCCGCGAGAAGCGGCGCGTAGGTGGCGAGCCTGCGGGACACGAACTCAGTGAAGAGCCGCACGCGCTTCGTCTTGCGTGTCTCCCCCTGTGTAAGAAGCCAGAGCGTTCCATACATGTGCAGATCCGTGCCCGGCGCCCTCACCAACAGGGGGTCGGCATCTCCGACGAAGCATGGCAGCGTTGTGATCCCCAGCCCTTGCCGTACAGCAACGATCTGCGCCTCGGCGTCCGTGGTCCTGAATGGAACCCCTGTGGTGCGAATCTCGCCCTCGCTGGCCCAGTCCGGAATTCCATGAATGCTTATGACGATCCACCGGATGGGATCAGGCGCGCCCGCACGCCACGCGGCTAGTCGATCGCGGGACATGTAGACGCCGCCGAACAGCTCCGGTCCCTTCAGGCCGTGGAGATTGAGCGGCAGGGTTTTGCGGTCGTAGACGACGCGGATGGCGACGTCAGCCTCCCGGTTGGTGAGATTTGCCAACTCGCCGGACGCCAGGATTTCCATCTCGATGTCCGGATGCAGACGCGCAAAATCGGCGAGGTCCGGCATGAGCAGGTGTGTCGCGAGGGACGGCGCCAGCGTCACGCGCAGAAGCCCGCGCACGCTCTGGTCGCGCCCGAAGACACGCGTCTCCAGCAGGTGCGACGACGCCTCCATCTGCTCCGCGAGTTCAAGAACCTCCTCGCCCGCGGCTATCAGGCGGTAGCCCGAGGGCAGCTTCTCGAACACCCGCGTCCCGAGGCGTTCCTCGAGCTGGGCGATACGTCGCAGCACTGTGGTGTGGTTCACCCCGAGGCGCTCTGCGGCGGCCCGCACCGAGCCTCCGCGCGCGACGGCAAGAAAGTAGCGAACGTCGTCCCAGTCAATCATGGTGCAATCCGGCACCGCGCGGTGCGCTTTCCAAAGCTCGTATCTAACACATTGAACAGCGGTACGGGCGGTCATCATAGCCTACTTCGAAGAGCGCGGACCAATTCCGAACAGCGGGCACCGATCGTCGCCGGCTGGTGTTCGTCGTCCGGCTGGATCGATTACGCACCGCCGATGTGCGTGCTTCCGCACTCAACGCCTGACGCTGGCGGATCTATTTCGAGGCTCTCGGAGGCAGATGCTGTCCCGACACCACGAAAGGAAAAGTCATGGGAAAGCTTGAGGGTAAAGTCGCAGTCGTCACGGGTGGATCGAGCGGCATGGCGCTGGCGAGCGCCAGGCGGTTCGTTGAGGAAGGCGCCTATGTTTTCATCACGGGCCGCAGGCAGAAGGCGCTCGACGAGGCCGTCAAGCTGATTGGCCGGAACGTGACCGGCGTGCGCGGCGACGCGGCCAATCTCGACGACCTCGACCGCCTGTTCGATACGGTCAAGCGGGAAAAGGGCAAGATCGACGTCCTGTTCGCGAGCGCCGGCACGGGCGAGTCCGTCCCTCTGGGCGAGATTACCGAGCAGCATTTCGATGCGACCTTCGGCCTGAATACGCGCGGCACGCTGTTCACGGTGCAAAAGGCGTTGCCCCTGTTCAACGATGGCGGATCGATCTTCATGACCGGGTCCGTTGCTTCCGTGAAAGGCTTTCCTGGTTACAGCGTGTATGCGGCGAGCAAGGCGGCGTTGCACGCATTCGCACGCGGCTGGCTTAACGAGCTGAAGGGAAGAAATATCCGGGTGAACGTGCTGCACCCGGGGCCGATCGCCACACCGATGCAGGATCAGGTTCTCACCGAAGAGGCGAAGCAGATGTTCGAATCCCTGATCCCGCGGGGAAAGATGGGGCGTCCCGAGGAAATTGCGGCGGCCGCGGTGTTTCTTGCTTCAGACGATTCGAGCTTCGTGAATGGGCTTGAGTTGTCTGTCGACGGAGGCTTCTCGGCCATCTGAAAGCTTGGGAATCAATATCAACACGGATCGGAGAAGCATTATGAGCTACGCGATTGTAGGATTTGGTGCCGTAGGCCAGGCCCTCGCCCTCGCCTTCGCCCGTAAAAACATCGACGTGACCGTCGCGAGCCGCCGTCCGCCCGAGGCGTTGGCGCCGCAGGCTCGGGCGATTGGATCCACGGTCGTCGCCAAGTCGCTGCGGGACGCACTCGAGGCAGACACGATCATCCTGGCGGTCCCGTTCGGAGAGCATCGCGAGGTTGCGAAGACCCTGTCGAGTTGGGAAGGCAAGACGGTCATCGACACGATGAACGCATTTCCAGTCCCTGAAGAGCTGGGCGGTCTCCCGTCCTCCGCCTTCGTCGCAAAGGCGTTCACCGGCGCCAGGCTCGTGAAAGGGTTCAATCACCTGGGTGCGGCCACCCTGGCTGCCGATCCGATCGTCGAGGGCGGCCACCGGGTCATCTTTCTGTCGAGCGACGACGAGGACGCGATCGCTCCCGTGGCGGCCCTGGCCAAACAACTCGGGTTCGCACCCGTCAAGCTGGGAAAGCTCAACGAGGGTGGCGCGCTGGTGCATGCACACGGCCGCACCTGGGGCCAGCTCATCTTCCAGGATTTGTTCAAGAAGGAGTAGTAATCGATCGACGACCGTGTGATTTGGCCTGAGAAATACGATCCCGAAACGTCGGCCATCTGTGCGCACAATGACATCGACGTGAAGGCACCCCCTCAAGCGATGTTGAGGTTGTCGGCATACATCCTCAATAATGCGGAGGCGGCGGCTCCGGCAACTCGCGTGGGGCAAGCATATTCTGATACTCGTCCCGCATCCTCGCGACTTGCCGCTCCAAAGCGTCAATCTTGCGCCACTGCGCAGTGATCACGTCATTCAGTTCGGTAATCGTCTGGTCTTGGTGCGTAACCCGCACTTCCAGAGCATCAATGCGTGAAGACTGATCTGACAAATCGCTCATATCGGTTCCTTACGCCATAGATGGGCCGGAATATCTTAGCGCGACTCTGCCCAGTGCTGAGTGTGAGATCTTAAAGCCGACACACCGTTATGGCCAAGTTTGACCCGGCCATCCTGGGGCGCCCCTCATTCCCACTCGATTCTCTCAAACCATCGTAACGCGCTGATTTATAAGCGCAAAATCTTTCTTCTGACGGTCAAAACCCGACCGTCGAGCCGTCAAAATTCTTCGCTTTTGATTTCAAAGAGAAATTCGCGCGATTTGGATTTAGCGCGGTTTCATCGTCTATCGACAACGATCGGTCAATTTTTCGCGCCATCAATCATTCAGGGCACTGCGCGCCGATGCGAAAAAAGACCGTCATCGTTCATAGCACAGGACGTTCGTACTCGCCATGCTCTCAACGTCTCTCCCCTTCCAGATTTACTCCTTGGGCCGGGTGACTTGATGCAAAGCGAATGAGCGGATAGGCAAATGCCTCTGGCTGCGGCGATGTGGAAGGACACATGGCCAGCAAAGGTCCGAGATGGTGACGAGAAGGCAGCGGCGTAATGGCTCGGTGCGCTAAGCCCATCCACTAGCCGGTTTCGAGTCCGGTCCGCAGCAAATCGTCGGGATCGGCATCGATGCCGCGACGCTCTAAGCCTGTTGTATCAAGCCGCCGCTCTCTACACGATCCTGCAATATTGCGATAAGACCAGCCATGACCAAAAGCATGAAATGGCTGCAGGCGAAGGCGCCCGGATTCAATCATCTCGCCAAAGATGAGCAGGCCGTGATTACTGACTTCGCGCTACTCTGGAGCCTGTTCGAGTCCCGCGTCCTCGACACCGAGGGCAACGTCAAGGCGATCTGCGGCGCGGTCGAGGCCTGGCAGGAGACCGGGAGGCTCGATGCTGACGCCTTCAACGCCGAACTCGGCTACTTCCGGCAGCGCTATTACGCCGATGGCGCCTTCACCTATCGCTTCGACCATCTGCATTTCAGAAATCCCGACCGCGAGGCCCTGGTGCGCGCCGTGATCGACGGCAGCGACAACGACCCATGCAGCCGCATGGCCGCCGTCCTCATCATCGTCTTTCGCTATCGCAACAACCTCTTTCACGGCGTCAAATGGCAGTACAAGCTGCAAGGCCAGCTCGGCAACTTCACCACCGCGAACGATGTGCTCATTAAGGTGCTGGAACGGCACGGCGCGCTCGCTGACGGATAAGAGCGCCGGCGCACGCCCACGACGGCCGGAGCTGTCCATGCCCGATACCAACGACGCCATCCCGCCAAACCTCGCCAGCCTTCATGCCGGCGAAGAATTCCTGCGCGACAAGGCGATCGGTCTCATCGCCGGCGATGAGCCCCTGAAGCTGCACCTGGCCCTCACCGAAGCGGCCATGGACCTCGCAGATGTCCAGCGCCAATTCGAAACCGCCGACGAGGACCTCAAGGTCATCCAGCTGCTCGGGATGCGCACCTTTAATGCCTTCGGCGCGAGCGTGAAGCTCGCTCTATCAGGCTACAGCCAAAACAGCGCGCTCATCCTGCGTGACGTGCTGGAGACAGTCTTTCTGATCGACTATTTCGCCGGCGACCGAACCCTGATCGCGCGTTGGCGTTTCGCCGACAAGAAGGCGCGCCTAAGGGACTTCGGACCGGTGAAGGTTCGCGAGGCCCTCGACGCCCGCGACGGTTTCACCGACAAGAAGCGCTTCGCGATGTACGAAATGTTCTCCGAGCTCGCCGGCCATCCCACCATGAAGTCCGCCTTCATGATGCGGCCACAGCGCGACGGCGACGCGGTCATCGGCCCGTTCGTGGAGACGACGACCTTGGAAGCCGTCGTCTCCGAAATGGGTCGCCTCGCGATCCAGGTTGGCGAACAGCTCAACCTCTTCTTTCCGGCCGACTGGCCACAAGGCCTTCCGAGCCGGCTCGCCTTCGCCAAGCTCAAGCAGCGTTGGATCGCAACCTTCTACCCGAGCCCCAGCCCTGTAACACCGAAGTCTGACAAGCCCGACGGCGCGTGACCGCCGGGCTTGTCGTTTACGATCCGCCGGATATCCGGGCCCAAACACGGCGCCAGAAGCCCGGTTCCTCCCGGGGCGGAGCAGGCTGTGCCGAAGATTCGACTTTCGGTGACTCCCCGTAGAAGCGCGCTTTGGCGGTGCGATCCCGACGCCGCTCGGCTTCGACCTGCTCGTCACTCCACGGGCCCGCCTCGATCACTTTGCCGCGGTCGATCACATAATGCGACCGGCACTTCAGTGTCCAATTGCCGATCGACGGGCGCAGCGAGATGGTCTCGCCGTCGAAGGTCATCTTCCAGTCCGTCGGCGTGAAGGGGGCGACAACCTCCTCGCCGCAACCGCAGCAGCAGCTGTGGGCCGATGTCGCATATTCCATCGAGACATAGAGAATGCCTGGCTCAAGGCGCTCCGGGATGTGCTCGACGAAACGATGCTCGAGTCGCTTGTGCCGTATCACCCGAGGTCTCCGTTGATCAGCATGTTGCCGTCGGTCGTGTAGGTGCAGTGATGCTCGCCCTCGAGATCACGGTAGAAGCCGCGGATCTTCTTCCACTTGACGACCGCGAGGACCGCATTCAGGGCGTTGAGGTCCGCGACCTGGATGTTGGAGGCGTAGATGTCCTTGGCGCCGCCGCCGACGAAGGAGATGCGCTGGCGCGCATGATCCCGCTTCTCCGGCGTGCTGGCGGTCACCCGCAGGATACCGCCGAGCGACCCCTCGTCGAGCTCGAGGCCCATGCCGACATCGACGAACGCGGCGCCGATCGCATCGAGCTTCTCGACGATCAACCGCTTCGCTTCGCCGGCGTCGAGCGACAGGAACGCGAAGGTGACGCCGTCGAGAAGGTGCAGGTTGTCGGCTCCGAGCTCGACATCGTGCGCCACGATGTTGCGGTGCATCCGGCTGTAGATGCGCTTCAGATAGTCGACCTTCTTCGGCGCCTCGCGCAGCTCCTCCAGGGTCGGCGCGCCCGGCGCCCGAAAAGCGTTGTGGGTCAGGAACTCGTCGCTGTCGAAGAGCCGAATCTCGCGGACCGGCGTCTTGGCGACGAAGTCCAGGATGTAGCCGCCGGTGCCGCCGCCGCCGATGATGGCGACCCGCTCGTTGACGAGCCGCTCGGTCAGGATGCCGATACCGACACGGTCGGAGGCGGTCTCGACATAGTTGAAGACGCTGTCCTCCTCCTCTTCCGGCTCGCGGAAGGTGCGGGGGGTCATGCCGGGCTTCAGCACCGCGGCCGGGCCCGCGATGATGTTCGCGTAGCTCGTCATCTTGTGGTGGTAGTCTGTGTAGCCGCCATCCGGCTTGCTCGAGAAGCTGTGCGTGGCTTTCAGACCGTGGCCGAGGTCGAAGGCCCCGGCCTGATGCGAGATCCCCTGGATAGGCGTCCCATCGGCGCGGCACGGAAAGTCGCCGTCCCAATGGACGACATGGGTGTCGGGCCTGCGCGTCGCATCGCCGGCCAGCGTGAGGCTCGAGATGAGGGTGCCGATGCGCACCTCGCGACGCGCATCGACATAGGGCACCTCCCGCATGACGAGATGCCCGCCCTGCCGCAGGACGAAGTAGCCTTCGTCCCGCAGCTGCTTGAGGTCGGGATTACGACTGAACAGTTCGCGTGACATTGAACACCGTGCCTTTCTTCTTGACGTCGACCGAGCCGCCAGCCCCGAGTTCGCCCGCGTGCGGCGTCGACGCCGCGTGCCGGTAGGTCATCGAGAAGACGACGTTCGGCTCGTGCTGGCCCGGGAAAGCGAGCTGGACGATCTGCTCGAACGTGACCGTGCGGGCGTTCACCGTGCGCGGCCGCGAATTGACGATGATCTCGAACGTCAGCCGCGCGGTGATGAACCGCTCGATGCCGGGCTCGGCCAGATCGATCAGCTCGCCATGCTCGATCAGGCGATCTTCGCCGCCAGGGGCCTCGAGGAAGACGCCCTCCCCCTCGCCGGGCTTGGCGAGGCCGTAGAGCACAGCGCCGCTGATGACGGGCTTGCCCCAGCGCAGCTCGTCGTCGTTCAAGGTGAGCTTGAAGTCGCGATCCGTCAGGAAGGCGACGAACCGCTCGGCGCCGTGCTCGCGCAGGTCGAAGGGCTCGTTCAGCCGCACGTCCTCGAAGTCGCCCGAGGGCAGGATCGCGAACAGGCTGTAGCCGTCCCGCGGGTCCAGGGCGCCGGCCTCGAGCAACTGACGGCCGAGCGGCACGGGATCGCTCACCTGACGGGACTGGAAATTGAGGTCGCCCTGCGCGAGGAGCAAGCGATACCCCCGCGCCGGACGCAGCGCCCGGCCTTCGCGCAGGGCGTCGCCGAGGTCGTCGTAATCAAGAAGCTCTTCGGTGTTCATAAGATTGGATCCTTAGGTTCAGCCGAGGCGACGCCGCGGCTCTAAGGATCCAATCGGGGCGAGATCCGCCGACCGGTAAGGTCAGACGAACTTTTTTTGCAGGGGGCCGTCGGGGGTCTGCCCACAGATGAAGAAGGCCGGGCAATTCGGGCAGGTGCGCGACGAGACCTCGGCCGGAAACCGCCCGGCGCGGATGTCGCCGAGAAACTTGGCGAGCTTGTCCTTGCGACCCTTCAACTCCCGATCCGACAAGGCGAGCGCATGCGCCTCGCCGTCGGAGAGATGGACAAGCTCGGCGACGGCGCCGGGGAAGGCCTGCTGGACCGCCAGCATCAACGCCGCCGCACCGACATCCTTGCTCTCGGCCGACCGCCTATGGCCCGTGCGGATGCGGCGCACGGCGCGAACGCCGTCCGGCCGCACCAGCACCTCGTCTGGCCGAACGATGATCTCTTCGCCGCCGAAATTGAGGCTGAGCGCAATCGGCGCCTCGGCGACCGCCCCGGCGCGATTGGCCAAGAGGAAGCGCAGCATGGCCAGCGCCAAGTCGCGGAATTCCGCGCGATAACCGTGATCGCCGAGCCCCTGGCCGGCAAGCGCCGCGTCGGTGCTGTCCTCCAGGTCCCGCTCGGTTATAGGGCTATCCGAGGTGATCACCCCCTCGACCACCACGCGCACCGCCTCGTGAAGGTGCATGAAGGCGGTCGCGGTCCGCCGCCCGCCGACCTGCAAGACATGCGTGTAGAAGAAGCGGCGCGGGCAGGACTCATAAAGGGCTATTTGCGCGGCCCCGAACTGCAGCCGTCCATCGACGATCAACTCGATGCCCTGGGCTTCCACCGCCATGGGAAGCGGCCGCGCCGGCACGACCGAGCTGCGCGTCAGGGTGGACCCGAGACGGTCGAGGAAGGGCGACAGCGGTCGATTGTGGCCGTTGCTCTTCTCGGTCGGGGCATAGAGGATCAGCCGATCGCGGGCGCGCGATTGCGCCACATAGAACAAGCATTCCTGCTCCTCGACCTGGCCCGCGCGGAACGCCTCCAGCGCGCTGCCTTCGGCCCCCGCGATCATGCCGTCGGGCGCCGGACAGGGTGGCGCTGGCGGCGTGCGCGGGATGGTGTCGCTATTGAGCCCCGGAATATGGACGCCGCCGAACTCCAGGCCCTTAGCGCCGTGGATCGTCATCAGCCGCACGGCGTCGAGATGCTGGGCGGCCGCCGGCAATTGGCGCAGGTCGCGATCATCGCCGAGACGGACAAGCCTGCGCACCCGATCGAGCACACGTGTGATCCGCAGTCCGCGGCCTGCCGGCTGGACCCGCAGGAAGTTGAGGAACTGCCAGATCGCGATGCCGCGCGTGCGATCGGCGAGATCCGCTGACGCGCCAAAGTGCGCGGCGATGCGGGTGCGATCGAGCAGCAACGTCGCGAGCACTGTCCAGGGCGAGGCCGTTTGGTCGAAGCCCGCGAGCGCGACCCTTAGCTTATCGAGCGCCTGGCGGCCGGCACCGCTGACGCCGGGGATCGCATCCACCTGCCGGAGCCAGCTGCCCGGGGCGTGGTCGGCCGCCCGCAGATGCTCGAAGATCGCCGCCACGTCCGCGAAGGACATGGTGAAGTCGGGCCAGCAGGCGATGCGTACTAGGCCCATGGCGCGCCGATCCACAAGGACGGAGAGCAAGGCCAGGAGATCCTTGACCTCGGCCCGCTCGAACAGGCTGCCCAGAAACAGCACGGGCACACCAAGCCGCTCGAGGTCCTGCCCGATCGTCGACAGCTTCTCATTGCCGGTGCAGAGGACCGCCTGGTCACGATAGGCATAGCCCTCGCCGCGAAGCGCCTCGATCGCGTCGGCCAGGGCCACTTGCTGCTGCTCGGCGCGCTGCACCGTGCGCAGCTCGGGCGTCTGACCATTGCCGTCGCGCTCCGCGTCGAGACCGCTGTCGGCGTCGCCCGCGCACATCGTGATCGCGAAGCCAGAGAAGCTGGCGACGATCTCCGGCACTGAGCGATAGTTGCGCTTCAAGCGGCCGCGCTTGCCGCCGGGAAAGTCCCCCTTCCCAAACCGGGTCATGTTGAAGGACGACGCGCCCCGAAACCGATAGATCGACTGCTTGGCGTCGCCGACCATCCAGAGATTGCGGCCGTCTGGCCGCAGCGCGCTCAGCAAGCGCACGCTGCTGCGGTTCACGTCCTGATACTCATCGACCAGGACGTGGTCATATTGCGTCTGCAGCGTTGCGCGGATGGCCGCGTCGGTCTCGAGCAGCTTGACCGGCAGGGCGACAAGGTCCCCGAAGTCGACGCAATGCGCGTTGCGCTTGAGCTGTTCATAGGCGGCGTAGACCCGGGCCACCTCGCCGGCGCGTTCGGCGGCCTCGCGTCCATCAGGGTCGCGAGATTGGGCAAGCATGGCGTCGGCGAGCGCGGCGTAGGTTTTGGCGTCGACCACCTCGTCCTTCGCCCGCGAGACGGCGGCCAGCATGTCGGCGATGATCTGGGTCGGATCATAGAGATTGCGGTAATGCGCGAGCCTCAGCCGCGGAAACTCCTCCTCGAGGAGCTCGACCGCCTCGGTCCGATCCATCGTCCGCGGGTCTTTCGGCAGCCCGAGCTCTGCATGGAAACGACGGATGATATCGAGACCGAAGGCGTGGAACGTGCCGATCCACATCGCGGCCGCAGCCTCGGGCCGCTTGCGCGCAATGCGCTCCGCCATCTCGCCCGCGGCCTTGTTCGAGAAGGTGAGCAGCAAGATGCGCCGCGGATCGACACATTCCTCCAGAAGGCCTTCGACACGCGCGATCAGCGTCTGCGTCTTGCCAGTGCCGGGGCCCGCCTCGAGCAGATAGGCTTCGCCGCGATGCGCTGCGGCATCGGCCTGCAGGGGATTGAGTGGCCGCTCGACATGCATCGTGGCCGCGACAGGCGGCACCGCTGGCAGGAGCAAAGCGTCGAACAGTTGCTGCGCGACGACCTCGAACGGCGCGCCGAGCTTCGCTGCGATCGCCGAGGCGGAGAGCCCTTGGTCGAGATGGAGCGCTCGCGCGATAGTGCGCGGAAACAGCAGCTCGCGCGCAAACAGGTCCATCTGAACCTCGCGGCGCTGCCGGCGTCCATAATCGACAACCCGATCCATGCCGACCGGCGACGGCTCGGCCGCGCGCGCCGGATCGATCGTCGGCGCCGGCTCGCCATCGAGATCGTCGCCGAGCTCGACATGACCGATCTCGTGCGCCACGAGGAAGGCCTGCTCGAACGCAGAGCCCGCGCTCTCGTGAAGGATCAGATCGTCGGCGGCGACGAAGGTCGCGCGGCCGCCGTTGAGGACGGCCGCGCCGACGGCCGTTGATTCGACATCGATACCCCGCCGCTTGGCCTCGGCGACGGCAAAGTCATAGGGCGACCAGGGATCGGCGCCGGAGGCGACGAGGCGAGCATGAAGCTCGGCGGCGACTTGCCTGGCGAGCTCCACGCCGTCCATCTCAGTCGGTCTCCGCCAACAGTTGGGCGCGCTTCTCGGCCGGGACGCCGGCGTCGATCAGCACTTGCTCGAAGCTGACCAGCTCGCGGGCCGTCGGCTTACTATCGGCCTTGTAGCTGCGCGCCCCGGCCAGCTGACCCGGCCCCCAAGACGCTTCCAATTGCGCCACGGAGCTTCTCGCCGCCTCGGCGAATCGCTGGAGAAACCGCCGCGGGATGCTCACGAGGGATACCCGCCGTTCGCGTATTGCGGTCACGACCTGTCGAGGCACATCCAGGCCTCGGGCCACCGCGCGCCAGTCATCAACCGTCAGCGCCGCAAAAGGGTCGGCGGCCGCCGCCGGAGAAGCCGCGGCGTGTTGCGACCATGCCGTGTCGATCAAGGCCTGGTCGGCACCGGAAAGTGGTGCCGCATCGTCACAGGCTTCGCGACTGAGTTCGCGCGCGAGGTCGATCAGCTCCCCGGCATATTCCGGGTAGAGCCGCAGATAGCGCTCCAAGGTCGACCGACCAGGCTCGCTCTCGACTGCAAAGGCGTCGAGCACAGATTCGCGGGAGGGACGTGCGCCAGCGGGACTCACCGCTCATCTCCTTCGGCCATGGCCGCCCGTAGCGCGGCGAAGGCCTTGTCGCGATAGGTTCGAACAGTCTTTTCGGAGCGGCCCAGGGCTTTCGCGATGGTCATGACGTCCGGCTCCTTGGAGTCGATGGGAAAGCCTTGCCTCAGCATGTGAATGATCCTGCTTTGTTCGGTCGGTAGAGCCTCAATCGCCGCATCCAGGCGCAACCGGTAAGCCGAATCGTCGAAATCCGACGCCGCGAACGGGTCGTAGACCCCCGCGGCCGCCTCGACCTCCGGCGACAGCTCGCCGCTCTCCTCGTCAAATTCGAGGGGCTGGGAACGGTTCTCGTCGCGCCAAGCCTGCTCCTGCGCGTCACGCCGCAGACTTGCCAGCGCGCCGTCGAAGCGCACCTCGAAATAGTCGACTTTGTCGACATAGCCGGCGCGATCCGCCGAAAGCAGCTCGACGAACCGGCCGAACACCTTGTCGCGTATGACCCCGCGCGTCAGCGACTCCGTCTCGCCGTCGAAGCTCTCCGCTCTGGGCAGACTACGCAGCACCCGTTCGGTCAGTATCCGATAGAGGCGCTCGAACCCCGCCTCATTATTGTCATGGCGGCTCGCGCGGAGGAAATAGACGAGACATTCGCTGGGGATATAGCCTGGGTCGGCGCGCTTCGTGATCGCGGCCCTGGCGATCAACGCGTCACGCGGCAGGACCGCCAGTTCGGCGATGAGCGCTTCTATCTTCGGGTCGCGCGCATAGAGCTCTCCGGTGAGGCGCCGTTTTCGCAGCGGCGTCACCACCGCCTCGTCCGCACGGTGCGCGTCAGCCTCCAGCTTCATGCCGGCACCCTCCCCCAGCCTCGCCCGATCGTTCCTATAAGAAGATCGACCTTCGTTTCGTTGTCGGTCAGTATCACCTTCAGTTTCCCCCGCAGTCCACGCTCTCGCAGTCTCGCGACGACCACTAGTTCTTCACACCCCATAGCCGTAACGCAGGACTTTCCGCCAGGAACGACTCGCAATGCTAGCTGTTCTGAATAAATTCGCCGCCCAGCTTACTGAGATCGCGCCGATAATCCCTATTCTAGGCAAGCGCGTCGCGGAGCGATTGCAACAATGCCTCCGCTTCGTCGATCTTCTTCAAGATGTCCACGTCCCCTTTGAGTTCCTGCACGGTCGAGAAAGGGACCTTTTTCATCGCGTCTACTGCAGCTTCAAGATCGCCGGATAGGCCGCCCTTGACCGGCTTAGGCGCGGGCCCAAGGCGCAGCATCGCCGACTCCAAATCTCCCGCATCGCTCAGAAACTGCGAACGCGCGACTGGATCGGGCAAGATCGTGCGGAGCTTCCGAAGGTCTTTCGAATTGGTAATGCGCTTCTGGTTGACCTTCTTAACCACCGCTTCGATGACAGTCGGCGTCAGTAGTTTCTTGCTCACCCCCATCAACTCACGCGACCAGGTGATTGCAGCGCTCGGGTCACGGAGACTGGTGAATTTTTCCGAGAGCTCAAATACATCGACCAGCTTATCGAGCTCACGCACCGTGATGCCGAGGATGTTGGCGGCGCTCGACCGGCCCATCATGTCGACCAGGCGATAGGCCACCATTTCCTTTTCCTTGGCGTCCCATTCCTTCCGCTGACGATGGATATAAATCCAGACCCGGAGTCGGTCCTCCTCGCTCAAGGTTCGGTCGGTAACCTCGATTGGGATCTGCCGATAATCTTCCTTCCCCTGTTCCACCAGAACCCGCGAGTTGGTCCACCGGCGGTCGCCGTCGATGATCCGGAATTTTCCCGGTAGGTCAGGATGGGGCTCGACAAGTAAGGGTTCGAAGAGACCGCCATTTGCTTCGATCTGCCGTTGCAGCTCTTCATCGATCTTCGGGCCCATGCGGGGCTGCTTTTCGTTCGGCACGATGTCGTCGATATCGGCCTTGGTCCGGTATGTACGTAGGACTGTACGATCGAGCCGACGCTCCTGAAGATTGATGACATTGCTGCGGTCCGGGATGACCTGCGGGCTCTTCATTGAGGGCTCTCCGGCGCGGACGCCGTACCGATGATGGAGTCGATCTGATTGCGCAATTCGGCCTGCACTTTCATGGCCGCGCGTATGGCAAGGCCCTGCTGCTTCCAGACGTTTTCGTGGGCTTTGACCTCCTTCGTCTGAATATCCAGCAGCGACTCCGCCAGTTCCTCCAGCCGCGTGAATGAGTCGGCGCACTGCTGGGAAGTGATGAAACTGTACAGGGCCGCGGTTTTCTGGGTCCGTTCGGCGTTGCTCATGCGCAGAGTGTGAGATTGAACGAGATGGGCGCGAACGAGTTGGATGAGGGCGACGACCCGCGCCGGGCACGCGATCACGACGCCGTCCTGGATATGCAGCTGCCGGGCGCCGGCCGGGAACTTGCTGGACGACAAGACGGCATGGTCGGCCTGCGCACTTAACTGGTCCGACCGCAGTTTGGTCACGAAATCATTCCGCCACGCGTTGTGGTTCTTCGAATCGTAGATGATCGTGCCGCACTCCTGCCCGTTGTGAATAACGGTGTGCAGGATGTCTGCGCCTTGCTGGCCTTTGGTCACGCGAACGATGCGATCACCATCGAACTCAGCCTTCAGCGCTTCAAACAGATTGATTTCGGCACCTTCGCCGAGCTCTTCGGCGGTCTTCTTCTCAAGGGCGCGTTGCAGCTCTTCGACCTTGTTGGCCAACTTCTGGCGGTCTTCAAACGTGGCCGACTTCTCGGCGTTGACAGCCGCTGTCTTGTCGGCCTCAAGGGCCTCACGCTGTTCTTGCAGCCGCTCATTGAGCTGGGCTTCGTGGGATTCTTGGAGGCTTTTCGCTATCGCCTCCGCAGCGACCGCCTTGGCTTCGGCGTCAGCCTTGGCCTGTTCGGCGGCGCCAATCTGCAGCTGGGCCGCCGCGTCGGCGGCCGCACTGACTTCAGCACGGACTTCCACTTCGCGGGCGGCCGCTTTTGCCTGGACGTCCGCCAGGGCCTGCTCGCTGGTCAGTCTGGCTTGCGCCAGTTCGGCCTTCAGCGCCTCGCCGGCATTTTCGGCGGTCACTTTCTGAGCCTCCACTTCCGCCAGCCGGCTCGCACCCGCTTCTGTGGCGATGCGCGTCGCCTCTGAGCGGATCGCGTCTTCCTGCGCCGCCGCGTCTGCCTTCACCTTCTCGATCGCGACGGCGGATTCACGCTGCACCTGTTCGAGTTGGCCCTGAAGCGCAGCCTTCGCCGCCTCAGCGTTGGCCTTCTCGGTCGCAGCCTCGACAGTCTTGGTTTGAAGCGCATCCTGGGCTGCAACACGCGCCGCTTCCGCCGCGTCCACCTGTGCCTTCGACTGGAGCTCAGCAGCCAGGCGGGCCTGTTCTCTGGCCTCGGTGATTTTTTGGTCGGCCTCTAACCGGGCACGCTCGAGAGCCTCTGCCTTCTCGGTGCCGAACTTCTCCTGCAGCCGCGCGGTGATAGTGGCGGACTGCGCTTGCTCACGCGCCTGCAGCCGCTCGGCGATCTCCTCGGCGCGGTCATGTGGGATGGCCTGGTCGCAAACCGGGCACACGTCGTCGACCGGATGAAGGTGGTGGATGGGATTGGAACGCGCGGTCGATGCCACTAAGGTCTGCGGATTCGCCATCACGGCCTCCGTATTTCTAGGACCTATTTTCTCCTAATTACTCCTGAAGTCAACCCCGGTGGCAGCGGATGGCCCGCGGGCCGATACTGGAGACCACAAGCCGAAGGCAGCTTGGCCTCGATCTCGGGCGAGTTCGGCATCGTAGCGCCGCGCGATGCACGGTGAGCTTCATCGGAGCAGATTAGCGGCGCGCTCAGTCGAAGACTTGATGCATCAGGGCTGGAATCAAGTGATCAAGTTCGCCCGCGACCCCACGCTGACCTGCCTGGACGTCGCTGGCTTTTTGTTGAAGGTCGTCGAACCAGAGCTGCGCATCCATCGATGGCAATGGAATCTCGATAGCCGCCAGCTTCTTCTGACTGAGGGTCCTGTTTCGATCTGCACTGCCAGGCGATGCCGCTTGAACTTGTGCAAGTCCTGCATCGCTCTGGAGAAAGTACCACAGGAAGTTCGGTGTCGCGTTCCTGGTATCGACCACGCACGTGAGATAACGGTGAGAGCCAACCTTGCCGTGGTGCTCCGGTTTCGCAACGGCGAAAGCTCCCTCCCATGCCTTGATATTGCTGAAGACAATATCCCCGCAGTGAATTCGGAAGAGTTTTTGCCATGTTAATTCGCCGCCAATGACGTCCGGCTTTTTGAACAGTCCTTTACCGAAGGACCGAACGCCAAGTTCTGCGTAAACGCCATTAGATTCAAGCTCGACAGGTCGCCGCAATATCGGCGCGACGTCCCCGATCGCGACGCGCGGAGCGCCTGCGATCACTTTCCGAAACGCTGCCTCCATCGTTGCGTTGAGCTCCGCGCGCGCGGTATCCGCCGTCCGACGCATCGTCTTCAGTTGCAACGCCGCGCCGTCGAGCTTCGCAATGATCCGACGTTGCTGCTCGATCGGCGGAAGGGGGATGGCATGATCGAGAAGACGCTTGGGATGCAGCCTCTCTCGGCGGGCGCCGATTCCCTTCCCGCCTGAGGCTAGCTGGCGCCAGACGCGATCCTGCCTGAAGTACCAGCCTAGGAATCCGGGCTCGAGTTGCTCATGGTGCAGGTCAAAGGTCGGGAATTCGTTCGAGACGAAATACCCGTCGACCTCTGGCGAAACGATCGCATAAGCGCCTTCAAAAGACTTCAGGCGGCTATAGACGAACTGGCCCGCCCGGATTCGAAACAACTGCGTGGCAGCCATCTCCCGCCCAGTGACCGCCGAGCGCTGAATCATCCCGCGACCGAATCCATAGATGCCCGCGATTGGATATTCGCCGTCGGGCTCCACCCCGTGAGGATCCGGTGCGTAGGTAAGGAGTTCACCCAGTGGAATAAGCGGAAAGCTCGGCATGACCTACCCGCGCTCCGCCACCAGCGCCTTGATCTCGTTCAAGACAGCCAGCACTTGTTGCTCCTTGGCGATGGCGCTCTCGACGATCTCCACCGGCAAACGGTGATCGATCGCCTCCTTCGCGTGGGGATTTCTTAGATCGAGATCAACCGTGACGACGCGCCCCTGCTCATCGCGCTTGATCAAATCGGGGCCGAATACCTTCCAGGCTTGCGATCCTTCCTTTCGGTCTGGCCACCAGGCGCGGCAATCGGCCAACTCCTCATACTGCAGCGGCAGCGTCTTGGAATATTTGCGCCGCCCTTCCGGAAGCGGTTGCTCCCAGTACCAGATGTCGCGCGTCGGACCGGACGTATCGAAAAAGATGATGTTGGTCGGGATGTCTGTGTAGGGCGCAAAGGTGCCGTCGGGCAGTCGGACCACGGTGTGAACATTGAACTGTTCCAGAAGGTCGGCTTTGATCCGTGCGGCAATGCCGTCGCCGAAGAGGATTCCATGCGGTACGACGACGCCGGCGCGCCCGAGTCCGCCGCGTTTGAGTCGCCGCATGATCAGCTGCAAAAAGAGGAGCGCAGTTTCGGCGGTTCGGCGATCCTCCGGAAAATTCGTGAGGATGCCGGCTTCTTCTTCACCGCCGAACGGCGGATTGGTCATGATGACTTCGACCCGGTCCCGCTCGCCGATCTCGGTCAGCTTGAACCGCAGCGCGTTGCCGAATTCGATGTCGGGCGCTTCGATCCCGTGCAGCAGCAGGTTCATCTGCGCTAGCAGGAACGGAAGCGAGGAATCCTCGCCGCCGCGCAAGGTCCTGCGCTGAAGGATTTCGCGTTTCTCAACCGTGCCCGTCTGCGGTTTCATATGATCGAAGGCAGCAGCCAGGAACCCGCCGGTGCCACAGGCGGGATCGAGCACGATTTCGCCCAGCTTGGGATCGATCACTTCGACCATGAAACGCACGACGGGCCGCGGCGTATAGAACTCACCGTTCTGACCCGCGGCGTCGCGCATCTCCCGCAACAGCGTCTCGTACATCCGGCCGAGGGTCTGAATGTCTTCGGTGCTATCGAAATGGATGCCATTGATCAGGTTGATGACGTCCCGCAACACATACCCGCTGGTCGCGTAATTCCGGAGATCGCGAAACACCGCGGAGACCACGTCGCGCCGCTGGCGGCCGGCGCCGTTGCCACGCAAGCTGCGTAGGAAAGTGAACAGACCCGGGCCTTGGGTGCCGTCGGCGCGAACAGACTGCTCGCCGTTGATGAACGAGAGCAGGTCCGGCCCGGTGATGCCCGCGGGATCGGCCGCCCAGTCTCGCCAGCGATAAGGCGCATCGATCAGAAGACGATACGGTTCGCCGGCGAGCACCGCCTCGTCCTCGTGGACGCGCTCCATGTCGTCGATGAATTTCAGGAACATCAGCCAGGTGAGCGTGGGCAGCCGCGTCAGATCTGTCTTCAGCTCCCTGTCCTTGCGCATTTTGTTGCGCGCGGACTTGATGAGGCTGTCGAGCCGCTGCGCCGTGGTTTTCGGCGAAATGATCTTCTTCTCACGGGGCATTCATGGTTCTTCCCTAAGCGGCGTACAACAGGCCGGACATTTCGTTGACAGCGTCGCGGAGCTTATCCGGACCACCGAAGCGGCGAGCGATTTCGCTCGGATTGCCGAACCCGGCCAACGGCGGCACCTTCAAGATACCCGGCAGCACGAACTGCGCGGCGCCGTGCTCGGCGTACTTCTCGAGCAGCGCCTCCAATACGATCCGCGCATCGGCGCCATACCGTTCGAAAAAATCGGTGCGATCTTGCTTGAGACGTTCAGCACGCTCACGTCGTGTTCGGAGCGGTGCATTCCATGCAAGGTAGCAAAGCAGATCGAACGGATCGTCCTCAGGGCGGCCGGATTCTTCAGCTAGGGTCTCCAGATCGATGCCCCGTTCAGCGAGCGCCTCGACGATCGCGTGGCGCTTGTCGGCGAGCATCCAGTCGGCGCGGAAACTTGCAGCGGTCGGATAGAGGGTGCGGACCTTCTCACCGGTCCAGTCCGTCAGTTTCTTGCAGGTCAGCCGTTTGCCGTCCGTATCGAGTTCGTAGACCAGATGCGCGACCACTTCGACCACACCGCCATCGACATAGAGTTTACGCGGTTCGCCGGGCTTCTCGTCGGGCGGAAGGCCACCTTCGGCTTCCGTCTCGATCTCGTCCGGCGCTTCCGGCGCTGGATTTTCCTCTTCTTGGGTGGTGACGATCTCGCCCTCGGCGTCGATCTCCGTGATCGTCTCTGCGGTCGGCTCACCGTCGAAGTCCGGATCGGCGAACTTTTCAGTCGCGGTGCCGGTGTAGTCGAGGATGTTGAAGAACAATTTGCCGTAGTCTTCGCGCAGCCGGGTCCCGCGGCCGATGATCTGCTTGAACTCCGTCATCGAGCCGACCACGCGCGCCAGCACGACGTTCTTGCAGGTCGGCGCGTCGACACCTGTGGTGAGAAGCTGAGACGTCGTCAGAATTACCGGGACTTTTGTCTCGACGTCCTGGAAACGGCTGAGTTTGCCCTTGCCGATGTCGCCCTCGTCGGCCGTCACGCGGCAGGCATAGTCCGGATATTCCGCAACGAGATCGGCGTTGAGATTGGCGAGCGCCCGACGCATCTCGCTTGCGTGTTCCTGGTCCACGCAGAAAACGATCGTCTTCGCGAAGCGATCGGTCTGCGCGAGGAAGTGCGTGAGGTGGCGCGCGATCGCCTCGGTGCGAGCGCGCAGCGCGACGACGCGCTCGAAATCCTTGGTGTGGTACTCATCGTCGGGAATCTCGCGCCCGAAGCGGTCGAGTTCGCCCTTGGTTGGTCTCCACCCTGCAGCGTCATAGTCCGTGACGACACGGTGTACGCGATAGGGCGCCAGGAAGCCGTCCGCGATGCCTTGGGCCAAGGAGTAGGTGTAAAGCGGCGCGCCGAAGTAGGTGTAGGTGTCCCGGTTATCTTCCCTCAGCGGAGTCGCCGTCATGCCGAGCTGATATCCCGGCTCGAAATAGTTCAGAATGTCTCGCCAATTGCTGTCATCGCGCGCGCTGCCGCGGTGGCACTCATCGATGATGATCAGGTCGAAGAAGTCCGGCGCATATTCCCGGTACAGACCCGGTCGCCGTTCGTCGCTGGCGATGGCCTGGTAGATCGCGAAATAGATGTCGCGACCATGACTGATCTCGCCATTCTCGATCTTGAACCGTGCATCGCCGAAGGGCGCAAAGGTCTTGGCCATCGGGTCGTCGACGAGAATATTGCGGTCGGCGAGGAACAGGATTTTGGGTTTGCGGAAGTCGCTACGCTTGTTCCACCCGGCGGTCCACAGCCGCCACGCGATCTGGAACGCTACCGCGGTCTTGCCCGCGCCCGTGCATAAAGTGAGCAGTGCCCGCCGCTGGCCTGTCAGAACCACCTGAAGCGCGCGATTGACGGCGATCTCCTGATAGTAGCGCAACGGCCTTGAGGGATCGGGAAAACCAGGCGCGAGCAGGCGCTCGGCGGCCGTGTCATCGGTCAGACCGAGACCGGCCCGTTGCCGACCCCAAAGCTCAGCGGGCGTCGGAAAATTTGGCCGCAGGGTTTCGAGGCCGGTGAGAAAATCGAATTCGAGAATCTCCGCGCCATTGGTGGCATAGGCGAATTTCAGGCCGAGAATCTCGGCGTAGTCCTTGGCCTGCTGCAGGCCATCGGCGGCAGATTTGTACGCGGCCTTCGCCTCGACCACAGCGATCGGGTAGTCGGCGCGGTAGCGTAGGATGTAATCGGCACGCTTTTGCCGGCCGCGCTTCGCCTTGCCACCGATGAAGATCACTCGACCATCAGTGAAGGTCCGTTGCTCGTTGATAGCGTGGGGCGCGCCTTCCCAACCCGCCGTTTGCAGGCGCGGAACAACGAATTTTCGACAGGTGTCCGCTTCAGTATTCACCTGGTCCCCCCACGCGGCCGCCCTGCTCGTCTCGTACGTGGCGCCAGCGACTTGTCACCCGATTTCCAAGCCTTGACGTTCTGTGCTTTCCACCGCAGAGCCGGACTGGCTTCTATCGAGGTGCGCACGTTCTCCGGCACCTCCAGAGTGGACGCGTCGATCTCACCCCGGTCCAGCACGGTATCCAGAAACGCCCTCTCCCCCGCCGTGAACTGAAACAGCGGCGCGAGCTTGTCCCGGCATTCTGCCGTGACGTTCTCGATCCAGGCCGCAGGACCGCCAAAGCTGTCGAAATACCGATCGTGCAGGCACATAGTCAGCTTGCCGGTGATGTCGCCGACCTCGCATCCGATCGCCTCGGACGAGGCTGTGCGCCAGTCGAAACTCTTGGCGCTCGCGCCGATCATCAAGGTGGCCGCCTTGATCTTCGCCCAGTCGAGAGACGGCATGGCGATGATCCGGTGCGCGTCGAACAGATCGCGCGCGGTGCGCCGCGTGATCAGCGCGACCATCTTGCCAGCGACGATTTCGTGGATATCGAGAACCGGAACATTCGTAGCCTGGTAGGATCCGATTGCCACCGATGGCATGCGATCCACGCCGTAAAGGGGGCCGCGATAGAGATAGTTGATATCGATTTCGATGGTCCCCGCCCCGCCGAGCGCTGAGGCATAGCGATAAATCCATTTGCCACCAGCGTGCTCAGACGGCTCACGCCGCGCGGCATAGCCTTTCGATTCCATCAAGCGCTCGATCCGGTCTTCCAATCCCGGCCGGTCGGCGTCCATCCGTTCCTTCTCGACCGCGCCGACATAGTTGACGTCGATATCGACAGAGAGGCGGTCCAGATCGGAATGGAAGACGTTGAGCGCCGTGCCGCCCTTTAAGGCGACGCGCGGCCCGATCAGCGTGTCGGCGCCGAAGGCATCAAGAATATCGATCAGTCGGATCACACGCTCCAGCGTCGCGGGCTGGAGCTGCCGCTCGGCCGCGATGTCCTGAAGTGTTTCTCGCGACGCGACCATCAGACGCCTTCAAAGGCGGCGTCGACCGCCTGCGTTGGGAGAAGCACACGCCAAGGCTCGACGAGCACGGCATGACCAGGTTCGGCACCCAATGCGTAGTGCTTCGATCGCGGAAGCCGTGTTCGCAGGCGCGCCAGGACGTCGTCGGCGACGCCGAGCGCGGCGCGCCGTTTCTCGAGCCACCAGCCGCAAACGGAGGCGAGCGACCGATTGTCCAGCAGCTCGACATAGTCGGCGACCTTCGCCGGATCGAGATAGCGCACCAGGTCCAGTGACTTCAGGACTTCCTCGGCGCCGCCGGCGAGTTCCGGCCGGTGCAAGATGTCAACGACCGTGCGTTCGACCGCGGTGACACGGACCGCCACCCCCTGCCGGTCCATGGTCACGGTCAGGTAGTCGGCCTGGCCAGCCGCCGCCAACGCCTTCGGCGGCGTGACGAAGCGGCAGGCGCCAAATGGCAGGTCCACGCGTTCGGTCCGTCCGGCGCTGATGAGCTGAACCTCGTTGAACTCGGAGTAGGCAATGCCATGTAGCTCAAGCGCGGAGTGAAACCCCAGGACGCCATCGGAGCGGAGCTTGCTCGCCGCGGCGAAGCGGTCGATCACCATCCGCTCGGCCGCCAGGTGCGCCGGCACCGCGGCAAACACCTCGCGACTGACCCGCTTGATGTTGCCAGCCCGCAGATGATGCCGGAGCAGGCTGGTGACATTGGCCGCGCCCGCCGGATGGCCGAAAGCCGCCGCGAACTCCGCCCGGGTGAAGACCGGATGAGCCGACAGGAAGCTGGCTGCTTTGTGCTGGCGAGGCTGCATAGTGAGTCTGTGATTCTGCGTTAAAGTGGGTACTAAATAGCCATTCTGATGCATATTTGTCAACAAGGTCTTTTGAGGAAAGAGCCCCCGTGGCCGTCCCTTCGATCGGGAAAACGCGCCGTATGGGCTACAAATTACCCCTTCCGGCGCACTTTCTAGACCAAACCGTCAGCGAAAAGACCCGTCATAGGCGGGTTTCCTTCGGCTGATTCTTTATGTCAGGTAATTTCTGATATATATTGACGTTGTCAGCTTTCGCTACTATTTTGCCGACATGGGAGGCGGCCATGAGCGATGGACCATTCAGAAATGCGGAGTTGCCCAGCAGCTGGAAGCGCTATGGCCAGGACCTGGTTAGCGATGCCACGAGCCGTGAAGAGCGCACGACGCAGGCATGCCACAGCATGATCGGTGACGTGGACATGAAGACGTTCAGTCCCCTTTTCGATGAACTCAAAGCGCATGCGGACCGACCCCAAATGGACTTAGACCCGGTCACGGCGGTCGAAACGATCTTCGAGACTCATCCAACGTCGCCGCTTGCGGATACCCTGCAAAGACATCTGATTGCGAATCTCCGGGATCAACTCACTCCCGAGAAGGCGCTCGATCAGGCGCTCGACAGCACGACAAAAGAGTGGATCGGCACCACCAAAAACCGGCTCGACGAAGAATGCATTCGTGCCCGCGAGCTCGGCGACATGAGCAGCGAAGATTACCAGAAGGGAATCGAGCGGAATCGCGAGACGTTCGCTGCCATCAAGCCCAGCGAACTCTGCGACGCCTTGGCCACCGGCAACAAGCGCGCGTTCAAGCAGGCGGTTCACAAGAAAGCCGGCGTAGATGAGGGGCCCGAAGAGTGAGCGCCAATCCGAAATACTCACCGATGCCAGACAAGCGCTTGATCGTTATCGAGAAGGGACAGAAGCGCGGCCGCACCCTACGGAAGGGTTCTGTGATCGCGGAGGTCGGCCGTCACATTTGCTTTAATGCGGCGGTTCTGGACAGCTTTGACGTAAAGGGCTTCGAGCCGCTGCACTACGATATGCTCGTCCTCTGCGCCGCCATCGAGTTCGCTGACCGGCGTTGGAAGCGTCCGTTGGGCTGGCGCCGCACCTTCGATGTGGCGATCCCGGTCATCGACCTTAAGACCTGGCAGAAGCCGGAGGTTCTGAAGGCCCTGCACGGCGTCTTGAACCACCTGACCGGCGACGCATGGCGATTGACCTTTGTCCAGGCAAAGAACCTCTCGCCGATCGGCACGCGGCAGATGCCGTTGGACTTCGGCAAGGCCAAGACCTTCGCCGTCGCTTACAGCGATGGTTTGGATTCGCGTGCCGTCTCCGCTCTGAGCGGGAGCGAGGCTGAGGCACTGTGTATCCGGGTCGCGGGCAATCGCCAGCGGCGGAAAAATGGGGACAGTTATTTCACGCAGATTCCCTTCAAGGTGAAGGGATATCGCGGGAACGAGAGCAGCTTCCGCTCGCGGGGATTTCAGTTTGCGGCGGTGACGGCGATTGCTGCGCAGCTCTCGGGCGTGACGCGTGTCATTGTTCCGGAGAGCGGCCAGGGCGCACTTGGGCCGGTGCTGCTCCCACTGCACAACATCTACGCCGACTATCGCAACCATCCGACGTTCTTCCGGAAGATGGAGCGGTTCATCAAGGCAGCGCTAGGCAACCGGGTCCGGTATGAGCAGCCACGTCTGTGGTCGACGAAAGGTCAGACGTTGCGCGCGTTTCTGGACATGGTCGGAAAGTCCGAACAGCATCTGACGAGTACCCATTCCTGCTGGCAAACGCGCCGGGTCGTCAATGTAGGCGGTAGGAAGCAGTGTGGCCTGTGCGCGGCTTGCTTGCTGAGACGCCTCAGCCTGCATGCCGCTGGCGTTAACGAACCGCCTGGTACGTATATCGTGTCCGACCTTGCCGCTTCTGACGCGGCCGATGCGTTGTCGGTCATACCCCAAAAGGCTGATCGGGACATCATGGTCGAATACGGAAGCGTCGGTGCGCGTCACCTGCAGCATCTCGCGGACATGAGCGGTTTGCCTGACGAGAACATTCGCGTTCACGCCTCGCAAATCTCAGCTGCGATAGCGGAAAACTACGAGGACACTCTGAAGAAATTGAGGACGATGTTGACAACGCATGCCGAGGAATGGCGGGCATTTCTGTCCGCGCAGGGAGATCAAAGCTTTCTGAAAAGCTGGATGGATGGAGGGCGCTATGGCCGATCTGAATGAGCTGAGCGCACAGGAAATCGGACGACGCCTGCGGATAGCTCGGGAGAACGCCGACGTCCGCCAGGACGACGCGGCCCAGGTCATCGGCATGTCCCGCCCCACCCTCGTATCCATCGAGAAGGGCGTGCGCCGTGTGCGCATCCAGGAAATCCAGACGCTCGCGCGCCACTACGGCGTATCGGTCAACGCCCTCCTCCGCCGCGAGGCAGTGCATACCGATCTGATGCCTCGATTCCGCAAATTGCGGGAGACTGAGGACGCCCACACCGCTGAAGCCGTTCAGCTATTCAACGACCTGATTAAAGCGGACGTTGAAATGGAGAATATCCTCGGCATCCAGCGACGTCGAAATTACCCCCCGGAACGCGGTATCAACGAGGGCGACGTTGCGGCCCTCGCAGAAAAGCATGCCAAGGAATTGCGCGACTGGCTGGGCCTCGGTCCGGGGCCGATATCCGACATCTTCTCGGTCATCGAACTAGGTCTTGGCATCCGATTGTATCAGCGCCGTCTCTCATCCAGTTCAAAGGTTGCTGGCCTCTTCACCTACGATGAAAGCGTCGGCGCCTGCATATTTCTAAACGCCAACCACCCATTGCCGCGGCGCATCCAATCCGCGGCGCATGAGATCGGCCACTTCTATGGTACCCGCCAGATTCCCGAAGTGCTCGAAGACGATGAGAAATTTCTCTCACGCGATGAACGCTACGCCAACGTCTTTGGCCGTGCATTCCTGACGCCAGCCGAGAGCTTCTCGGAAAGCTTCCGCCAACTGAAGGAGATTACCGGCAAAACGACCCGGCGCCTGATCATTCTCCTCGCCCAGCAATATAATATCTCTCGCCAAGCGTGCGGGCTGCGGCTCGAGGAATTGGGCCTTGCCAAGAAGGGCACTTGGGCATGGTTCGAAAACAACGGCGGCATCACCGATGACAATGTCCGAGAGGTCCTCGGCGAGATGGCCGATCGCCGCGATCCCGCAAAGAGCGACGCGGACCGACCCATCTCCCACCGCCTGAGCCTGATGGCGCATGCCGCCTGGAAGCGCGAGCTCATGTCGGAAGGACAATTGGCGGAGCTGCTGAAGGTGGGCCGGGTGGAGCTTCGCGGCGTTATCGACCAGATCGAGCTCGAGGAAAGAGACACGGATGAGTTGCTCAAGCTCCCCGATTGATATCGCGGATCCGCTGATTCTCGACACGAGTGTGCTGATCAACCTTCACGCTTGCAAATATGGCGAGCGCATCCTCGCGTCCATTCCCAACGATGTCGTCGTGTCCGCGATCGTGGCTGGAGAGCTGGAGCACGAGACGAGCCGGCAGAACGGCGAGCACCGCTTTCTGCATGACCTCGTGATCGGCGGAATCGTGACGCTCGCCACTATGACCGACGCGGAGTGCGAGATTTTTCACGAACTCGCATCCACCACGCCCTCCCTCGACGACGGCGAAGCCGCGACGATCGCCATCGCAGCGGCCAGACGCTTCCTACCGGTTATCGATGAACGGAGGGGACGAAGCCGTGCCACCGCTCTCATGAATGCGCGAACTCCGGGCTGGTCGTTAGATCTCTTCCGTCACCCGACGGCCATCGCCGTCCTCGGCGATCAACCGGCCCTCGAAGCGCTGTACCTCGCCCTTCGCGATGGTCGTATGCGAATTCCAGCTGAACGTGGGGACGACGTCATCGCGCTTATTGGCATGGAGCGTTCGCGCGATTGCAGCTGCCTTCCTGGCTATCGAGACCGATTTGCCGGCACGCACAAAAAATCCACGGAAGTGGAAACTACCGTCGTCGCAAATCTCCGAACAGGTAAATGACTGGTCGATCACTTAACTGAGCGCGGATCAGATGGACTATGGCAGATCGAACGGCATGCCCATGCCGACATACGCGGGCGGCAGCTCACTCCGCTCGGCGCTGCACGCTGATCTTCCGCTGAATCATTGTAGCGACGTAGCGACTACACGGAGGTTAGCAGCCGCATTCACCGTCCGGACTGGCAACCACCACCACATAACCATCGGGATCGCGCAGCCAGATCTCTCTGTGTCGGGGCGCCGGGTTGACGTGAGGTTCCTCGATAATCTCGGCCTCCAAGCCGCGAGCTCGCTCCACAATTGAGTCAAAGTCATCGACCTGAAACCACAGCAAGACACCGTGCCCGGGACGCGCCGCATCTGCGTTGACGAGATTGGGGTGGTCCTCGACGTCCCACGCATGCAGTTGAAGTAACAGCCGACCGTAGTGCGAGATCCGATCGTACACGTCGCGGTGGGGATGTTCCGGAATCGAGTCTGCTCCAAGCAATTCGACATACCACTGACTGCTCGCCCGCACATTGCGTACCGCGATGAGAGGTTGAGCCTCGATCGTTGATTTCTGGGCTGGGAAGCTCATGAAGCACTCCGTTCAATGCCTCTCGCATTGATGCTACTCGACCGGCCGACCGGCGACTATCAGCGCACACGCATTCCCACAGAGCCGCGATTACTCCGATACGGAAACTCGGATTGTTAAGGGGAAGGCCTTCCCCTGCGGCCGAGCCCATGGTCTCGGGCCGACCCCTTCTGCGGGGACACCCCGCAACGCCCCGAGAGGGAGAGTGCGGACGGGGTTTCCGTGACGGGTTGAAGGCTGGGAGAGAGGCTCCCGGCGCCCGTCGCGGAGATCCGCGATGTCCAGACATATCGCTCGCGCCCGTTCCGGCTCCGACCGGACGAACCTCTACGACGAAATCACCACCAAGATCATCGCCGAGCTCGAGGCCGGCCGCGTGCCCTGGGCCCAGCCCTGGGGGACCGCGGCAGCAAAGGCGCCGCTCGCCATGCCGAGGAACGCCGCCACCGGCCGAAACTATTCGGGGATCAATGTGCTGATCCTCTGGGGGTCGGTGATCGAGCACGGTTTTCCGGTTCAGGGCTGGGTCACCTTCCGCCAGGCGCTGTCGCTCGGGGGAAATGTCCGGAAGGGCGAGCACGGCACGACCGTCGTCTACGCCGATCGCTTCATTCCCGACGACGAGAAGAAGCGGGCACGCGAGACCGGCGAGGAAGCGCAAGCGATCCCATTCCTGAAGCGCTTCACTGTCTTCAACCTGGCCCAGTGCGAAGGGCTGCCCGAAGATCTCGCAGTTGCCGCGCCGCCGCCCGAGCCCGGACTGATCGAGCCGACGGTGGAGGCGCTGATCCAGGCGACGGGCATCGACTTCCGCATCGGCGGCAGCCGCGCCTTCTACATGCCCGCGCACGACTATGTGCAAGTCCCGCCACCGCAAGCCTATTTCGAGCCGATCAACTGGCACCGCACGGCGCTGCATGAACTCGGTCATGCCAGCGGCGCCCTGCATCGACTGAACCGCGATCTCTCCGGCTCCTTCGGCTCCAAGAAATATGCGTTCGAGGAGCTGGTGGCGGAGATGAATGCTGCCTTCTGCTGCGCCTCGCTCGGCATCGCGCCGACCGT
>SCSF01000136.1 GCA_004298435.1 Beijerinckiaceae bacterium
CAGGGCACGCCGTCCATCGCCATCGGCGTAACATACTGGGTTGCGCGCGCGAACTCAGCCGTCGTCCCGCTCAGGAGAGCGAAGGCACCGAGCAAGAGCAGAATACGGCGAAACACCCCAATCATCACATACGACCTAACACCTGCATCTGCGACACTCAAGCCCAAGCGGCTGTCCGACCCAGCGGCATATCAGCCAGTGTCAGCGTGGCGCCGGATCTTGAAGCGGTAGCGCGCGGCGACTTTATCAAGACTCGATGGCAAAGCACGAATTAACCCGGCCAGAGACGAAATTGCTTTTGCGGTTACAGACCGAAAGTCTGCAATTGGAACAGGCGCGGTGAACCGTGCGCTGGCAAGAATTGGACTGCAAGCCTGATCCGAAGTGGCCCACGCTGAGTGTGCGCGCCGCAATTGCCGGCATCGTCATTTTTGCTCAGTGCGCTCCGCTCAGCGTCTTACGACATGTGCCGACACTTTCAGGCTTTCCCTGCATTTTTCCCTGCTCTCAGGGAAACACATGCCAGAGACTGGTTCGTCACGACTGGCTCCGCCACCAAGGTTTTCTTAAGTGATTACAGAATCTTAAGAAGAACGCCGTTCAAAACTATCCGCAAAATTCCAGGCCCTCTGATGGCTGTCACTGCGATGCGCCATAACACCCGCTTCGGCTGGTCGCCCCTTCTCTGATCAACCAATCGAGAAAGAACGTCAGAGACGACGTCTTATGGGCGTCAAAAGGAATAAGAGCGACATATCCGGTCCGTGACACAGAAATCGCCGGAAACGGCATCAGGATAAGTCCAGCCGCAACATCCGCCTGAAGAACAGGCAAAGGGCCAATCCCGATTCCAAGCCCATCGATCACCGCCTGCCGGGTGACGAAAAAATGATCGAACACGCGCCGACGCTGCTCTATGAGCGGCGACAGGCCGGCGCGTTCAAGCCAATCGGTCCAATCGCCCGGACGCGTCTCACTTCCCAAGAGAACATGGTTCCGGATATCGGCCGGCTGGTGGAGCGGCAGCTTTTCACACAGAGCTGGACTGACAATAAGCGTGTCCGCTTCGTCGAGAAAATGCACGGCCCGATACTGCGGCCAGATTGACTGTTCCGCCAGGCCGCGCCTGATTGCGATATCAAATCCGCCGCGTAACTCAGCGTGCAGCGTCGTCGCCGTGGTCACAGTTACTTCGACATCCGGCCGCTCGGCATGAAATTGGTCCAGCCGTGGGATCAGCCATCGCATGGCAAAGGCGGTCGGCGCATTGACACGCAGAATGCGACGCACGGAAGGACGTCCGCATGCTTCCGCCGCCATGCTCATTCGATCGAAAGACAGGCTGATCTCTTCTGCGAAGGCGCGCGCTGCGGGCGTTGCCGCCATGTGCCGGCCTGTCCGCACGAACAGTCGTTGACCGAGCCATGTTTCAAGCGCTGCAATCTGGCGGCTGACGGCGCCATGCGTCAGCCCGAGTTCGACTCCGGCTTCGGCATAACTGCCGGTTCGCGCAGCGACCTCAAAAATACGAAGGGCATTCAGAGGAGGAAGACGGCGCATCAGATCCGTGAGAAAAACGCACAGCATTTGTGAATAGGAAGAGACTATTCGACAAAAGCTCACATGTATAGGGTCGCCTCAATGAGGAGGCGAAGCGACCGATGGACATCGCGGCCCCGGCTGATTGCCGGCAGGAAGAGCAGCAAAACGGATGGACGCCACAGAGGCGCAGTCTTTTCGGAGCCTGCCTCGCCCACCTTTTGCATGACGGTTACACCGACCAGCTCTATGTGCTGCTGCCCGTCTGGCAGTCAGAATTCGGATTGTCCTACGCCGGGCTGGCTGTGGTTCGCGCGCTCTATTATGGAACCATGGCTGGCTTGCAGGTTCCTTCCGACAGATTTGTGGGACGGCTCAATTCGCGCGCCGCCCTGGCACTCGCAACTTTTGTCGCCGCGGCCGGATATTTCGTCATGGCGTTGCCGTTCGGCTTCTACGGCCTGTGCGGAGGTCTGATTCTCGCCGGCCTGGGATCAAGCGTACAACATCCACGCGCGTCGCTGCTTGTGGCGAACGCTTACGGGAGCAGCCCGCGGGGGCCTCTTGGCATCTACAACTTCGCCGGCGATCTGGGAAAAGCGACATTCCCCGCGATCGTCGCTTTGCTTTTGCCCATTATTGCCTGGCGTCCGGCCGTCGGGCTCATGTCTCTGGTTGGTCTGCTCGTCGCGCTTGCTTTACTCGCTTTGCTGCCGAAGCAACCCTTTGTTGCCGCAAAAAATGAAAAGCAAGGCAACGGTGGCGGAGATGGCCGTGGTTTCGGCTTGCTGCTCACCATTGGCGCATTCGATACGGCGACGCGAATGGGCTACCTGCTGTTTCTGCCGTTTCTCCTGCACAGCAAGGGAGGTGACGAAGCAACCGTTGGGTTGGGCCTCGCCATCCTTTTTGCAGGAGGAGCCTTTGGCAAGGCGGCATGCGGATGGCTTGGGCAGCATCTCGGCGTCATATCGAGCGTGATCGCAACGGAGGCCGCGACAGCCGTCTTCATGGTGACGACCTTGTTCTTGCCTCTTGGACCCGCGCTTGTTGTCCTGCCATTTCTCGGAACCGTCCTCAACGGCACGTCTTCGGTGATTTACGGAACCGTTCCGGAACTGGCGCGAACAGGCGAGACCGGCCGCGCCTTTGCAATCTTCTATAGCGGCGTTACCGCGGCTGGCGCATTAGCGCCGATCGTCTATGGCGCAATCGCGGACTTTTCCAGCAGATCCGTCGGCGTCGCAGCAGCGGCTCTAACGGCAGCGGCGATTGTACCTATGATACTCGCATTGCGGCCCGCATTGGTTCACCGGCATGCGTAGAGTCGTTTCGGTTTGAAAATGTTTTAGATCGCGGGAGTTTCCGCCAGGATTTCTTTAGCGATATCCGCTGCTGCATTCCGAAGGAGCTGAACATAGCCTAATGCAGTTTCGACCGACATGCGGAAACTGGGAGCATGGACAGCCAACGCCGCAATCATCGCGCCGTCGCTTCGCCTGACTGGCACTGCAACGCCGATGAGACCCAGATGATATTCTTCCCGATTGATGGAAATATCACTGGCGCGTATCGCCTTGCACTCCTCTTCCAGCCTGGCTGGATCAGTCAGCGTATTGGCGGTGTATCGTTGCAGATGTAATTTGTTCAGCAGCGTTCGACGATGACGCGTGTTCATCTGGGCCAGATGAAGTTTGCCGGAGGCGGTGCAATGTATCGGCACACGGGAACCGGCATGAAGCTGCATGCGCAAGGGCCAGTCGCATTCGACGCGCTCTAAATATAAAATCTGAAGATCTTGCAGGATTCCGAGATTGCAGGATTCGCCGATTTGATCGACGAGCGTGCGCATGATTGCCTGGACAGGAAGCTGTTGTGCGCGGACCATCAGAGCATCAACCGCGAGACGCAGCCACGTCGGACCGACAGTATAGCCTTTCCCGGACAGATCGCGCTGCGCAACGCCAACTTCTTCCAATTGCGCCAGCAGTCGATGCACAGTCGGCTTGGGCATATTCAGTCGATCGGCGAGATCGGCAAGCGGCAGCGGATTGTCACTGACCAACATGGCCTGCATGACCCGGATCACCTTCTGGATCCCGGTGCTTGGGCCGCCGGCAACATCTTCGACTTCGGTCTCGGAAAGCGACATCATGGCTTCCAAAATCGCTCACGCGACCTTCAGCAAAGGGAGGCCTGGAGGCTTGCGGGAGCGGGCAAGTTGGTTGCTCGCTCTAGCATGCCTTTTGTCGATGAGGAAGAAGCTCGGGTGATTACGCCGCCTCGTCCCACGGCCAATTTCCGGCACGAGCTACGGCATGGGCAACAACGGCGTTTTCGTCGATGCTGAACGGCTTTCCATCGAGAACGACGTCCGCGCCTTCCGTATGCAGCGGCGGCTTCAGAATGCGGACTGGCGTTTTCAAAAAGCCGTTCATTTCACCCGCAGTAGAGACCGTCCCGAGGGCCGCTGCAATCTCCATCCAGCAACCGAGATCGGACGCGACGCCGTTGCCGAGCACCGCCGTCATGCCATTATCGGAAATCATTTTGAGGCCGCGCGCGAGACTGTCGAGATTGCCGAGTTTCATCAGTTTGAGCTTGATGTAATCGGCGCATTTCAGCGACGCTGCACGGCTTATATCGTCCACTGTATAGATAGATTCATCGAGCATCATCGGGACGCCGGATGCCCGCTTGGCTGCAATCGCCGAGTCCCAATCGCCTGCTGCGCATGGCTGTTCCACGAGTTCGACATCGGCAGGATTCAACCGGCTCAGGAATGCGATTGCCTGATCGCGCGTGTATCCCTGGTTTCCGTCGATGCGCAATTTCGCGCGGCCCCCGGCGACCGACTGCACCGTCTCGACCTGTTTCAGATCACGATCGACATCCCAGCCGATCTTGACTTTGAGCGTTGTATATCCCGCCGCAATGAGAGTTTCGATTTCCTGCGCGAGAAGATCAGGCGTTTCAGCTTTGCCGTTGATCGTGCCAAGCAGAGGAAAGCGGCCGGTGCGGCGTAGAGCGGGATGATTATCCAGCCAATCCAGCGCTGTCAGAAAAGCTGACGCTGCGAAGGGCGATTTTTTTGCGGCTGACGAAGCCATGCGGCGTATGTCGCTAGCGGTGTGGCAGACATGCGCGGCCTCCTTTGCAAAGGCCCAGGCGCCTTCGACGGTTTCATCGGTATAGCCAGGAAGAATTGTCGCTTCGCCCCAACCGGCCTTACCCTGCTCATCACGCAAGCCGACCAGAATGACGTCGAAGCGTTTCTGCTCTCCAAACGCCAGCCGATAAGGCACTGTCAGAGGAAGTTGAAGCTGAGCAATGCGGAGCCGCAGACCTATAGACATAGGATTTATTCTGTTTTCCGAAATGAAACGTACCAATTTTTTGTAGACTGGGTTGATCTCTTGTGTCAACGTTCGAAGCATTCGAGCAAAAAGCTCGAAAAATAAAAAAACGATTAGGGAGTTGAGACTGTGCTGCAACGAGTCCTGCAAGTGGCCGGTGCTTTGTGCGCACTCGGCATTGGAATGATTCAACCGGCGTCGGCGGAGACTTATCCGTCGCGGCCAATCACCTTCATTGTCCCATGGGGTCCTGGCGGCGGCGCCGACGCACTGGCGCGGCTCACAAGCAGGCTGCTGGAACCGCAATTGAAGGTTTCGATGCCGGTCATCAACGTGCCCGGCGCCACTGGCCAGACCGGCCTGACGAAACTTTTGACATCCCCCGCCGACGGTTACACGGTCGAAGTCGTGACCGGCGATACCGGGGCGCTTTTTGCCAATCCGCATTCGCGCTTCAAGCTCAATCAACTTATCCCGCTCGCGATTATGATACAGCAGCCTTCGGGCTTCTATGTCAGCATGAACAGCCCGATGAAGAACTGGAGCGATGTCGTCAAGGCAAGCAAGCAGCACGAGTTGCGCGTTGCTATCACGGGGTATGGCAGCCCAGACGCGCTGACGGTGGCTTACTTCAAGGCGCGCGGCGTGAACTTGCAGGCCGTTCCGTTTCCGCAGCCGGGCCTTCGTTACTCGTCCGTCATCGGTGGACAGAGCGATGTGCTCTACGAACAGGCGGGCGACGTCCGCAGCTTCATAGACGGCAAGCAGATCCGTCCTGTCATGCTGTTCAGCGAAAAGCCGGTCGCCGGGTTCGAGAATGTGCCCTATTCGGGCAAGCTTGGATATCACGCCAATCTGCCGCAATTCCGGGTCATCGTCGTCCGCGCCGGCACCGACCCGAAGATCGTCAAGACCTTGCGGGATGCGATGGCAAAGGTCGCCAGAACGAAAGAATACGCAGCTTATCTGAAGCAGCAGTATGCGCTGCCGACCAGCTACATTCCAGGCAAGGAAAGCGGCGCATTTCTTCACAACTGGCTCGCCGAGGCATATGCGCTCGGCTACTCCAAAAAAAGCCAGAGCGCGAAATAAGCCGCATGATTCATTCGCCGGAGTCGCAATTTTCCGGCGAAGCTCCGCGTATGGCTTCGCTGTGAGCGACGCGGGATAGAAAGCAAGCCACAGAAAGGCAAAAGCCTTCGGCTTGCAGCAAGCAGAGACGGTCGAGACTCGCCTGCGCGAGTCTCGACAAGAAAAGTCTCGTATCGAGGAAACGTCATGCCCCTACTGAGGCAGATGAAGCGCATCGGACCTTATATCGTCCTGATGTTTATCGCTTTGGGTCTTTATGCGATTGCTGATCGCATCATCTATACGCCCATCCCAGGGCAGATAGGACCGGATGTCTGGCCGAAAATTGTCCTGAGCCTCTTGATGATTGTCTGCGTCGCCGGAATCGCGCGGAAGCTTATGACCGATCCCGCTTCCCAATCCGATCAAAGCTGGATGGAGGCGGAACAGCCGGACTCCGAGCCAGTTGCACAGGGCGAAGATCATCCCCGCATCGTGATGATCGTGCTTGCAGGCACCGTTGCCTATCTTTTGCTGCTCGAGACCGGCGGCTTCTTTCTCTGCACGCTTGTTTATACCGCTTTCGTGATGTGGTGCGGCGGCGTGCGGCGTCCTTTGGTGATCGGCGGCCTTGCCCTGAGCATAAGCGTCTTCTTCACCTTCACCTTTATGAAGATCGTGTTCGTGGCTCTTCCAATCGGCAGCGAACCGTTTTCCTACGTCTCGCTTGGCGTGATGAAGCTGCTTGGGATTCATTGATCGGATCTTGCAAGCCCCAGTGATTATCCACGAGGAGTCTGCATGGAAACCTTTCATCTCCTGTCCGCGGGGATTGCCCAGGTTCTTCAATGGCAGGATCTGCTGGCCATGCTCATCGGGCTCGTCATCGGCATGGCCGTCTCGGTCATGCCCGGCCTCGGGCTCGTCATGGGCGTGGTGCTGGCGCTGCCCTTCACCTATACGATGTCGCTTGAGCCCTCGATCATTCTTCTGACCGCGATCTACATGGCGGGGACTTACGCCGGCTGCTTTACGACGATTCTCTATCGCATTCCTGGCGAACCCATGGACGTTCCCCTGCTCTGGGACGGCTGGGGAATGACCAAGCGAGGGGAGGCCGCCAAGGCGCTCGGCTGGGCTCTCGTCGCCGCGCTGGCGGGCGGCCTCGTATCTTCCGCCGTCATGGTGGCGCTGGCGGTCCCGCTCAGCAAGGTGGCCCTGAGCTTTGGCGCACCCGAATATTTCGCGGCGGTGTTTTTCGGTTTGACTACCGTCGTGGCGCTTGCCGACAATTCTTTGACCGATGCGCTGATCAGCATGTGCATCGGGCTGTTTGTCTCGACAATCGGCGTCGATCCGACCTATGGATCCGAGCGCTTCACTTTCGGACAGTCCATTCTGATGAATGGCGTGCCCTATGTCATGGTGCTTGTCGGCGCCTATGGCTTCGGCGAAATCCTGGCGAAGATCGGCCAGGGCGTGAAAATCGAAAACCGGCCTGCCGCGGGAGGCGTCGAAACGAGGTTTCCGAAACTTCGCGAGATATGGGCTATCCGGGCGACATTTCTTCGAAGCTCGGTGCTGGGCACATTGCTTGGTATAATCCCGGGAGCTGGCGCGACGATCTCGTCGTTTATCTCCTACGCCATCGAAAAGCAGTATGGGAAGCGCGGCAAGGACATCGGCACTGGCATTCCGGAAGGGATCGTCGCGCCGCAGATCGCCTCCACGGCCTCTGTCGCGGGGCACATGGTGCCGCTCCTCACGCTCGGTCTGCCAGGAAGTGGAGCGACCGCGGTAATCCTTGCCGCGTTTCTGCTGCACGGCGTTCAGCCCGGGCCGTTTCTGTTTCAGGATCCAAAGTCAACGCTGGTGGTCTATACGATCCTGGCGTCGATGTTCATAGCGGTCATCGGTATGTGCCTGCTCGGCTTCCTGTGGATCCGCGTCGTCATCAGGGTGCTGAAAATCCACCAGGGCATTCTGGCGACCCTCATCGTCATGTTCGCCCTCGTCGGCGCCTATGCCGATCGCAACAGCCTCTCCGATGTCTGGATCGTCGTCGTCTTTGGTGCGCTTGCATGGGTCATGGGACGCTTCAAGCTGCCGGTTTCGCCAATGGTGCTTGGGGCCATTCTCGGGCCGATTGCCGAAAGTTCGTTCACCCGGAGCATGATCACCTTCCACAATGACTGGACCATTTTTTTCCAGCAGCCGATCAGCGCGAGCTTGATGGGAGCGGCGTTGCTGTCATTGGCCATTCCGGCAATACGGGCCGGATTCGGCCGGATCAAACCGCGCCGGCGGGCGCGGACAAATCTCCAGGAAACCCGCTCGACGCTTCCCAGCCAATGAACGGCGGGCGGCAGTAAACCTGTTGCAAAAAATAAAAAAATGGAATTTACAGTTCCATTTTTTTCTGTAGTGTCACCAAAAACGCCCTTTGGAGACACCTGTGCCTCTGATCGATACCGATGTTCACGAAAGCTTTTCGGGCGTGAGGGATCTCGTTCCCTACCTGCCGGAACCATACAAAAGCTGGATCGATGGCGGCGGCTGGCGCGGCTTCAGCCAACCTTTTTGCTACACCACGCCGGGGCGTGGAAATCGCGCCGATGTGCAAAATCCCGACGGATCAGCCTCGGTCTCCGACTACGGCGTCATGCGCGCCCAATTGCTCGATTATCACCATCACGACTACGCGGTTCTCACTGGATATTTCTATCCCACCGCATTGAAGCTCCAGTACGGTCTGGCGAGCGCAATGGCAGCCGCCTACAACGACTATGTCGCGGAACATTGGCTCGCCAAGGACAAGCGCTTTCTCGGCAGCATTCAGATCAACGCGCGTGACCCGGAGGCCGCGGCACGCGAGATCGACAGAATGGCATCGCACCCGCAGATCAAGCAGGTGATGCTCGCTGTCGTCGATGACATTGCCTACGGGCATCCGATGTACCGGCCTATCTTTGCGGCAGCCGAACGCAACAACCTCTCGGTGGCATTCCATCATACGGTTTTCGCGCAGGGTCCTTACGGCATGGGCCTGCATTACATGGAACGCCATTGTCTGATCCCCATCGCATTGATGCCGCAAGTCATCAGCCTGATCGTCAATGGCGTGTTCGACAGCTTTCCAAATCTCAGGTTTATGATTCTGGAAGGCGGATTTAGCTGGTTGCCGCATGTTATGTGGCGGCTCGACCGCGAGTTCCGGCAAGGCCGGGTCGAAGTCCCCTGGATCAAAAAACTGCCGAGCCAACATTGCCGCGAACGCCTGCGTCTCTCGACGCAGCCGACCGAAGACATTACGCCGGACCAATGGGGAAAGCTCATCGACCTCATGGGAACCGACGAACTGCTGGTCTTCTCGACCGATTATCCGCATTTCGATTTCGACAACCCGAACGTCGCAATTCCACGAGCGCTGTCCGACGACACACGCGAAAAAATATTCTGGAAGAACGCCGCGAAGTTCTACGAGCTTGATATCCCGGCCTCGGCAGTTCCTTCGAAAGCAGCGGAGTGAAGGATGTCACGCCACACGATTTGCAAGACCAGCGAGGTCGAGGTCGGTTTGATAAAGCCGGTCACCATTGGCCGGTCGCCAATCATCCTCGCGCGCCTGCCAAGCGGTGAGATCCGTGCGGTTGGCGGCTATTGCCCGCATCAGGCGGCGGACCTGAAATATGGTTGCATATCCGGGGTGACGAATGGCGACACTCCGAATGAGCTGACCTTCGACCATGCCGGTGAGGTTCTCCGTTGCCCGTGGCATGGCTTCGAATATTCGCTGGTGAGCGGCGATCCTCTGGTCCCGGCGCCGGCGAACACGAAGGGGTGTCTTCGGTTTTATGAAGTCGCAATCGAAGGCGACAACGTGATCGTGATCATGTGAGCTTAATCACGCATATCCTCCGCGCCGCAGGGAACCAGGCGAAGCCAACATAGAGAAGCCGGAAAAGGAGCCACCCGCCCATGATCAAGCTACTCGGCCGCGCGGACTCTCTCAACGTCCGCAAAGTTCTTTGGGCCATGGAAGAGCTTGGATTGACATGCGAGCGGGAGGATTATGGCGGTCCATTCGGACGCGTCGATACGCCGGAATATCTCCGCCTCAATCCGAATGGGCTTGTTCCGACTCTCATCGATGACGGGACCGCCATCTGGGAGTCGAACACTATCATCCGCTACCTTGCCGACCGCCAGAGCGCTCCTGCCTTCGGCGGGGGTACTGCCATAGAGCGTGCGCACATCGGACAGTGGATGGATTGGCAGCTCAGTGCATTCAATGCACCGATTCAAAGCCTCTTCGTGCAATTGGTTCGTCTGGGAGAAGACAAGCGCGATCAGCGTGTGGTCGATGCCAATCTCAAGACGCTGCATAACCTGCTTGGAATTCTCCGTCGTGCGCTGTCAGATAAAGGCTATCTTGCCGGCCCCACGGTTACGGCGGCCGATGTGGCGGTCGGCGTCATGCTCCATCGCTTCTTTGCGCTGGTCCGGGAGCCGGCAGTCGATCCACGGATCGTGCAATATCACGGAGAACTCGCGGCGCGCCCCGGCTTCAAGGCGCATGTTGCGATCGGCAAGCCATAAGCGCTTTCTGCAAATCTATCGGAGGAAAACCTATGCGAGCGGTACAGGTGGCAGCTTTCGGCGGCCCTGAAGTTCTGGGCGTCGCGGAACTATCAGTGCCGGAACCGGGGCCTGGCGAGGTTCTGGTGCATCTCGCACGCAGTGGCATCAATTTCATCGACGTCTATATGCGCTCAGGCATTTATGCACGCTCGCATACCTACAAGACGCCTCTTCCGATGACGATAGGGATGGAGGGCGCCGGGACCGTTGCGGCGGTCGGCGCCGGTGTGACGGCGTGGAAGCCGGGCGACAGGGTCGCCTATTGTCTGTCGCGCGGAAGCTATGCCGATTATGCTATCGTCGTGGACTGGAAGCTGGTCGCGGTGCCCGATGACATCAGTTTCGATGTAGCCACCGCGCTGATGCTACAGGGATCGACCGCGCATTATCTGACGCATTCGGCCTTTCCGCTTCAGCCAGGACAAATCTGTCTCGTCCATGCAGGCGCAGGCGGCGTCGGGCAGATTTTGATTCAGCTCGCCAAGCTGCGCGGCGCGAGCGTCATCGCAACGGTCGGCAGTGAAGACAAGGCGCGCATCGCCTCGGATCTGGGCGCCGATCACTGCATCCTCTATCGAAACGAGGATTTTCGCGCGCGGGTCAATGAGATCACCGGCGGCAAGGGCGTCCATGTCGCCTATGATTCAGTCGGCCATGACACGATCCATGCGAGCATCCGCTCAGTCCGCCGGCGCGGCCTCTGCATTCTTTTCGGCGCCAGTTCGGGCGTGGTGCCAAGCATCGAGCCGATCGAACTCGCCGAGGCCGGATCGGTATTCTTCACCCGTCCGCACCTCGCGGATTATATGGCAAGCTTAGAGGAGATAGGTGAGCGCGCGGGCCAACTGTTCCGCGCGGTGCAAGACAAGCGTCTCAAGGTCGTGATCGACAACGTCCTGCCGCTGGAGCGCGCGGGCGAGGCGCACAAGATCATCGAAGCCCGCGCGACACGCGGTAAACTCCTCCTCGCAATGTCTTAATTCACAACGGCAGAAGTCTCCGCCAGCGCCGGCATGATTTCGCGTGCGAAGAAACGCATGCCGTCGAGCGGCGGAATCGGCTGGATGATGAGATGGGAAACGCCAGCCGCTTCCCAGGCGCGAATGCGGGCCACGCAATCTTCGACGGATCCCCAAAGGTTTTCCGCGAGCACATCTTCCGGCGTCGGCGGAGTCGCAAAGCGATGCTTGCGTTCTTCAGCGTAAAGATGGCTCCAGCGAGTTACGTCCTCCGTCGATAAGCCCGCCAGGCAAACGGTCGAAATGGCCATCGGTATCTTGCGGCCGCCACTCCGGCGCAGCATGTCCTCCGACCAGCTTTGAATGATCTCCGGCGGCTTCGAATAGGTCAGCCACCAGTCGCCCAGTTCCGCGACGAGATTGCGCGTCGCTTCGGAGTCGCCCGGAACCCAGATTGGAATATGCGGCTGCTGGACCGGCTTTGGTTCAAGAATTGCGCCTTCTACTTCGTAGAATCGTCCCTTGAACGTAACATCAGGCTCGGTCCACATTCGTTTGGCGATAATCAGTGATTCACGCAGACGCGCGACGCGATCGTCATGTTCGTCCCATGGAAGGCCGTAGCCTTTGGTTTCATCCCGAAACCACGCGGAGCCCTGCGAATAGATCAGCCGCCCGCCAAACATCACATCGAACGTGGACGCCATTTTCGCCATCAGTGCCGGATGCCGCAGCGAATTATTAAACGTGTGACCGCCGAAATGGACTTTCTTTGTCAGCGCGGCAAGCGCGCAAAGCACGGTCCAGTTTTCCAGCATAGGTGTGCGTTTGCTCATATGCGCGTTGATGACGTGATCCGGAAGCCAGACGGAATCGAAGCCGATGTCTTCCGCCTCAAGCGCCATTTCACGCGTGTAGTCCCAGCCCTGCCCCTTGGCGCCCATCTCACCTTGCACGGCCAGTCTGACGCCGAATTTCATCGCTCCATCCCCGGAAATGTTGGTGCGAACCGTTGTGCGCCCGCGCGGCTTTATCTTCCCAAGAGACCATCGCTATTGACAAAAATCAATATAAATCGTTCCGTATTTTTGAAAATAAGCACATTTCTGGGGAGGATGGGATGCGGCTTGCAGACAAGGTGGCAATCGTGACGGGCGGCGGCAGCGGCATGGGACGCGCGATCGCGGTGGAATTCGCCCGGCAGGGCGCAGCGGTCGTTGTGGCCGACATCAATTATGATGCGGCGAGCGATACGGTGGCGCAGCTAAAGGCCATGTCCGCCCGCGCGCTGCCTGTCAAAGTCGATGTCACCAAGCGTGCCGAGACGCAGAGTCTCTGCGAACAAACACTCGAAGCATTCGGAAGAGTCGATGTGCTGGTGAACAATGCCGGCGCGCGCTGCCTGAAATCCTTTCTCGATCACACGGAAGAGGATTGGCATCGCATGATCGACATCAATCTGACGGGACATTTCTTTTGCGCCCAGGCCGTCGTGCCGCAGATGTTGAAACAGGGAAAAGGCAAGATCATCAACCTTGCATCCATCGCTGGCCATGTAGGGCGCCCCGATCGCGTTGCTTACTGCGCCGCCAAGACCGGCGTGCTTGGGCTCACGCGGGCACTGGCGATGGATCTTCGCGGCAAAGGTATTTGCGTCACAGCTATTTCTCCCGGATCAATCGAGACGCCAATGAATTCTGCCGCTGCTACGGATGCAAACGTTGATTGGGGAGGTGAAACCGTTGTGGGCCGCTGGGGGCGTCCGGAAGAAGTTGCTTATGCCGCAGTCTTTCTCGCCTCTGATGAATCCGACTACATCACCGGCTCTGAAATCGAGGTCGAGGGTGGCTGGTTGATCGGCCGTGCGCGAGACGGTGAACTCTAGTCAGCGACTGGCGCGAAATACGTCGTTTCCCGCAAAGGGGAATCTGGCATAAGCAACGACACAATGAATGTGACAAGCGCAAATCCGGCAGCCGCCGCGTACACCGCCGCGAAGGTAGAACCCAGACCGGCATCTACAGAAGTTAAACTGCCAGCCGAAACATGAGCCAATGCCGCAGAAGCATGTTGCGCGGAATGCACTGCTGAGTGCATGCCGCCGTGACTATGCTTTATCGCGATCATCCCCGAAGCAATGACTGCACCCGCCAGAGTCGAACCGCTCGCTCCCCCGACAGTGCGAAGCACGAGAAGAGCGCCGGTGCCAGAACCCATGTCCTTTGCGCTCAGAGCATTCTGAGCGCTCATGGTTGAACCGAGAAGGCAGCTTCCTACACCTGGACCCGCCAGAGTCAGAGCGAGAATGACAGCCCAGATCGGAGCGTTCGAGGGCAAGATGGCCAACAAGATCAGCCCCGAACAACACAGACAACTGCCAAGCCGCATTGCTCCACGCAGAGTGCCAAAACGCTTCGCCCACATGGCTCCGGCGACATTTCCAGCCGCACTCGCCAGCATGAACGGAGCGAGATAAAGCCCTGATTGCGCCGCAGTCGTGCCGCGCACAAACTGGAAAAAAAGCGGGATCGTGTACAGGCACATAAACAGCAGAAAGGAGATTAAACTCGCGACGATCACACTGGCGACATAGCTGGAACTCGCGAATATGCGCGGCGGGAGCAAAGGATCGTGAGCTCTGAATTCCTGCACGACAAGCAAGCAAAGAAGACAGCACCCGAAACCTACAAGGCCCAGAATCTGGTACGATCTCCACGCATAGACCGTGCCAACCCATCCCAGAGCCAACAATAAAACCGCAAGCGCCCCAGTCAGCAGCAGCATGCCAATGAGGTCCATCTTTGGCTTGCCGTGATGCAGCGGCTTGGGCAAACGGCGAAGTCCGTTATGACAGGCCCAGATCGCCGCGACGCCAACCGGCAGATTGAGCCAGAAAATCCATCGCCACGAGAGAGCCTGAGCCAGGAAGCCGCCGACGAGCGGTCCGCTCACAGAGGCAATGGCCCAGACTGACGATATGTATCCTTGATAACGTCCCCTCTCGCGCAGAGACACGACGTCCGCGATGGAGGCCTGGGTCAATGCCATCAGCCCGCCTCCGCCCAGGCCCTGGAGGGCACGAAACCAGATCAACTGATTAAGCGATCGTGCCAGGGCGCACAAAATCGATGTCGCGATGAAAATTGCTATGCAAGCAATCAGGAGTCGTCTGCGTCCATGCACGTCCGAAAGTTTGGCATAGATTGGTGTGCTGATTGTCGATGTTAACAAATAGGCGGTTACGATCCACGACAATTGATCATAGGCGCCAAGATCTTTCCCTATCGCAGGCAGCGCGGGAATCACGACCGTTTGGTCGATGGCCTGCAAGAGGACGCACAGCATCGCACCAAACATCACACGCATGATGTCGGAGTGTGAAAATGAAGAACTGGTCTGTTTGGAAAGCTGCTGCTCGGTTATCGGAGTCGAAGCATCAGACATGTTTATTTAATTCATAGAATTAGGTGGCGATAATCGCGAACGCTTCGCAGCCTTGATGGAGCAGGAAAGAAAAGTCGCCCCGCCAGCTCACCCATTCTTATTCCCTTTGGGGCTGGTCGTCTCTTCATTAAATGTCAATAAGAGTAGACTGTTCGCCAAAATGGAGAGCCGTCCTGTATCGGCTATCCGATCAGCGCCCCGGCTGGGGTGCTTTTGCCGCGGCCGCATCTGCAAAAATCCAGAGCGTGCCTGTCGGGTGGAGATTTGCCGCCGGCAGGCTGGTGTCGCCGCGGCGAAGCCCTGCAAGCGGCTTCTGCTTTTCTGCCCCGGCGATCAGAAAGACCGCATGGCGACTGCTTTCGAGCACTGGATAGGTCAAAGTGATGCGCGTTTCCGGCTGAACGCCAACGACTGACGCTACCCAGCGTTCGCGCTCGGCAAGGGCTTTCGTATTCGGAAAAAGCGACGCCGTATGGCCATCCTCCCCGATCCCCAGAAGATTTATATCAAAGAGCGGCCGGGCCGGATCGAGCCGCTCTGCGCCATAGAAGGTCTTGAGTTCGCGCGCATAGGCTGACGCCGCTTCCTCCGCGCTTGATCCTTCTGTCGGAACAGGGTGGATGTTGGCGGCTGGAATAGGCCCGCGTGACAGGAAAGTCTCGTGCGCCATGCGATAATTGCTCCGCTTGTCCTCGTGCGGCACGAAACGTTCGTCGCCCCAGAACCAATGCGCGCGGTCCCACGGGAATTTGCCGCGATAAGGTTCCTCAGCCAGCAGTTCGTAAAGCCGCCGCGGCGTCGAGCCGCCCGAGAGCGCGACGCTGAAAACGCCGTCCGTTTTTGCAGCCTCCTCGACAATCCATGCCGCGACGTGACGCGACAGAGCTTCGAGATCGGGCAGCACTTCGAACCTGACCCCGGACGCTGTCATTATCGTTTTCCTTTGATGTCGCCCGCCGCAGCGTTTTGTCTCTCTTCGAGCTGCCGCACGATTTCAGCGGCTACTTCAGCCGGACGATGCCCGATATTCACGACGATCGCCTGCTCGTCCGGCGCGGGTTCCTCCAGCGCCTCAAACTGGCTGTCGAGCAAGGCCACAGGCATGAAATGTCCGTGGCGCGTGGCCATGCGCCGATGGATGAGATCGTAAGATCCCTTGAGATAGACAAGCGATACGTCCTTGCGATCGCCTATGACAATGTCGCGATAGGATCGTTTCAGCGCCGAGCAGGTGAGGACGCCTGATTCGCCGCGCGCGCGCCAGCCATCGATTTCCTCGGCAATTTTTTGCAGCCACGGCAGACGGTCGGCGTCCGTCAGAGGTATGCCGCCGTGCATCTTCTCCACATTCGCCGCCGGGTGCAGATCATCCCCTTCCTGAAACTGGCAGCCGAGCGCAGCGGCAAGCAAGGCAGCCACCGTTGTCTTGCCGGAGCCGGAAACACCCATGACGATAGCGATCACCGGCCCATCGAGCCTATGCGCGAGGGCGGCAGACCATGATCTTTGTTGCGGCAGATTGCTCATGCGGCGGCCGATTGCAGAATGAACTTCCGCACCGCGTTGGCGAAGCCTTCATTTTCATTGCTGTCAGTAACTGCGCTCGCCAGCGCTTTCACCTCGTCGCTGGCATTGCCCATGGCGATGGAAAAGCCGCTCTTGCGGAACATCAGAACGTCGTTGGGCATGTCCCCCATGGTCGCGATCTGCCCACTGGGAATGTCCATAAGCCGCGACAGCGTTTCGACAACGGATCCCTTGTTGGCTTTGGGGTGAGTCACATCGAGATAATAAGGCTGGGAGCGCGCCGCGCTTGCCTTCTCGCCCAGCGTCTCCTGCGCCGCCTTCTCACAGGCGGCGACGAGATCGAAATCATCCGAGATGCCGACGATTTTCACCGCCTGCGCCAGATGCTCGTCCGTGAACGAGGGAACGACCCTGGCGTCGAACTTGACCGTCCATGCCTCGCGCGCGACATGCGGCGCATCCTTGTCGCGGATCAGCCACTCCGTCTCGGTGTAGACCCAGACATCCAGCCCTTTATCGAGAATGAGCTTCACCGTCTCCTCCGCCGCAGCGGGATCAAGCTTGTGGCTTTCGATCACGGAAAGATCCGGATTGACCAACACGCCGCCGTTGAAGCCAGCCATGGCCGTCTTCAGTGCGAGCGGCTCGATCAGCATGCACATACCGCGCGGCGGACGCCCGCTTGTAATGGCGAATGCAACGCCGGCGTCTTCGAGCGCGCGCACCGCCGCTTTCGCGGCATCCGTCAGCACCTTGTCTTTGGTGACGAGCGCACCATCGACATCAGCCAGAAACAAGCGGATTCCGTGCTGGACTGTCATCGCTCTTGCTCCGAGGCTGGAATCACCGGGCGCCATGTACGATCGCCATCACGCGCAATCAGTTTATCAGCCTCTTTCGGGCCGTCGCTGCCCGACTCGTAATTCGGAAAATCGGTATCCTTCGTAGTCCAGGCGTCGAGCACCGGCTGTACGATACGCCAGGATTGTTCGACCATATCGGCGCGCATGAAGAGTGTCCGGTCGCCGATCATCACATCGTAAAGCAGCGTCTCGTAGCCGACATTCGGTTCCTTCGGAAACCAGTCGTCATAGTGAAAGTCCATTTTCACAGCAGCGAGTTCGACGACGGGTCTGCGGCTTTTGACTTCGAATTGCAGCGATATGCCTTCATCCGGCGCGATGCTCAAAACAAGCCAGTTAGGCCGCAGCGTATCCACGGCCGTATCCTGAAACGGCGTATAAGGCGCCTGCTTGAAACGGATGGCGATCTCCGTCAAACGCCGCGACATGTGTTTGCCGGTACGGAAATAAAACGGCACGCCGGCCCAGCGCCAGTTGTCGATTTCAAGCTTCATCGCGACATAAGTTTCGACATTGGAGTCTTGCGCAACATTCGGCTCGTCGCGATAGGCTTTCACCGGTTTGCCGAGCACAGTGCCCGCGCCATACTGGCCACGCACCGCACACTCCGGTTTCACCGACGGCATCGCCGCGAACACCTCCACCTTTTTGGCGAGTATCGAAGCCGCATCGAAGCCTGTTGGCGGCTCCATCGCCACCATGGAGAGCAGCGTCAGCATGTGGTTCGGCACCATGTCGCGAAGCGCGCCGGTCTGCTCGTAGAAATTGCCGCGACCTTCCACGCCGACCGTTTCCGCCGCGGTTATCTGCACATGATCGATCCGGTCGCGGTTCCAGATCGGTTCGAACAACCCATTGGCGAAACGGAACGCCATGATGCTCTGGACGGTGTCCTTCCCCAGGAAATGATCGATGCGGAATATCTGCCTCTCGCGCAACGTTCGCAGGATGCGAGCATCGAGCTGGCGCGCTGACTCGAGGCTATGGCCGAATGGCTTCTCGATTACGACCCGTCGCCAGAAGCTGGGCTTGCCATCCACGTCCTCATTCTGATCCGTGAGCTTCGCCTTGCCGAGCTGTTCGGTCGCGATGCAGAAGAAACGCTCGGCGACAGCGAGGTAGAAGATGGCGTTGCCGCGCGTGCCATGACTCTCTTCCGCTTCGCTCAGCGCGCCGCGAATCTTTTCGTAGAGTTCCGGCTTGGTGATATCACCCTGGATGTAGGACATTCTCGCAACGAGGCGCTTCCATGCTGCCTCGTCGATCTGGCTAATGCCCAATTCCGCGTTCGCTTTCCCGACGAAAGTTTTCAGCGTGTTGTGAAGATGCTCGCACCAGTCCTGCGTCGACTGCTCGGCCAAATCCACGCCGATCAAGGCAAAGTTGTCCGGCAGAACCTTTGTGCGCGAAAGATTGTAGAGAGCCGGAATCAGCAGGCGCTTGGTCATATCGCCATTCGCGCCGAAGACCACCATGGCGCAGGGATCGGCTGGAGGAATATCCCGCTTTGGCTGCGGAGCAGACTTCTGCGCGTCAGCGGATTTCTCGATCGGCCGAGTGTCAGTCATGGTGCTACTCTGCGGCATTCCGGCCCTCCGGGCGTTTTTTTGAACTGCTGGGCTTGCTTTGCGGATCAATCGACTCCTGCCCCTCGATGTGACCACCGAAGCCGAAACGCATAGCGGAAAGCACCTTCTCTCCGAAGGTATGCTCCTGTCGCGAACGGAACCGCGCGAAGAGCGATGCCGTCAGCACATCGGCCGGAACAGCCTCCTCGATTGCAGCTTCGATCGTCCAGCGTCCCTCGCCGGAATCCTGCACATAGCCCGAGAATCCATCAAGTTGCGGATCCTTCATCAGCGCGGCAGCGCCAAGGTCAAGCAGCCATGATGATATGACGCTGCCGCGCCGCCAGACTTCCGCAATGTCCGGCAAGTTCAGGTCGAAGCGTTCCTCCTGCGGCAAATCTTCGGAGTTCTTGTTGCGCAGAATGTCGAAGCCTTCGGCAAATGCCTGCATTAGCCCATATTCAATGCCGTTATGCACCATCTTCACGAAATGCCCGGCCCCTGAAGGTCCTGCGTGAATATAGCCATGCTCCGCGCGTGACGCCGCCTTCTCGCGCCCCGGTGTGCGTGGAATGTCGCCGAGACCCGGCGCGAGAGCCGAAAAGATCGGATCGAGGTGATCCACCGCCTCTTTGGGGCCGCCAATCATCAGGCAATAGCCGCGCTCCTTGCCCCAGACGCCGCCGGACGTGCCGCAATCGACATAGCGAATGCGCTTTTCCGCCAGTTTCTTCGCGCGGCGAATGTCATCCTTGTAGAAGGAATTGCCGCCATCGATGATGATATCGTCCGGCTGAAGTATCCCGCTGAGACTTTCGACCGTCGTTTCGGTCACCGCGCCCGCAGGCAGCATAACCCAGATGGCGCGCGGCTTGTCCGTTAGCAGCTTCGGCATTTCGGCGAGCGACCCGGCGGCTTTCGCGCCCTCCTTCGCCAAAGCCTCGCGTGGCTTCGTATTGGTGTCGAAGACCACACACTGATGCCCCGCCTTCATCAAACGGCGGCAAATGTTGGCGCCCATGCGGCCCAACCCGACGATGCCGATCTGCATTAGCGATTCTCCTTATGATCGAGGCTATGCGAGTGCGGCATCTACCGCGCGCGACAGTTCCTTCAAGCCCGCATCGACATCCGTCAGATGAACACGCAGCGCGCGGCGGCCGCGTTCCACGAGCACCGCGAGGTCCCCGCTTGCCTGCGCAGCCTCGACCACGCCAAAACTGTAGGAATGGCCTGGCACACTCCTGTCTGCGGGATGGTCACAGGTGATTTGCAGAAACACACCGGAATTCGGGCCGCCCTTGTAGGCTTGCCCTGTCGAATGCTGAAACCGCGGCCCAAAGCCGAGACAGGTTGCGGCGCGGGTCTTGTCGCGGATGCGCGCGCGCATTTCGGTCAGATCGCGCGTGTGCGATTCATCGCGTTCAAGATAGGCGAGCAACGCCACATAATCTCCCGATTGTTCGCCGGCATGCACGCGGTTGAAATGACTCTTCAGATAGCCCGCAAGCGTATCGTGCTGGCGCAGTTCGGCCGCATTGCGAGCATCGGCATAGAGAGCCACGCCATTTTGCTGGAACAGTGGTTTTCCCTGCGGCAGGCTTTGCGATTTCTCATAGGCATCGGTGAGCGCGCGCGTCTTCTCCTTGCTGGCTTCGACATCGGGCTGGTTGAACGGATCGATGCCGATGATCGAGCCGGCAACGGCCACCGCGATCTCCCAGCGGAAAAATTCCTGGGCGATGTGCCAGGTGTCTTTCACGCGAATATGCGCGACCGGATGGCCCGCGCGCGCCAGGGCAGCTAAAGCATCGCGTTGCGCCGGATCGGCATGGCCGTCAAGTTCCAGATAGGCGAAAAACCTGTCGCTGCCATAGCTTTCGGGCACGCCGAGCGGCTCGCCAGCCACCGGGATCAGGCCGCGGCCCTGCTTGCCTGTGCTTTCCGCCAGAAGCTGCTCAAGCCATGCTCCAAAAATGTCTATCGCTGGCGAGGCGATGATCGTCACCTTGTCACGACCAAAGCGCGTCGCCGCAATGCCCATGGCGACGCCAAGTTGAACACCCGGGTTTTCCGCCGGCGGGACGTCTGCGCCGCAGGATCGCTGCATGGTCTGCGCCGCTGAAAGAAGACGCCCAACGTCGAGACCCATGGCTGCCGCCGGGACGAGGCCGAATTTCGACAGGACAGAATAGCGTCCGCCGATCGATGGCGCGCCATGAAATACATGCGCGAAGCCCTGTTTTCTGGCCCGCCGCTCCAGCGACGAACCCGGATCGGTCACCGCAACAAAATGTTCGCCCGCTTTTTCCTTGCCTCTCACCGCTGCGGCGCGATCGAAGAAATAATCCATGAAGATGTTCGGCTCGAGCGTGCTGCCGGATTTTGAAGAGACGATGAATAACGTCTTGCCAAGATCGATCGCCCCTTCGATTGTCGCAATTTGCGCCGGATCGGTACTGTCCAGCATGTGAAACTTTGGCCATCCGGCTTGCCGCCCGAAGGTTTCACCCAGCACCTCCGGCCCCAGGCTCGAACCGCCCATGCCCAGCAAAACGACGTCCGTGAAGCTGCCTCGTCTCACCCACTCGGCAAAGCCACGCAGATGTTCGAGATCGGCGAGTTCCTGATCGACGATATTGAGCCAGCCGATCCATTTGTCCTCGTCGCTTCTTGTCCATAGCGACTTGTCGCCGGCCCAGAGTTTTCGAACGCGCCCGCCCTTGCGCCAGCTATCCATTTCGGCATCGACCGCGGCTCTCATTTCGGACGACTCAATCACAATTTCCAGCCCCGCGCGCTCGCCCTCGATCTGCGCGCGGCGGCGTTTTGCGATCGCGCCAAACAGCTTGTCGAAAGCGTCGGCAAATTTTCGAACGCCGTCCTCGACAAGCTCGTCTGTGACCTCTTTCAGTGAAATACCTTGCTTTTCCAGATCGCCGAGCAATGCGTGCGCGTCCGCAAGGCCCTGCTCTATCGCATTGACCTCTACTTTCCCATGATCGCGGAACGCGTCCATCGTTTCCGGCGGTATGGTATCCACCGTGTCGCGTCCGATCAGCGCATCGGCATAGAGCGTATCCTTATAAGCAGGATTTTTGGTGCTGGTGGATGCCCAGAGCAGACGCTGGGTTCTCGCGCCCGCTGCTGCGAGCTTCTCCCACCGCGCACCGGAGAAAAGCGCCTTGTAGCGCTCATAGGCGATCTTCGCGTTGGCGATCCCCGCCTTGCCGCGTAACCGTTCCGCCGTCTGTTTGCCGGCGAGTTGATCGAGCCGCTTGTCAACCGCAACATCGATGCGGCTGACGAAGAAGCTGGCGACGCTGGCAATGCGCGAAAGATCGCCGCCGCTCTTCGCAAAATCCTCAAGGCCGGCCATATAGGCTTCCACGACCTGTTCATAAACATCGACCGAAAAGAGCAAGGTGATATTGATGTTCAGCCCACGCCCAATCAACTTGCGGATCGCCGGCAGGCCGGCGGGAGTCGCCGGCACCTTCACCATAAGATTGGGACGATTCACGGCTGCATTGAGCCGCAGCGCCTCGGTGCATGTCGCCTCTGTATCATTCGCAAGATAGGGCGAGCACTCAAGACTTATGTAGCCGTCGCGGCCGTGCGTCTCGTCATAGACCGGGCGCAGGACATCGGCGGCAGCCTGAATATCGGCAATCGCCAGATGCTCGTAGATTGCCGCCACGTCACGATCACCTTGCGCCAGAAAGCTGTTCAGGGCCTGCGTATATTCGTCCGTCTCGCCGATCGCTTTCTCGAAAATCGACGGATTGGAAGTGACGCCCTTCAATCCATCGCGTTCGATGAGCGTCGCGAGGCCGCCCTGCTCGATGAGGCTGCGCTTCAGATAATCTAGCCAGGGCGATTGACCGCATGCTGCGAGTTGTTTCAGCTTATTCACGGCACATTCTCCCTGACTTGTGAGGCTGGCCCCTCAC
>SCSF01000137.1 GCA_004298435.1 Beijerinckiaceae bacterium
GCGGCACGCTCGAAGCCATGGACACCGCGACGCCGGCGTCGCCAACCCGCGGCGCAGCCGCCATCAAAACATATTGGAAGCACGCGCCGCGCGGCCCCGGCGTCTATCGCATGATCGGCGCCGACGGCGAGGTCCTCTACGTCGGCAAAGCGAAGAGCGTGCGCAAGCGCATCGCGAGCTATCTGCGCCCAACCGGGCACACCAACCGCATCGCGCGCATGATCGCGCTCACGGCGTCGATGGTCTTCGTCTCCACCGCCACCGAGACGGAAGCGTTGCTTCTCGAAACCAATTACATCAAGCAAATGAAGCCGCGCTTCAACGTTTTGATGCGCGATGACAAATCCTTCCCCTATATTTTTCTTTCCGGCGACCACCTCGCGCCGCAGATTATGAAGCATCGCGGGGCGCGGACGCGAAAGGGCGATTATTTCGGACCCTTCGCCAGCGTTTGGGCGGTCAATCGCACCTTGAACGCGCTAGAGCGCGCCTTCCTTCTGCGCTCCTGTTCGGACAGCTTTTTCGAAAACAGGACGAGGCCCTGCCTACTTTATCAGATCAAGCGCTGCGCCGCGCCTTGCACCGGGGAGATTGGGCCTGAAGATTATGCCCGGCTTGTACAGGAAGCGCGTGATTTTCTTTCAGGAAAGAGCCATGCCGTGCGCGATCTTCTCGCGCAGGAAATGGGCGAGGCTGCCGAGTCGCTCGAATTCGAGCGCGCGGCGCGACTGCGCGACCGCATCTCCGCATTGTCCGCGATTCAGGGTGCGCAAGGCATCAATCCGCGGACGGTCGAGGAGGCCGATGTCTTCGCCATAACTGAACAGGCGGGACAATTCTGCGTCGAGGTCTTCTTCTTCCGCACCTATCAGAACTGGGGAAACCGCGCCTATTTTCCGCGCGCCGACAAGAGTTTCTCTGAAGCTGAAGTGCTCGATTCCTTTCTCGCGCAGTTCTACGCCGACATGCCGCCGCCGCGCCTCGTCCTCCTGTCGCATGACATCGAGACGCGCGACGTGCTGGAGCGCGCGCTTTGTGAACGCTCCGGTCACAGAATCGAAGTCGCGGTGCCGCAACGGGGCGAGAAGAAAGACCTTGTCGAACACGCCGCGCAGAATGCGCGCGAGACTTTGGCGCGCAAACTCTCCGAAGGCGCAAGCCAGGAAAAGCTGCTCGCATCGCTGGCGGAAGCCTTCGGCATCGCGACACCGCTGCGCCGCATCGAGGTCTACGACAACTCCCACATCATGGGCACCAACGCCGTTGGCGCGATGATCGTCGCCGGCCCCGCTGGATTCATGAAGGCGCATTACCGGACCTTCAATATCAAGGGCGAGGACCTGACTCCGGGAGACGATTTCGGCATGATGCGCGAGGTGCTGCGGCGGCGGTTTACGAGGCTGATAAAAGAAGAGGATCAGAAGCTCTCAGCCGTTGCAAAAGACCTGCCACCGGAGGCAGTGGACGCGGATCAGAGCGCCGCGGATCCCGACGCATTTCCGCAGCGGCCGGACCTCATCCTTATCGACGGCGGCCGGGGGCAATTCGAAGCGGCGGCTTTCGTGCTTGCGGATCTTGGCATCACCGACGTGGCGATCGCCTCGATCGCCAAAGGCGTGGATCGCAACGCGGGCCGCGAGACCTTTTTCGTCGCCGGAAAGGAGCCGTTCCACTTGGCGCCGCGCGACCCCGCGCTTTATTTTGTGCAGCGGCTGCGCGACGAAGCGCATCGTTTTGCAATCGGCACGCATCGGGCAAGACGGAAGAAGGATTTCATCAAAAGCCCGCTCGACGAAATCGCCGGGATCGGCCCGGCGCGCAAACGCGCGCTTCTGCATGCATTCGGGACCGCCAAGGCGATCTCCCGCGCAGGCCTCGGCGATCTCGAAAAAGTGCCCGGCATCAACGCGGCAACAGCCAGGCTCGTCTATGATTTCTTCCGCGGCGGAAGCGGCTGATGGTGACAGCATTCTCCGTGATCGGCCAGCACCTCAATAACGCGGCAGTTCGCGATCCGGCCGTGCCCGCAGCCCTGGAGCATGCGCTCAAGTTCCATTTTCAGGTTTGAAAGATAGGTGATTTTCTCACCGACCTCGATAAGCCGGGTTCCGACGATGCTATCGGCCTCGCTACAGGATTTTTCTGGCCGGTCCTGAAGCGCAACGAGCGTGCGGATTGCGTCGAGTTCGAACCCCAATTCGCGGGCGTGCCGGATGAAGCTCAGACGTGCGACATCCCGCGCAGAATAATGCCGCCGATTGTTTGAACTGCGAAACGGAGCGGGCAACAGCGCAATCGCTTCGTAATAGCGGATCGTCGGCACCTTGACACCCGTCGCGCGCGCCAGGGCTCCGATAGGCATACCGCTCTCTGAAATCTTGCCTGACACGATCTCGCCCCGGGTCTTGATCCTCCAGCTACTAGAGGATGTAGGTTCGCTATAACGGCATGGAAAGAGGGCGGAGCGGGTGACCGATTCGAAAGCCAGGATGAGTGACGCTGCCTGCTGCTGTCACAGCAACCCACGCTTTGACGGAATGGATGCAGGCTACAAGCGCGTCTTGTGGAGCGTCATTGCAATCAATGCTGCGATGTTCCTTGTGGAAATGTTCGCCGGCACTTTTGCGCACTCCCAGGCCTTGCAGGCCGACGCGCTGGATTTTCTCGCCGACAGCGTAACGTATGGGCTGAGTCTTGCCGTGATTGGAACATCGCTGCGCTGGCGCGCTGGCGCGGCCCTTCTTAAGGGTGCAAGCCTCACACTTATGGCACTGTGGATACTGGGATCGACAATCTATCACAGCTTCATCCTTGCGCTGCCGACCGCCGAGGTGATGGGTAGTATCGCCGTGCTTGCCCTCACCGCCAATGCCGCAAGCGTCCTGCTGCTCATCCGCTACAAGGACGGCGACGCAAATGTCCGTTCGGTCTGGCTATGTTCGCGCAACGACGCGATCGGCAACAGTGTCGTGATACTCGCGGCGCTCGGCGTATGGGGAAGCCGTTCGGCGTGGCCAGATCTGGTCGTTGCCGCGCTCATGGCCTCCCTGTTCACGACCTCTTCCGTGCAGATCCTGCGGCAGGCTTGGCGGGAGTATAAGACCAGCGGCACGAAGCTTGGCGGGCATGTCGCAACTGAGGCGGATATGCATCACATGTGACCGCAGCCACTAAAGGCCGATATTGCTCTATTGACCTTTCAATGGCGGAAATGTTCCTTCAGGCATGGCCCTTTCCATTCCCCGGCGCCTGAATCGCCGATTCAGCCTTCCCAATCTCCTGACCTATGGCCGAATGCTCGCCGTGCCGCTGGTCGTCGCCTGTCTTTTCTGGCCGGCGGAATTCTATATGCGCTGGACTGCGCTGGGGATTTTCGCGGCTGCGGGAATCACTGATTTTCTTGACGGTTATCTTGCCCGCGCCCTGTCGCAGCAATCTTCGCTCGGCCGCATGCTCGACCCCATTGCCGACAAGCTGCTCGTTGCGGCGGTGCTTATGATGCTTGTCGCCGATCACTCGATTACGAGCTATTCGCTCTGGGCGGCGATCGTCATCCTCTGCCGCGAAATTCTCGTCTCGGGTCTCCGGGAATATCTGGCTGAGCTTAAGGTATCGGTGCCGGTTAGCCGGCTGGCCAAGTGGAAGACATTCGTTCAAATTGTGGCGCTCGGGTTTCTTATCGCCGGCCCTGCCGGCGAAGCCGTCCTGCCAGGAACGGACCGTATCGGGCTCGCTCTTTTATGGCTCGCCGCCCTCCTGACGCTTTACACCGGCTGGGACTATATGAAGGCTGGGATCAAACATACGATGGAATGAGGCCGAACAGGGATGAAAGCGTTGTATTTTGCCTGGGTGCGCGAGCGCGTCGGGCTTGGCGAAGAGGAAATCGCGCCGCCGCGCGAAGTAAAGAGCGTCGCCGATCTTGTCATCTGGCTGAAATCACGGGGTGATAATTACGCGGCGGCTTTTGCAAATGAGAAAACGGTGCGCGTCGCGCTCGACCGCTCACATGCAAAGCCGGGCGCTCTCATCGCCGGCGCAAACGAGATCGCGTTCTTCCCGCCAATGACCGGCGGATAATCGAATCCGCAGCGAAGCGGCACGACCCTAAACCGAGAGGCATCGCATGCCTTTGACGATCCTGCGTGTGCAGAAAGAGCCGTTCGACAGCGCGGCCGAGACAGCGCCGCTTCTCGCCGACTGCGGAGACATCGGCGCTTTGGTGAGCTTCACCGGCCTTTGCCGCGACGAAGGCGGAACGCTTGCCGCCCTTGAAATCGAACACTACCCCGGCATGGCCGAAGAAGAGATCGGCCGCGTGATCGCCGAGGCTTATGCGCGGTGGCCGCTCGAAGCCATCCTCGTCATTCATCGCTGCGGTCTGATCCATCCGGGCGAGCCGATCGTGCTTGTCGCAACGGCAGGCCGGCACCGCAGCGAAGCCTTCGCCGCGGCGGAATTTCTGATGGATTATCTGAAAACGCGCGCGCCCTTCTGGAAAAAGCAGCACGGCGATGCGGCGGGCGGCTGGGTGGCCGCGAAAGCGGAAGACGACGCAGCCGCCAGCAAATGGGGATAGAGCCGCTGTTCTGATGAAGTCAGAACCGCAGCTCTATCGTTTCAACACGTTTCCCTCAGGCGAACCAGAAACTACATCGCTCGAAATCGTTCCGAGGCGAGTGCCGCGACTTGCGCTTACTGCGTCAGGCTCGGCGCCTGGATGTTGCCGTACTCGTAGCGGGTCGACAGGTGCTGATGTCCAAAATGCCCGTGGCCAATGTCGATATCCGTCTCGGATTTGACCGGCAAGCCTTTTGCAGACACCCAGATCTTGGTCCGCACGGGACCATTCGACTGTATCACAACCCCCTCATAGACCGAGGTCAATGCACCGTTCACCTTTTCATCGGGAAGATGCTGGCACTCCGTCAGCCCCGCGACGCTCTTGCGTACATTCTCCTGGAACTTGGCGAGAGTGGTGGGGAGGCTCCGCCATTTGTTTGGAACCAGCCGCACATAGACAGCGGTGCCGGTGAAAATCGTCTCGCTGGATTGAGAAGTCGGCAGCTTGGGACCGCGATTGGCGGCCATCAAGGGCGAGTAGTTGAACTTGATCAGCGAGTAGCTGTGGTAAGGCGTCGTCGTGTTCGCGTCCATCGCGGCTTGCAGCGGCTTGCAAGCTGATGAATCGGCGTAGGCGCTGCCCGCCGCCAGAACGGCGCCCGTGGCGCAGGCGAGAACGCCAGCGAGCGCGAGAGGGCGGCACGGCAAAAATGCAGAGGGGAACAAAGATGGAAACGATACGCGCATAAATGTCCTCCCGGTTTTTTACTGTCTTTCGGCCTTCGCCGGCATGGTGATACCGGGCTTGCCGCGGAAAGTCACGCAAAAGCCGGAGGCATTTTCATGGCCGCTGGCCGCCGAATGCGCGGATTTCTCAATGATAGCCTATGTCGCCGCGGACCTTGCCCCGGAACACCCAATAGGACCAGGCCGTGTACATCAGGATGACAGGTATCAGGAACAGCGTGCCGATCAGCAGAAAGGCCTGCGTGCTTGGCGACGAGGCCGCCTGCCAGAGCGTGTAATGATAAGGCACGATCATCGGCCAGAGGCTTATGGCGATGCCAATAAAGGACATAAGGAAGAGGCCGATTGCGCCTGCGAATGGCAGCAGCTCATAATGACGGCCAAAGGCGTACCATTCCGTCGCCGCGATCAGGATCGTGATGATCGGAACTGGCATGAGAAAGACGATGTTCGGCCATGAGAACCAGCGGGAAGCAATGTTGCTGTCGGCCACGGGCGTCCAGATGCTGACGGCCAAAATCGCCACGAGAACGCCGATCAGGCAGACGCGTCCGGAGCGGCGCGCCCAATTTTGCAAATTACCTTCGGTCTTCAGCACCAGCCAGCCGGCGCCAAGAAGGCCATAACCAAACATCAGTGCGACGCCGGTGAGAAGGACAAAGGGCGTCACCCAATCGAACGAGGTGCCGGCGAACTGCCGCCCATCGACCTTGAAGCCCTGGATGAATGAGCCGAGCACCAGGCCCTGGGCAAAGGTCGCTACCGCCGATCCGGCGCAGAACGCCCGATCCCAGAACCGCCGGAGACGCGGGTCCTTGAAACGGAATTCGAAGGCGACGCCGCGGAATACCAGCGCAAGCAGCATGATCAATATGGGGAAATAGACTGCCGGGATGATGATCGCGAAGGCGAGCGGGAATGCCGCGAGAAGGCCGAGGCCGCCGAACACCAGCCAGGTTTCGTTGCCGTCCCAGATCGGTGCGATGGAGGCCATGACGGTGCTGCGCATCGCCTCATCAGGCACGAAGCCATAGAGGATGCCGACGCCGAGATCGAAGCCGTCGAACACGACGTAATAGAAGACAGCAAGTGCGAGGAGCAAAGTCCATAACGGAACGAGGTCAAGCACCATGGTTTAATCCTCGCCGGTACGGATTGGAGCACCCTGCCCGTCAATGCTTCCGAACGGCAAGTCTCGCTGGCCACCCTCGATCGCATCCGTATGAAGATCGACATCGTGCGGGCCGCGGCGGATCAGACTTGCCATGAACGCGATCCCCGTCGGATACATGATCAGGTAAACGACCATATATAACGCGAGCGAGATCGCAACGTCTGTGCCGGTGAGCGATGGCGACACAGAATTCGACGTTCGCAGCAGGCCGTAGACGGTCCAGGGCTGGCGGCCGACTTCCGTCGTCACCCAGCCTGCAATCACGGCGATGAAGCCGATCGGTATTGTGATCTGGCAGAGCCGCAGGAACCAGACCGATCGATAAAGCCGGCCGCGCAATCGCAACACCTGTCCGGCAACCGCCATAAACAGCATAATGAATGCAAGACCGACCATGATGCGGAAGGCAAAGAATGGCGGCCCCACCGGCGGCCATTCATCGCGCGGCCAGCTCTTCAGGCCCTTCACGACGCCGTTCCACGAATGCGTCAGGATAAGACTGCCGAGATCAGGAATCTCGATTGCATCGTGCATTGTCGCATTTTTATCGTCGGGGATTCCAAAGAGCGTCAGGGGTGTCGGCTTTACCGTGTCGTAACGCCCCTCGATCGCGGCGAGCTTGGCGGGCTGATAATGCAAGGTGTTCAACCCGTGCATATCGCCGAACACCATTTGCAACGGCACCAGCACGATCAGAAGATCGAGCGCCATTCGCATCATCACCCGCGCCTCTTCGGCGGATTTGTTGCGGCGCAGGAGATAGGCGGAAATGCCGAGCACCACGAAAGCTGTCGTGATGTAAAATCCCGTGACGTTGTGTGCCAGCCTATAAGGAAACGACGGATTGAAGATAATGGCGAGCCAGTGGGCCGGCTCAAAGCGTCCATTGACGATCTTGTAGCCTGCGGGCGTCTGCATCCAGCTATTGGTCGCGAGAATCCAGAAGGACGACAGAAGCGTCCCGAATGCCACCATCACCGCCGCGAAGAAATGCGCCCAGCGCGGCACCAGCTTGCGCCCGAACAGCAACACACCGAGGAATGACGCTTCCAGGAAGAAGGCCATGAGGCCTTCATAGGCCATCATCGGCGAGAGAACATCAGCAGTGGCGTCTGTAAACCGGCTCCAGTTCGTTCCGAACTGGAAGGGCATGATGATGCCTGAGACGACGCCCATGCCGAAAGAGACGGCAAATATCTTGGTCCAGAAGCCTGAAATCCGAAACCAGATGTCCCGCTTCGTGAAGAAATAAAAACCCTCGAGAACCGCGATGTAGGAGGCGAGACCGACGGTGAAGGCCGGCAGCAGAATGTGCCACGCGATCACCCAAGCCCATTGCAATCGCGAGAGGAACACAGGATCGAGAGTCATGGGGCCTCCAGACGGCGCACGGGCTGCGCACCTAAATACCCTGATATTTCCTGATTTCGAGATCGGCTAGCATTATGTTGCATGTGCGGCCAGAGACACGCCGCCGCGCCATAGCGTTTTCGAGTGAAGTAACTTCTGGCCTGCTTGAAAACGCTACAGAAATTCTCAGCGCATGACGCTTTTCCGAAAAGTGTGCAACTTTTCGGCGTCATGCGCTACAGCTCTTTGCGAGCGAAACGGAATTCCGTGTGCGTAAAGAAAAGGCGCTACTTTCCACTTTATAGCGTTTCCTTCACGCGAACCGGAAGCCGCTTCGCTCGAAAACGCTATAAAGTGGAAAGTAGCGCTACGGCTCGGGAGAGCCGCATACGCATATGACACACGATCAGTCAGAATGCGGATGGAGCGTGTCCAGCATCAGCGTCGCGTGAGCGAATGCGCCGCCTGCCCGCATTTCCGCCGCAACCCACACGGCTTCCATCAGTTCCTCAGGCGTCGCGCCGGCCCGTTGCGCCGCTTTGGTATGCCCCTTGATGCAGTAAGGACACTGCGTCACATGCGCGACGGCAACAGCGATCAACTGCTTCATCTTGCCTGAGAGAGCGCCTTCCGCAAAGACAGCTTTGCTGAACGCCTGAAAGGCAGCTTCCGTCTCCGGGCCAAGGCTTCGCCGCATATCGGCGATTTCGCGCGTGGCCTTCGGATAGATTTGATCACTCATCAGGCAACCTCCGATCGATATTGCGGGATCACTGCGCGGCGTCGTCAGGCATCAGCGGCCTCATCAAATCCGGCCGCTCCGTTTGATGGCGCGCGCCACGGACCATGCCTTGTTGCGCGGCGATTCCCATTTCGAAACTGTCTCCGATGCGGCGCGCCCGTTCAATGAAATGCGCCGCGGCCGCCGGCGGACAAAGCTCGTTTGCTGTCTGCTCGAAGAGGTCGAGCCAGCGATCGAAATGCGCATCGTTGATGGGCAGGCTCATATGGACCTGCATGGGCGCGCCATGATAGCGCCCGGACATCAACGCCACCGAAGACCAGAAGGCGCAGAGCTTTCTGATATGCGCAGGCCAGTCGTCAATCCGTGCAGCGAAGACCGGCCCTATAATCGGATCCAGTTGCACCCGTTGATAGAAGAGGCTCACGAGACGCTCGATCATCGCCTCGTCGATGCCGGTGCGGTCCATGATGTCCTGGGTGATGCGGGCGCGTCTTTCCGGGCCTCCTTCAAGCATCAGTCGATCCTTATAATGGGCATGCAGGCGGCGCGAATAATGGTTTCGCCGCGCGCCGTTCCTGTTAACCAGGTGAATAACCAGGTGAAATCTACGCTGCGGGCTTGATGCCGAAATCCTCGGGATTCAGAAGGAGATCGGCCAAAGTATATTTGTCGAGCGTACCGGTGAACGCCGCCAGCGCCTCTCTCAATGCCACGCGCAAGCGGCAGCGCGGCGAAATCAGGCAGTTATTGTCGGCCGTGAAACACTCGACCAGTGCGAAATCCGGCTCCGTCGCGCGCAAAACCTCGCCGAGCTTGATCCGGTTCGGCCGCTTGGCAAGCGTCAGCCCGCCCGACCTGCCGCGCACAGCCCGCAGATAACCCGACCGGGTTAGTTGGTTGGCCACCTTCATCAGATGCGCCCGCGACACGCCATAGACCTCTGCGGTTTCCTCGATGGTGATCAGGCGGTCGCTTCTCGCCGCAGCGTACATCAGGACGCGCAGCGCGTAGTCCGAAAAATTTGTCAATCGCATCGCGAGTTCCCCGGCTGCGGCTGGCGCAACCGATCATGGTTTGTCCATCCATAGATGAACCGGAGCGGTATCTTTTGCAAGACCTTATATATGAAACAAATAGCTTCCCCCTTGATGTACATGAGATAATTCGTCGCTGCACAAAAAGATATATTGACAGTGCATGTTTTAGTGACAAGATTGTCGCATGCGGGGCGCACTACCGGCCAAGCTGTAGCAAAGCGCGGCAGGGGTCCAGAAATGATCGCGATCCGTTAAACCGCCCGCCTGCCCGCGATCGAAGGAGCTGCAATGTCTGAGACAACCCAAACACCGAAAGAGATCGACGTACGGACCTTGATTCCGGCGCAGCGGCACGAAAAGATTTTCCAGCTTGTCGCCGCGCTGGCGCCGGGCGCCTCGTTCGTTCTCGTCAACGATCACGATCCCAAGCCTCTCTACTATCAACTCGAGGCGGAGCACCCCAAGCAGTTCTCATGGACCTACCTCGAGAGAGGCCCTGCGGTTTGGCGTGTCGAAATCGGCAAGCTGGCGAAAGCCGCCTGAAGGCAAATCTCGAAACACGAGCTGGCGCCGGTCAATCGAAGGACTGGCGCCGCACTCCCGGGAGCCTGTTCCGGTTCTGACGGGACCGGGACCGGCTCTATTGCAATTTGACGCGTTTTCTTCACGCGACCGTAAAGTCACCCCGCTTGAAAACGCTTTTGAGGAACGCTCCGTGACTGGCGTTACCCTGTCTCGCTGGACAATGTCCTATTTCGCGGCGGCGCTTGCTGCGCTCATCGCGGCCGAATGCCTGATGGCGGCAGGTTATGGATACCCTGCCGCGGCGATCGGAGCGCCTGAAACTCTGGTCCTCGTTCATATTGTTGCGCTTGGCTGGTTAAGCCTTCTGATGTGCGGCGCGCTTTTCCAATTCGTGCCGGTAATGATCGCAAAGCCGCTTTACAGCAACATGCTGCCACTCCCCACTCTCGCCTGCCTTCTCGCAGGACTTGCAGCCTTGTTGCTCGGATTTCTTCAACTCGCGGGCGTCGTGACGCAGGGCGCACCGCTGCTTGCAATCGGCGCAGTGCTTCTCGGCTTGGGTTTCAGCCTCGTCTTATGGAACCTCGGCCGCACGCTTTGGGCGGCGCGCCCTCTGCCGCTCCCTTCGCATTTCGTCATTGTCGGTCTTTGCAGCATCGGCGCGACAGCAATCTTCGGCATCGTGTTTGCGTTCGTGCTTTCGGGCGTGACGGCCTATCCGCATCTGGTCGATGTAGCGACGATGGGCTTACCTATTCACATCATCGCCGGACTTGGCGGCTGGCTGACCTTCACGGCGATCGGCGTAAGCTATCGGCTTCTCGCGATGTTCATGCTGGCGCCGGAACTCAAGGGACCGACGACGCGCGGGGCCTTTTATGCCGGCGCATCCGCCCTTGCGCTCATCATCATCGGCGGAGCCACGGCGATCTGCCTGCATGGAAGCCTGACCGTGATCCTCAGCATCGGCGGGCTTCTGGGTCTCGCCGCAATGGCTCTTTACGGGACCGACATCCTGCATCTCTATCGCGCGCGCAAGCGCCGCAAGATCGAATTGAACAGCCGCATGGCTGCCGTCGCGCTGGGCAATTTCGCCGCAACGGCAGCCCTCATCATCATTCTTCTCGTCTTCGGCGCACTCGAACGCAACATCGCAGCGGTCGTCTTTTTCGTCGCCTTCGGCTGGCTGTCCGGCCTGGGGCTCTCGAAGCTCTACAAGATCGTCGCCTTTCTCACCTGGCTCGAATGCTACGGGCCGGTCCTCGGCAAGACTGCGACGCCGCGCGTGCAGGACCTTGTGGTTGAGCATCGCGCGATCCGATGGTTCGTTCTCTATTTTCTCGGCGTCTGGAGCGCCACTGCCGCTCTTCTGCTTGCGCAGCCGTCGGCGTTCCGCGTTGCCGTAGCCGTAATGCTCGTCGCGACCGCAGGCATCATCGTGCAACTGGTGCGAACCCGGCGGCTGGCCGATGTGCAGGCCGCGCTGCGCCTGCCCGCAGGCGTGCGCCAGCCGCGCCTCCTGTTTTCCTGGAACAACCTGCCTGAAAGGAAACCGACATGACAACTTTCGTGGAACTCGATGTCCGACCGATCCTGCGCGCAGGCGGCGAACCCTTCGAGCAGATCCTCAATACGGTGAACGCTCTGAAGCCCGGCGAGGGCCTGCGCCTCTTGGCAACATTCAAGCCGACGCCGCTGCTGCATGTGCTCGGGTCGAAAGGCTTCACCCATGAGGCGAAGGAGATTGGCGGCGGCGATTGGGAGGTACAGTTCTCGCCGTCGGGTGCGCCTGCCACCAATGCAGCCAATCCTGCAAAACCTGCCACCGCAACGGCCGATGATTCGGTCTGGCCGGAGCCCGTGCAGCATCTCGACAACCGCGATCTCGATCCGCCCGAGCCGATGGTCAGAATCATGGCCGCGACGGAATCCCTGGCGCCCGGCGAAGTGCTCTCGGCATTCCTCTGCCGCGAGCCGATCTTCCTGTTTCCGGAACTCGCGAAGCGCGGACATAGCTGGCGCGGCGGTTTTGAATCGGATGGAACGACCTACAAGGTTCTGGTGCGGGTCAACCCTACCAAAGGCGCAAGCGCATGACCGAAGCAGCCACAGAGGAACTCGTTGAAAAGATCAGGAACGCGCTCACGCTCGTGATCGATCCTGAGCTTGGTTACAACATCGTCGGCCTCGGACTCGTCTATAACATCGAGGTCAAGGAAGGCGGCGTCGCGAACATAACCATGACGACGACGACGCAGGGATGCCCGGCAACCAATTATCTGAAACAAGGGGCACTGGACGCCACCTGGTCGGTGCCCAGCATCGAGTTTGCCGATGTCCAGCTCACCTATGATCCGCCGTGGACGCCGCGGATGATGAGCGACGAAGCCAAGCGGCATCTCGGCATCGTTGATGGAGGCCGGTGGTGAACATCGAAACCAGCAGAAGCAATGCGGTTTTCAGTCCGCAGGAGACATCAGCAGGGCTGATTGATATTCTGCTGTCGAGTCTTGAGGCTCTTGCCGCGGCGGGGCAGGCGGATGCGGCCTGCCGCCTCGCAGGACGCGCCTGCGCCACCTTGCGCAACAAGGATCCAGGCGGCTGGCGACGGTTCAACGCATTGCTGCACCGTCTGTGCAAATAAGCCGCATAAACGAGCTTATGGGAGAATGATGATGAGCGATGACGACAAGAACGATGAGCGGAACACTCGCATAAGCAACAGTGGAGTCACGTCCGATCCCGCGAGCACGCTATTGCCGATGCTCATCGCGAGCCTTGTGCTGATCTTCGTCAGCATGGTGGCCGTCATGGTCTTTGTCTGAACGGATGAAAACGCGATAAGGGAAGGCAGAGCCTCGACCTGGAGGGGCTGAAGATGAACGAACGCGTAAAATTCGGCGAATCGCGTGAGCTGATTGCCCATCAAGCGGGAGAACAACTCGCCATCGACCAGCCGGCTCACGCTGTCGCGGCAGGACGTGAGAAGACGCAGATCGAGATCGCGGACAAAGACATTTCGATCGATGCCACACTGCTCGGCGATCTGCTATGCGTCGTGCCGGCAGAGGTTCCAGAATTGATGCGCAGCCAGGCGATCACCGGCTTTTGCGAGCGCGGCATCGATGCGGATGAAGGCGAATTTCGGCTGAGTTTCTTCCACCAGAATCGCCGCGCGCGTGTTACCATCGATGCCGCTGGCCGCATTCTGCGCCGATCGGTCATCGACTTCGGCAAGCACCCCCTGCCGCGAGCGTTTCACAGGGCTGGAGATTAAAAAGTGGTGCGGGCGGTCGGAATCGAACCGACACTCTGTTACCAGAACCAGATTTTGAGTCTGGCGCGTCTACCAGTTCCGCCACGCCCGCAGCGTTCGGTCCGCCCAACCGGCGAACCGGATCTTCCCCTATAGAATTGCAGCAAAGCTCGCAAGCCCGAGCCGCGAAGCGCGTGTCTTATCGCCAGTCGCGAATATCGACGAAGTGGCCCGCGATCGCCGCCGCAGCCGCCATAGCGGGCGAGACGAGATGCGTGCGGCCCTTGAAGCCCTGACGGCCCTCGAAATTGCGGTTCGAGGTCGAGGCGCAGCGCTCGCCCGGCGCGAGGCGATCAGGATTCATCGCAAGGCACATGGAGCAACCAGGCTCGCGCCATTCGAAGCCCGCCGCCTTGAAGATCTTGTCGAGACCTTCCGCCTCGGCCTGCTCCTTCACGAGACCTGAGCCCGGAACGATCAACGCGTTGACGCGAGCTGACACCGTCTTGCCGTTCACTACGGCCGCCACGGCGCGCAGATCCTCGATCCGGCCATTGGTGCAGGAGCCGATAAACACCCGGTCGATGGCGACATCGGTGATCTTCTCGCCGCCGGAAAGACCCATGTAGTCGAGCGCGCGGCGCACGGAGGCGCGCTTTGCTTCGTTCGCCGCATCTTCGGGGCGCGGCACCTTCCCGGTGATGGCAATCACATCCTCGGGGCTCGTGCCCCAGGTGACGACCGGCGGCAGATTGCCGGCGTCGAGATGAATCTCGCGGTCGAAGACGGCATCCTTGTCCGAATGCAGCGTCTCCCAATAGCGGCGCGCCTGATCCCAGGCGGCGCCCTTCGGCGCGCGCGGGCGACCAGCGATATAGGCGAAGGTCTTCTCGTCGGGCGCAATCATGCCGGCGCGGGCGCCGCCCTCGATCGTCATGTTGCAGACGGTCATCCGGCCTTCCATGGAAAGATCGCGAATGGCCTCGCCAGCGAATTCGATGACATATCCCGTGCCGCCGGCCGTGCCGATCTCGCCGATGATGGAGAGCACGATATCCTTGGCCGTGACGCCTTGGGCGAGCCTGCCTTCGACATTGACCCGCATGTTTTTGGCTTTGGCCTGGATCAGCGTCTGCGTCGCCAGCACATGCTCGACCTCGGAGGTGCCGATGCCGTGCGCCAGTGCGCCGAAAGCACCATGCGTCGAGGTATGGCTGTCGCCGCAAACGATCGTCGTGCCCGGCAGAGTGAAGCCCTGCTCCGGCCCGATGATGTGGACGATGCCCTGACGCCTGTCGAGCGCATCGAAATAATCGATGCCGAAATCGCGCGCATTGATCGCGAGCTGATCGACCTGGATCCGGCTCTCGGGATCGTCGATCCCATGCGAACGATCGGTTGTCGGAACATTGTGATCGACGACGGCAAGCGTCTTCTCAGGCGCCCTGACCTTGCGGCCGGTAAGCCTGAGTCCCTCGAAAGCCTGCGGGCTCGTCACCTCATGGACCAGATGGCGATCGATGTAGAGGAGGCAGGTTCCATCCTCCTGCCGGTCGACTACATGATCTTCGAAAATCTTATCGTAAAGCGTCTGGGGCTTGGCCATGGGTTACTCGGAGTCTTTGCGCGATTGGCGCGGATGATGAAAGCGGCCGGGTGTTGCCCCGTTTACATAAGCACGGCGGCGGCATCCCGCATCGAGTAAAACCTGCTCGAAAGCGGGAGACCCGGTTCCTTCGCTCAATTTCCGCTCTAATATATCGGAAACGATCTGGTTACACGCGTTTTGGAAGCGTGGTTGAGGTTCTTTAGCGGCAAGACCGCTGAGGGGAAAGTCCCCGGAACGGCGATCACGCCGATTTGGCGCTTGCACCGACACCAGTGGAGACACCATGCGGCCGCCTGTCGCGCCTTACCTCACCGTCTCGCCCGCCATGGCTGCCATCGGCTTCTATACGGCGGTCTTCGGAGCCGAGCAGAAGGCGCTGATGCCAGCCCTCGACGGGCTGCGCGTCATGCATTGTGAGCTTGCGATCAACGGCGGCTCGATCATGCTGGCCGACGCCTTCCCGGAGTTCGGCAACACCCGCGTCCCGATTCCGAACGAGCCGGCGATCATGTCGGTGAGCCTCGAATTTCCCGCGGCTCAGAAGGTCGATGAAATTTACGAACGGGCGGTGTCCCTCGGCGGAAAGGCGGAAACCAGCCCCACCAATTCGTTCTGGGGCACGCGCTTCGCAACCTTTCGCGACCCTTTCGGGCATCGCTGGATCCTGAACGCGCCCTTATCACCATGACCTCAGCCATGAGCCTACAGGCGCGTCCGGCCAGTGAGAGCCGCCTTACTTGGCGGCAGCCTTCGCCTTCTCAGCGCTCTTCTTGGCGGCCTTGGCTTCCTTCTTCGCCGTCTCGCGCGCAGCTCTTGCAGCGGGCGTCTCCATCTTTTCGGCGATGCGCGCCGACTTGCCGCGCCGGTCACGAAGATAATAGAGCTTCGCCCGGCGCACCTTGCCGCGGCGAACGACCTTGATCGAATCGATCATCGGCGAAAACACCGGGAAGACGCGCTCCACGCCCTCGCCGTAGGAGATCTTGCGAACGGTGAAGCTCTCGTTGAGGCCGCCGCCGTTGCGGGCGATGCAGACGCCTTCGTAGGCCTGAACGCGGGTGCGCTCGCCTTCCTTCACCTTCACATTGACGATAACCGTATCGCCCGCCTGAAATTCGGGGATAGGCCGCGCGGCGGCGAGTTTAGCGGCCTGCGCCGCCTCAAGTTCTTCAATAATATTCATAATCATACCTGCCGGTTTTGCTCTCTGCCCGGCCGGAGGTCAGGCGGGAAGAGCAAGCGTTTCGGAACGCTGTTTTGAGTTGATGCGGGCTTATACGCGAGGTAGCGCCACCTGTCGAGATGCGCCTTTTGGCAACAGGCACGGTTCTTTCACAGCCTTGCCCGGCCGGGACGTTGATCTTGACCGTTTTGTTTGAGACAAACCGGGCGGTTGATTGGCTCCCCAAATCGATTGGATCGGCGACGTTATGGCTGCAGCATGCGCTCTCAATACCGGTTTCGTCGCGCTCGGCTATGCCAAGGTCGGGTTGCTCGGCGTGTTGCAGGGCATAACCGAGCTCCTGCCGATTTCCTCGACGGCGCATATGCGGGTGGTGCCGGCGCTGCTCGGCTGGCAGGACCCCGGATCGGCCTTTTCCGCCGCCATGCAGCTTGCCGCCCTGGCCGCCGTGGTCAGCTATTTCTGGTCCGATGTGGAGACCCTCGCGGTCGGCTCCATCAGCGCCATCGCACGGCGGGATTTCCGCGACTGGAATTTCCGCTTCAGCGTCTGGATCGTGCTGGCGACCTTGCCCATCGTCGTTGCTGGCATCCTGCTGTCGCACAAGCTCAATGAATGCAACTCGCCGCTGCGCGCGTTAAGCGTCATCGGCATTTCCTGCATCGTGATGGCGGCCCTGCTGGCGCTCGCCGAAGTCTATTCCATGCACAAGCGGACGCTCGATCACGTCAGCCTGAAAGACGCGATGATCGTCGGTTTCGCGCAGATCGGCGCGCTCATCCCCGGCGTTTCCCGCTCTGGCTCGACTCTGACAGCGGCTCTGTTCCTCGATCTCGAACGGGCGCAGGCGGCACGCTTTTCGTTTCTTCTCGGAATACCCGCCATTGCCGCCGCCGGACTGAAGGAAGTCTGGGAGTTGCACAAGGCGCATCTGGGATTTCACGGCTGGTCCATCCTCATCTTCGGCCTCATCATCGCCTCGATCTCGGCCTTCGTCGCGATCTGGGGTCTTCTGCGCATTCTCGAGCGCTTTTCCACCTGGCCCTTCGTGATCTATCGTCTGCTGCTCGGCATTTTTCTCCTCGTCGGCATTTTCATGGGATTTCTGCCGAATTAACCCACGGTATGGTGACCTATGGACGAACCGTCGCCGCCGCGGTTTCTGCCTGCCGGCGAAGCGGCGCTCTCCGTGGAATTCGGCTCGGATATTGATCCGCTTCTCAGCGCCCGCGTCGGCGCGCTCGATGCCGCTCTCGCGGCCCATCCGGTTGCCGGCATTGTCGAGACTGTGCCGACCTATCGCTCGCTACTGATTCATTTCGACTCGCGGCTTCTCTCGACTGCGGATTTGATCGAGGCGATCCGGGACCTGGCATCTGCGCCAGTCTCGTCGCAAGCCGCACGCAAAAGCTGGATCATCCCCGCATGCTATGATCCTTCGCATGCGGAAGACCTCGCAGAGACAGCAAGTACGCTTGGTTTGCCAGGACCGGAAATCGCGAAGCTGCACGCAGGCGCCACATACCGCGTCTACATGTACGGCTTCGCGCCTGGCTATGTGTTTCTCGGCGGCCTGCCGCCTGAGCTCAACATTTCCCGCCGCGCCGCGCCGCGGCCGCCCGTGCCGGCAGGCGCGCTGCTGATTGCCGGCGGGCAGGCTCTCATCGGACATAATCCGATGCCGACCGGCTGGTATCACATCGGCCGCACGCCGGTCACAACCTTCGACGCCGCGCGCCAGCCGCCATGTTTCATCGGGATCGGCGACGAAATTCACTTCGAACCGATCGATGCTGCGAGTTTCGCAAATCTGGAAATTGCAGCACGCGAAGGCGCACAAATCGCGCGGTGTCTTCCCTGATGCCGGGCGTCCTCGAAATAATGCGCGCCGGAGTGGGTTCGACGATCCAGGACGGCGGCCGCCTGCTCTATCGCCGTTATGGTGTGACTCCTGCCGGGCCGATGGATCGCGCGGCTTTTCGCACGGCCAACCTCGCGCTCGGCAATGACAGCGACGCTGCGGCAATCGAAATCGGCCCCGGCTGGTTCGAGATTTGCGCCGATTGCACCATACCGGTCGCTTTTTGCGGCGGCGCCTTCAACTGGACGCTTGACGGAAAGGCGCTGGGCCAAGCGGCACGGATTACGCTGCAACCCGGCGAACGGCTCGCGGCAACGCCGGGCGCTTGGGGCATCTTCAGCTATCTTGCCGTCGCCGGCGGGCTTGCGACGCAGCCCGTTCTCGGCAGCCGGGCCACCCACACGCGCGCGCATCTCGGCGGCCTCGACGGCCGCATGTTGCGAGATGGCGATCGCCTGCCGCTTTCCGCAACGTCATCCTTTCCGCAGGCCAATGCCGCGATCACAGCCCCTTGGCTCACCGGAAATTCGCAGCCGTTGCGCGTCGTTCCGGGTCCGCAGGACGATTATTTTACAGCCGATGCGCTGGCGACATTCTTCGCCAGCGAATTCCGGGTGAGCCGCCGCACCGATCGCATGGCCTATCGGCTCGATGGACCAAAAATCACTCATGCCCGCGATTTCAATATCGTCTCGGATGGGATAGCGCCCGGCGCCATTCAAATCGCCGGCGATGGGCAACCGCTGGTGCTGATGGCGGACCATCCACCGACAGGCGGCTATCCGAAACTTGGCCATGTCATTCGCGCCGACATCGGGCGGCTCGCGCAAATGCGCGCCGGCGCGGCATGCCGCTTTGCTGCAATCGATGTGGAAGCCGCGCGTCAGGCTTTCATCTCACAAGAAGCGGCGATCGCGCGCATATGCGATTACCTGCGCGGTGCTGGCTAATCGTTTTTGTTCGTGCGGACCGGAGGTCCGCAGTCCGGATCGCAGACCTCCGGTCCGCACCCATTTTACATGATTGATTTGTCGAAAACTTTCGTTCCGCGTTTGAGGGAAGCCTGAGCGATTTCATTAAGGATGCTGCTGTATTGGGGTTGGAGGCGGAACGCGTCCTATTTTCCAAGAAAGCTTCGATGTTTCACTTTTTCCTGCGTCTCGCAAACGAGCATAATTGGCGGCTTGTCCTCCTCTCGGCCGTGCTCAGCTTTCTCGCGAGCGCTGTTGCCATTAGTCTTTTCCATCGCGCTCGGACAACGACGAAACGCCGCCGCCTGCTTTGGCTTGTTCTGAACGCAGCCACGGCCGGATTTGGGATTTGGGCCACGCATTTCATTGCGATGCTTGGCTATAAACCAGCGGCGGGCGTGGCCTATGATTTGTCGGCGACGATTGCTTCCCTCTTTCTGACTATTGTGATCACTGGCGCCGGGTTTGGTGTTGCTGTCTATGGCAACCGCCGTCCGCTGACCGTTCTTGGCGGCGCGATTGTCGGCATCGGCATATCGGTGATGCACTTCGTCGGGATGCGCTCGATCGCAATGTCAGGCAGCATGGAGTGGTCGCCCTTCGCCGTCGCCTGTGCTGTCGCGCTGGGAATTGCATTCGCCTCGCTCGCGCTATTCCTCGCAACACGGCGTAGCGGAGCTGCAACCGAAGTTCTGGCTGCGCTCGCGCTCGCGCTGGCCGTGCTGTTGATGCACTTCATCGCCATCGGCGCGATGTCATTCCATGTGAATATGGGCGCCGCGGCGACTCAAAGCGGGTTGTCGCCACTTGTGCTCGCGCTGATTATCGGAGGAACATCTGCAATTCTTTCGTGCATGTGCCTTGTCGCCGCTTTGGGCGACCATCGCGCCGAACAGAAATTGCACGCGCAGAAGATGCTGCTTGATGCTGCAATCGAAAATATGTCCCAGGGCCTTTGCATGTATGATGTCGAAGGCCGCATCATCCTCTTCAACAAATGCTATAGCAGGATGATTGGCAAGCCGGCTGCCGCCCTGCAAGGCCGCTCCTTGCTCGATCTTCTCAGGGAGCGCCATGAAACCGGCGATTTCGACGCCGATCCCGAAGCATACTTCCACGATCTCATCGCAAAGATGCGAAGCTGTGCATCGAATTCCCGGATATGGGAAACATCGGATGGGCGCACGCTTCGCGTGGTCGATCACCCGAGCAAGACAGGCGGCTGGGTTTCGACGCTCGAGGACATAACCGACTGGCGCGAGGCTCAGGCGCAAATCGCGCATATGGCGCGCCACGATGCTCTGACCGACCTTCCAAACCGAAGGCTGTTCCACGAACAACTGGAGCATGCGCTTCTTCGCCTTGAGCGCAGTGGGCGGGTTGCCGTGCTCTGCATCGACCTCGACAACTTCAAGGATGTCAACGATTCGCTTGGGCATCCGATCGGCGACGAACTGCTGAATGAAGTCGCGAAGCGCCTGGGCGCCACCATTCGCAAAGGCGACACCGTGGCGAGGCTGGGCGGCGACGAATTCGCGATCGTTCTTGCCGACGGCAAATCCCAAACGTCGGAGATAACGGCGCTTGCGAGCCGGCTTGTCGAGACGATCGCGCGGCCGTTCGAGATTGCCGGAAATCAGATTATGATCAGCACCAGCGTCGGAATTTCTATTGCGCCGGACGATGGAAGCGATCCCGACCAGCTTTTGCGAAATGCCGATATGGCGATGTATCGCGCCAAGTCGAACGGGCGCGGCACGTTCTGCTTTTTCGAGCCCGGAATGGACGCACAGGCTCAGGCGCGGCGCCTGCTATTGACCGATCTGCGGACAGCATTGGCGCATCAGGAATTCGAAGTCCATTATCAGCCCGTCCTCGATCTCGAAGCCAACAAGATCGTCAGCTTCGAGGCGCTGGTACGCTGGAACCATCCCATCCGCGGCATCATCATGCCGGATGATTTCGTACCGCTCGCCGAGGAGACAGGGTTGATCATCCCGATCGGCGATTGGGTGTTGCGGCACGCCTGCAAGGACGCAGCGGGGTGGCCCGAGGGCATCTCGGTCGCGGTGAATCTGTCGCCTGTCCAATTCAGGAACAGAGCTCTTGCCGCCTCCGTAATCTCGGCGCTCTCCGCTTCCGGTCTTGCTGCCGAACGGCTTGAACTTGAAATTACCGAAACCGTTCTCTTGCAGGATGTCGAAACGACACTCTCCACGCTGCACAGGCTGCGCGACTTCGGTGTGAGAATTTCGATGGACGATTTCGGGACGGGCTATTCCTCGCTGAGCTATTTGCGGAGCTTCCCCTTCGACAAAATCAAGATCGACCAATCTTTCATCCACGATCTTGCTGAACAGGAAGACTCAATGGCGATTGTGCGCGCTGTCGCCGGCCTTGGAAAAAGCCTCCGCATCAAGACGCTCGCAGAAGGGGTCGAGACTTCGGAGCAGTTCGCGTTGCTTCGCGCCGAGGGATGCACGCAGATGCAGGGCTATTTCTTCGGCAGGCCGCAGCCCGCTTCGGAAATAGCCGCGCTCCTCTCCAATCAGACCCTCGATAATGTCGCGTGAGCGGCGTTGATTCCTTCTCCCGCCTGCGGGAAAAGGTGGCTCCGCATAGGGCGTTGCGAAGCGACGCCCGTCGCAAGCAACGGGCTATGGCCGGGTCGGATGAGGGCCGGTACAGGATGAAACATCCCTCACCCGGCAGGCTCCGCCTGCCACCCTCTCCCGCAAGCGGGCGAGGGAGCAAAACCCGGCAGCACATCCTATCTCCCTTAAATGAGAGAAAGAGTCCCCGTCACTGACTCCGCCGCGAAAATGAAATGGCGTAAGCGCCATCGCGCACGTCGATCAGCGGATCGTCGGATTTCTGAATGCCGTCGATGAGCTGCCCCGGCAGAAACAGCAGTTTCTTCTGCGCATCCATACTGTCTGGCACGGCCTTGTCGATCGTCAGCACGCCAAGATCAACCACCGGGCGATCCACCGGCCAGGGCTGCGCCGGATCTTTTGTCTGATCGTCCGGGGCCGCCAACTGCGCCTTGAGGTGAAATACCACAGGCCCTTTCGCCAGACGCTTGGGAAGTTCATCCATCAGGAAATTCGGCGGTTCTTTGTCCGCCGCGTCCTCGCTCAGATGCACGAGCTTTTGAGGTTCGATGATGTAACGGACGGCCTGCTTCTTGCCCGCCGTGTTGACGAAGATAAAAGCATCGACGCCGAAGTAGTTTTCATCTGCAAAACTATCCGGCGTCGCCAATGTCGCCAACGCCATTGGGACGGTGGGATGCGCCTTTATGAAGGTTTCGAGTTTCGTAGGCTTTGGAGCATTAGGAGGGCTCGCCACGGTCGCGAGCAGAAGATCGCGAAATTCCTCGCCTGTCGAAACCGGAAAGAACTTCAGCGAATTGAGCACCATGTCGGTCTCGCCGCCGTCCGGCAGGTGATATTTGATGGCGATGCCATGCGGCGAGGCATGGCTTGAACCATCCGGTATGTTTGGAACACCCGTCGCATCGGAGAACCTGACCGTCACCGGAATCGTGCTGCCATTGAAGATTGCAGCTTTGCTGAGTTTTGCAGCCTCGGGCGTGGCTTTGAAATGCCCCTCGACGACAATGCCCTTTGCATGATTGGCGCGGAAGCCAGGATGCACGCCGAAGGCCTTGGTCATCGCATCGATGATCTGTTGCTCTACGGATGGGGTCTGCGCCTGGCAGACGCTGATACCTGGAATCCACATGATCGCGGCGGCGAGCGCCAAATGCTTTGATTTAATCATCGCAATCATCCTTTGGCGGAAGTCTTTGGAAAGGCGGCTGCGCACAGTAACCAATAAATATCGCTTCAATAAACAATACGCCGTGATCGGCTCACACGGCGACTTCGGCCTTGATGGCCGGATAGGGATCATATCCCTCGATCGCAATATCCTCATAACGGAAATCGAACAGCGATTTGACCGCGGGATTGAGTTTCAGCCGCGGCAAGGGACGTGGCGTGCGGGTGAGTTGCAGGTGCGCCTGCTCGATATGATTGCTGTAAAGATGCGCATCGCCGAACGTATGGACGAAATCGCCGGGGACGAGATCGCAGACATGCGCGACCATTTGGGTCAAAAGCGCATAGCTTGCGATGTTGAAAGGGACGCCAAGAAACACGTCGGCCGAGCGCTGATAAAGTTGGCAGGACAACCGCCGCACGCCATCGCGCCCTTCCGAGACATAAAATTGAAACAGACAATGGCAGGGCGCGAGCCGCATGGATGGAATATCGGCCGGGTTCCAGGCGCTCACCACAAGCCTGCGCGAAAACGGATTGCGCCTGATCTCCGCGAGCACATCGCTGATCTGGTCGATGGCTTGCCCAGATGGTGCAGGCCAGGCGCGCCACTGCTTGCCATAGACCGGGCCGAGATCGCCCTCTGCGTCCGCCCATTCGTCCCAGATGCTGACGCCATTGTCTTTCAGCCAGGCGATATTGGTGTCGCCGCGCAAAAACCAGAGCAGCTCATAGATGATCGATCTGAGATGCAGCTTCTTGGTCGTGACGAGCGGAAAGCCTGCGGCGAGCGGAAACCGCATCTGATAGCCGAAGACCGATAGCGTCCCGGTGCCCGTACGGTCCGCCTTTTCCTCGCCATGCTCGAGAACGTGTGCGAGTAGATCGAGATAGGCCTGCATGACGTATGTCCATTCCCTCGTTTTCAGCCGCCAAGCAGCATGGAAAGGCTGAAAGCAGCAAGATTGTTTATCGCATGAAAAAAGATCGAGGCCCTGACGCTGCCTGTGCATTCGCGGACCGCGCCGAGCGCAAGGCCGATCGGGAACACTGCCAGCGCATAAAGATGCGTCCGCTCGTAATGAGCCGCCGCAAAAAGCGCCGAACTCACAAGCAGCGCCGGCCAGACGCCCCAACTGAACCGCAGGCCCGTGTAGAGCCAGCCGCGAAACACAAGTTCCTCGGTCACCGGCGCAAAAATCACCGCGAGAATGAAGAGAGCAGCGGCGGCGGCAGGGTCTGTCGGAATCGTCAATTGCTCCGGCGGATTTGACACGAAATGCGCGAGCACAGCATTGGCGACAGCACTGTATACCAGCGCCACGATGATAATGATCCAGATGCGGCGATCCAGAAAACGAAATGGCCGCCAACCGATCAATTCGCGCCACCTGCTTTTCCCCTGCCATCTGGCGACAGCGAAAACGCCCGCGGCAACGCCGAAATAAACGACAAGAGAGAGGGCGACCAGAACCGCTCTTTCGCTACTGCCTTGTGCAAGAGCCCCCTGCATTGCAGCGTCGAGCCCCTGCCAGCCGACCGCGAGAGCGGCGACAGCGGCGGCGATGGCAACAACGAAAGCCGTCGCCATCAAGGTGAAGACGGTAATGCCGATCAATCCGAGGCACAGCGCGGCGAAATCCAAAGGTTTTGCGGTCCGGCTTTCATCGGGCGCGGCATCCATTCACGACTCCATTACGGCAGTCCGGGGCTTTACAGGGCGAGTCGCCGCCTGCCATTTCACAACAGGCACCCGCCTGCACCATGGCCGTGACTTGCGCAAGAGAGCGGATGCAAAAGACGGAATCAAGCCGTCATTGAATTAGATTCAATTTACTGGAACGCGATACATCACATAGTTCAAGGGGTATTCGGCTCCGGGGCTTTGCTGCGCAGCGGCGACAATAGACGCCGCACTCCCTCGCACTTCGAGGCTCACATCGCTCGCACCTCAGTGTGAGGGCAAGAGCACCCTCTCTCCTCATGCTGAGGAGCTTGCGCAGCAAGCGTCTCGAAGCACGAGCGTGCGCGTTCGATCCACAGCGCGAGCAAAGCCGGCCGCGCCGCAGAGTCTTGTGAATTAATCGCAAATCTCCCATGCCTCCTTTGCCCGCAGTGCAAGGATCGCTCTTTCTAATCTTCCTGTCTTTGCTTATATTCTCTTTCGCCGCCTTGCGCGGCTATGGCGATAAACGACATCGGAATAAGCTTTTCGGACCCGGGGGCGGTACCCGGCGCCTCCACCAAAGTTCACCTTATGATCCGGAATGATCCAATGGTGCGACACGAGTTGAATTTTGGCGGGGGCGAAATAGGTTCGACGGGAAGTCTAAAGGATGATCTTTTGCCCGGCATGGTTCCGCCGTCATCGGGCCGAATCTATAGTTGCCAACGACAACTATGCTCCGGTGGCCCTCGCTGCGTAATGCGGTGACGGTACCGATTCAAAGCCCTTGCAGTTAGCCCTGTAAGGCGGGGTTCGGAGGCACCTGGCAACAGAAGCCTCCACTTTTGCACGCGCAGGATCGTGGAAGCCTTTTCGGAGCGCGATCGGGCGCAAGTTTCGACAGAATGCCTCGGAAAGCAAGAATGGCGACCGATTTGATCCGCTATGACCTTCTTGTGCAGGACGCGCTTCGCAGCGTGGTGCGGCATGTGCTGGCGGAGGCGGCCCGCGACGGCCTGCCGAGCGATCATCATTTTTTCATCAGTTTCCGGACCCAGGCGCCGGGCGTCCGGCTCTCGAGCCGCATGCGGGAGCAATATCCGCAGGAAATGACGATCGTGCTCCAGCATCAGTTCTGGGATCTGGTCGTCGGCGAAGCGGGATTCGAGGTCGGTTTGTCATTTCACGGCAAATCAGAGACCCTGGCGATTCCTTTCACCGCCCTGACCGGTTTTTTCGATCCGTCTGTCGATTTCGGCCTCAAATTCGAGGTGGATGCCTCTGCCGAAGGCCCCGCGGCGGCTACCTTGCCGCCAGCAGAAAAACAGGCCGCCTTTGCCGACCCAATGGCGCGTGCGCGTCTCTCGGCTGGCGACAAGGCGAAGCCTCGGGGCAGCGGCAGCGAGCCTGTGGAAATCGATCCGCCGAAAGCGCCTGATGAAGCCGCCAAGGCTCCTGCCCCCGCCGCCGAGGAGGCCGCAGCGCTCCAGCCCGCGAACGAGCCGAATGTCGTCTCCATCGACGCCTTCCGGAAGAAGCCGTGAGTAGCGAGATCATCAATTTGCGCCGCGCGCGCAAAACGAAGCAGCGCGAAGCGAGGGCAGATGCCGCCGCTGAAAATCGCATACGTTTCGGCCAGAGCAAGGCGCAGCGCGCATTGACGGCAGAGGCCGAGGCGCTTGCTACCCGCCGCTTCGAGGGGCATCGCCGCGAAACAGATGGCGACTGAGACACAGCCGGCAAAAGCCACGCCCTATGCGGTTTCCAAACGCTCCCTCGCGATTGCCGGACACAGGACGAGCATTTCGCTGGAAGAGGCTTTCTGGAACGAGTTGAGGCAACTCGCCCGAAGCCGCGACATTTCTACTGCGGCTCTCGTCGCCGAGATCGATGCCGCGCGCGGCGAGGCAAACCTCTCATCTGCAATTCGCGTCTTCGTGCTTACCTCGCTGAAGCAAGGCACTTCATTGGCAAAATAGTTCCTTCTCCCCATAAGCGCAGCGATGGGGAGAGGGTTAGGGTGAGGGGCCAGGGGATTGGTCGCGATCAAGCAATTGCGTTCGACAGCCCATTCTGAATCGCAGAAACAACTCACCCTGCCCCTCACCTTACCTCTCCCCGTAAACGGGGAGAGGAGCGGACACGCTGTTCTTTCTAAAATCGCCCTTCGCTCAAGGGATCGTTGACGGGTCCCGGCAATGCCGGGGCTTGCGCCGCAGGCGGCGGGAGCGGCCGTCTGATGATCGGCGAATGATTGCCGGGGTGCAGCGGCACCGCCTGAGCCCTGCGCTTTGCGCTCGGCCGCTCAATTCGCAAAGGCGCCGCCGCGCCAGCCGGAGCGGCTTTCTCTTTTTTGGTTTTGTCCTTCGCCGTTGGCTGGATCGCGGGGACGGATGGCGATTTCTCCGCCGCCGCATTCAGATTTGCCGCGCGCTCGGCCTCTTCTTTGGCTTTCGTGCGCTCCTGTTCGCGCCGGCGTTCCGATTTGTGTCTGTTATAGAAGAACGCCTGCTCGTGGATGTCGAATTCCTGCGCCTGTATGCGGGCGTTTTCCCGCGCAATCGCGCGCGCCGCGAGCGTATTGACGAAGATGCCGGATTCGATAGTGCGCGTCGGATTGTTCAGCGCTCCAGCCGACACGAGATTGATCGAGGGGGGCGGGCCATTCCAGTCCTTTGGCAAATCCACAAGCGTCAAATGGCTGCGCTGATCGAGCGAAAGCCTGTCGATGTCCAGACTCGCCTGCAAAGTTTCCTCAATGCTGGAGTCGAGTCTTTTCGGCTTCATCCCTTTCGGCGTCAGCCGCAACGTGCCGGCTGCCAATCCCGCCTCGAACGTCATGCTGCCGAGATGCGACGCACCCTTGTCCAGTTCCGCCAATAACGTTCGATCGACCTCGTCAGGATCGAGACTCATATCGTCGTCCTCGATCGATTTGAAGACGCGCTGCATGCCGCCCGGATCCGTACGCGGCAAAACAAGATTGGCGAAGGTGAGCGTGCCGGATCCGGCGAGGCCGGAAATCATCGCAGCCGCACTGTCTCCGGTGCCTGCGAAATCGAGTTCGCCACTCAGTTTCCCGCGCAGGCTTGGCAGGGCAAGATCATAGTCCTTGAGTTTCACCTGGCCCGAGGCGGCAGCCGTCGCCCCATTGCGGCGCAAAGTGAGATCAGCCGCAAGCGTACCGTCGCCGAGCTTCATCGCAACATTGCGCAGCGTCATCTTGAAGCCGGTGCGGCGGCCCGAAATCGCAAGACCGAAGCGTGCGTCGCTACCCGAAATCTGCGGCAGAAGATCGAGGCTTTTCGCATGCAGGGCGAGATCGATGGGCGGCAGATCGAGCATCGCGGAGCCGAACTTGTGGCTCGACCAGAGCGCACCGGCCTTCGGCGCAGACATCTGGCCAAAACCCGTTGCGAGAAGTGTAGCGAGTGAGAGTTGACCGGTGTCGAGCGAGCCCGTCACACGATTTTTCGCCGCATCATAAGTGAGATTTCCGGCAATCCGATCATCCGCGAAAGTGCCGGACAGATCCCGCAGAACAACACCGCTCGCGTCCGCATCGACATCGGCTTTCACATCGGCTGGAAGGCGCATAACCGGATCGGGAAAAGCCAGCCCCGTAGCCTCAAGCAACGGCGTCAGCGCAGCGCTCGTCATATGCACCTTGCCTGCCGCATGCGGCGAGGCGGAGCCGAGTTCGACGTTGCCGGTAAATGCTGCACGCGTGTCCGCCAGCACGGCTGTCGCCTGCGTCGTGAAGCCCTTGCCGAGATTGCCGTTCGCCGTGATTGCGATATGCCCTGTCCCGAAGCCATGCAACGGCAGCACCGCAAATCCGAGCTGGTGAATAAGGGCAAGGCCATCGCCGGAATCGAGTTGTGCGGTGAGGCTGAGATCGGCGGGCGCCCCTTCGCCGGATGCGGGGGCTTTCGATGAGAGTTTAGCTGCGATCTTTGTTCCTCCGGTCGTCCCTGTCATATCGAGACCGGACAAAACGATCGTATTTTGCGGACCCATGCGGCCTTGCGCCGTAAATTTCGCATGGATCGGAGAGAGTTCCGCGGCGCGCGCCAAAATCATATCGGTCACACGGCCAGGCGCCAGGCGATGCAGCAGCGCCGCGGCGGCCTCAAGTTTCTTGCTATCGACCGTGCCAGCCATATCGCCTGACTGACCGTCCCAATTGCCATGCAAAGCAATATCGGCGCCGCCAAGCCCCGTCACCGTAAACTGGTCGAGCCGCGCATGCCGCCCGGTCTTTTCCAGTTTCAGATGGATATGACCGGTTTCAAGCCCGCCCTCGCTGCCTATCTTTGCGGCCTGCGCGTCGAAACGCAATGAGAGATCCGTAGGCTTTGTCCATCGGGCAAAGCTCGTCACATCCGGAACGCTATCGAGATCCAGACGAGGCACGGACACATCCGCGAAAAATCGCGCCGCGTCGCTCCCGACCGACTTTGTGTAAGCCACTGTGCCGGACAGATTCGACGGCCCCAGTCTCAGCGCGAGGTCTTGCACGACGAAGCCGACGCCAGAGAGATTGGCAAGGCCGGAAACATCGAAGGGTTGTTGTGGCAAGGCGGCAAGCCAAAATTTGTCTTGTGGCAGGTTTGCCATGAGCCATGTCTTCAGCCGTGCGACGTCACGGCTTCCCGCTTCGACATCGCCCTTGAAGCCTGCGGCAGCGCCTGTCTCCACCTTGCCTTCAAGATGCAAATGCGAGCGGCCCGGCCCACTCGCGTCGAATTTCAGGCCGAGGCTTTGTCCGCCCGCGAGCGACAGCTCTCCGGAAAGACCGCTTAAGGAGTCGCCGCCAAGAATGGCCGTGGCAACGGACCAGCCGAGCTTCAGCGGCATGCCATTGCCAATCGGGCTGTCGGAGCTCATAGCCTTGGTGATTGCGCGCTCGAGCTGCTGCATGGCTGGCGGCGAACCCTTCGCATTCAAGAGCCGGTCCAGATCAATCTGATGCGCCTTGAGCGTCGCATTGATCCGCGGCTCTCTGCCGAATGCAAACCGGGCGGCGCCATTCAAGCTCATACCGCGATCGGCGCCGCCGAGTTGAAGATCGAGATTATCGATAGCAGCCTTCCGAAGGCTCCCCGTAAGCTTGCCGGACGCCTGCCAGGGCAGCGCGATTGCGCCGCTCAAATTGCCGGCGAGCGTGATCTGGCCGGAAACCGAAGGCAGGCTCGACTTGGCAAAGACGAGAGCGGCATCGAGATCGGCGCGCGGATGCTGCTCGTTTCCGTTGAGGATGAGCTTGAAGTGCATGCGATCGCCGTTACGCTCGCCGCTTCCAAAATGAAACGATGTCGCTTGTCCATTGACGGCAAAATGGCCCTCCGCCTTGAACGGACCCGAAAGAGAGCCCGCCTCGGCGCTCAACGAAATATCCGTGGCGGCGTAGCTTCGTCCGGTCGCCGGATCATTGAGGCTCAGGCTGCCGTCTTCAACCGAGATGCGCTCGAAACGCATGGACCCCGTCAAATGCCGCAGCGGCGGCCCGAGCGGCAGGGCATCATCCTTGATCGTGAGTGCCAGTTGCGGGCGCACCAGCTTCGCCTCGACGAAATCGACTTCGCCGCGAAGCAGCGCCGGCAGGGCGATTTCGAGCTGAACCGCGTCGGCTTTGATCTCAGGCCCCGCTGTGGGCGAGCCAATTTCGACATCGGCAAGCCGCAGATAGGGCGTCGGCAACAGTTTGAGGTCGATTGTGCCACGAATTTTCACGGGCCGCGCCAGAACTTCCGAAAGCTGCGACTCGACCAGCCCGCGCTCGGCGTCCCAGTTGACGAAATAGGGCACGACGAGCGCGGCGCTCAAAACGAGAATCAGGAGTCCGGCAAGGACGGTCAGACTTTCGCGCAAATTGCTCGGGCCGTTGTGAATGGATGCACGTTAAGGTCCGCAGTTTAAATGAAATTCTCCCCTTGTTCACGCATGAATGCGTAGCGCGGCGAGAATAGCGCTATAAGCCGAAACCACGGACAATTCAGGCGGGTCTGCCCGGGACTATCCCGAAAAGCCGCCGGCATCGAGAAATGCCTGCTCTTCAGGCGTCGTTGTACGCCCAAGCGTCGCATTTCGGTGCGGAAAACGGCCAAACCGCGCGATGATGTCGAAATGCAACAGGCTGAAGCGCGAGCCATCCTCGTCGTTCGCGACGCGGCAGAGATCGAGGCAACGTTGCTGATCCGCGAGTCGCTCGGAGTGCATGAAGGGCAGGTAGAAGAGCCGTTTCCACGGAGTCTCGAATTTCAGATCATCGCGCCGCGCCATCGCCCGCTCCGCCACGCCGCGCGCCAGAAGGTCGGTCGCGAAGGCATGCGGCGAACCACGGAACATATTGCGCGGGAACTGGTCGAGCAGAAGCAAAAGCGCCAGCATGCCTTCCGCATCAGTTTCCCAATCCGCCAGTTGTCGGCGCGCCGCCAATTCATGCGCCGCGAGCCAACGCTCCCGGATTTGCGCATCGAAGGCCGGATCGCTGGCAAACCAGCGGTCGACTCCCGCCTCCTTCCAGAATTTGATGACATCGCCCGGGGCGGAAGCTGGCGTAGTGAAAGCTGGCATGATGAATTCCGGATACGAACATACTTTGGCTGCGGAATTATAGCGTCTTCAGCGAGTTGGCCGCCAGTTCGCATAAAGAAACGCTCTAACGAAATCTGCCCATCTTCGCAGGGTTAGCGAAGGCTTGCCAGTCAGAGCCCCGCGACTTATGCAATTCGGCCGCCGCCCGGAGAAAGATCGAACGCGCGACGCCCGAGGATCCGGCATGCCTTCAATCGAAAACCTGCTTCTGCGCGATTGTGAAGAGGGCGATATTCCTTCCATCGCGGCAATCTATGATCATGCCGTCCTGACTTCTCTGGCCACATTCGAGATCGTGCCGCCCGGCGAAGCGGAAATGAAGAACAGGTGGCGCAGCATCACTATCGATCATTTCCCGTTCATCGTGGCCGAAGAGGACCGCAAGATCCTCGGTTTCGCTTATGCAAGCGCCTATCGAACCCGGGTAGCCTATGACAACACAGTTGAAAACTCGATCTATGTGCGTGATGGCTTTCATGGAAAGGGAATCGGCGCCAGGCTCCTCGGCCGTCTCGTCTCCGAAACTACCGCCCTCGATTTCCGGCAGATGATCGCGGTAATCGGCGACAGCAATAACAAAGCCTCGATAGGGCTACACGAAAAGCTGGGCTTCACCCGGATTGGAATCATGCGCTCCGTTGGGTGGAAACATGGGCGCTGGCTGGACGTCGTGCTTATGCAGCGCGCGCTTGGACCCGGCGACACGATGCCGGGGCGTTACAGCGTTTCTACCTGAAATCCTCAAGAAAGACGTCGCTATAGAGCGGCTGCATGCTGCGTAGCGCGCAGGGTCGCCCGCTTTCCAGATCAATCACCGGCATGTCGGCAATGAGTTCATAGCGGCCGAGGCCGCGGACAAAATCAAGCTGCCCGGCGCGGTTGCGTGAATCGCGATGCCGCGGCGCCCACACCCTGATCTCATCGATCGACCCGAGGATCGGTCCAGCAAGGTCGTTGCGAACGAAAAAAGCGTTCACGCCATTCGTATTGGTGCCGATAAACGCATAGCCCTTGCGCTCGCAAAGCAGCCTGGCGGCACCAACGGAGCAGCCGAAATACTGGCCGGAATGATGCGCATCGAAACGGCGGAAATCCGGCTGATAGGGAACGCTCAGCGCTCTCAGATCGCCAAAAATCCCGTTGATCTCGCAGATGATGATCGCCGGATTGACGCAATCGATCGCTTGCAGAACCCAATAGTCATTGCCGTCGATATCGACGCTGAGAATGCCGAGGTCTCCGGCAAAACCATTATCCCTGATCAGGGCGTTGATATTTTCGCTGGTGATGAAAGCGGCGACCGCCGTGAGATCATGCCGCCAGTAGAGCGTCTGCTGACGCAAATGCGCCATATTGCTTGCACCGCCGTCCATCACAAGGCCGCGCCAGCCGCGGTTCTCGATAAGAAACCGGCAGTTGCCCTCAGTGAAATGCTCGACGCCGAATTCGACAAAGGATCGGGAGATGCCGGGCAGCTTGTGGCACAGCCACTCGATGATGCCGTCCTCGCCCCATTGCGAAAACACCTGAAATTCAATATCGCCGAGATTGCGGATTCGGTCGCGCGCGGCAACCTGCATCGCTGCAACGCGTCCTTGCAGGAGCATCGACCGGTCAAGCCGGCTGAGACCGTGCTGAACCCAGGCCGCGATGGGCAAAGACTCGCCGCCGGCGCTCATTCGCTCGCTCTTTCCGTTTCTGGCTGATCCAGGAACATGCCGCCACTCGCCTCATCTGCGATCTGTGGGAGACGCGATTCGCCACGCTATCAGCGCAATAGCATTGCGAGGATTGCGCGAGGATGGATTGCAGGATACGCCAGATCGAAGAGATGGAAATATTTTGTTGAAAAGCAACCGGACGCCGTTGTAGCGATTCCATGCCCGCATTAGGCCGAATCTTGAGAGATTCTGCCTCTTTTCGTAAGGCTGCCGCCCCGTATGCACATTCTCCACAAGCAACGCTGCCGGGTCTGCGGATGCCCTGATCTGACGCCTGTCATAGATCTCGGCGATCAATTTCTACAGGGTTCATTCGTCAAGCCGCCGATGCAGATGCCGCCGATTCGCCGTGTACCGACGCGGCTTGTGCGCTGCGATGTCTCGAAACAGGAAGACGCTTGCGGCCTGCTCCAGCTCGCGCATTCCATTCCGCCGGAAATTCTTTACGCAAATTACTGGTACAAATCCGGCACTAACGAGACGATGCGGCGGCATCTTGCTGGCATCGTGAAATCCGCGATGGGGATTCTAAGCAGCGGCGCAAAGCGGGCGCTCGACATCGGCTGCAACGACGGGACGCTGCTCAGCTATATTCCCGATTCATTCGAGCGCTGGGGCATTGATCCGTCGGATATAGCGGCTTCCATCGCGCCGCCTGTCCAGGTGATCAACACCGTATTCCCATCCGACAAGGCGGCGCATCGCTTGCGCGATTTGCGCTTCGATCTCGTCACTTCGGTCGCCATGTTCTACGACCTCGAAGATCCTGTCGGATTTGCCCGGAATATCGAGGGGCTTCTGGAAGACGACGGCATATGGATTCTCGAGATGTCCTATATGCCGCTGATGCTGGAGATGAACTCCTTCGATACGGTGTGCCATGAGCATCTCGAATATTACAGCCTCTCCGTGCTCAACACGATTATGGCCCGCGCGGGGTTGCGGATCTTCAAGGTTTCGCTCAACTGGATCAACGGCGGCAGCATCCGCTGTTATGTCTGCAAGAAAGACTGCTTCAGTCACGATACGGCGGGCGACAACGCGCTGATCCGCCGCTTGCAGGTGCATGAGTTCCAGATGCAGCTCGACACCAATGTTCCCTATCTCGCGTTCCAGTTGCGCATTGACGAGCTGCGCACGAAGATGACCGAGTTGCTGGCGCGCATCCATGCGGAAGGCCGCAGCGTGCATGTCTATGGCGCATCGACAAAGGGCAATGTCCTGCTGCAATGGTATGGCATCGATTCCTACAAGGTTCCTTATGCCGCGGATCGCAACCCCGACAAGGTTGGTGCGCTGACGCTTGGAACTGGCATCCGCATCATCTCCGAGGAAGAGTCACGCCAGATGAAGCCGGATTATTATCTGGTGCTGCCGTGGCATTTCAAACAGGAGTTCCTCGCCCGCGAGCGTGAGACCATCCTCGCCGGAACGAAGATGATCTTTCCTTTGCCGGAGATCATGGTCGTCAGCGCGGAAAATCTCGATGCGGAACTCGCCAAATCCGACATCACGGGAGAAATGCTTGAACATGTGCTCGGAATTTGAGCCAGGCGCATTTGGGGTGACGTGAAGACAGCCCTGGTCCTTGGCGTGAACGGGCAGGACGGCAGCTATGTCGCCGAAGTCCTGATCGAGCGCGGCTACGATGTCACAGGCGTCGCGCGGCAAGACAGCTCACGCTGGATCGAACCCGGACGCTTTCGCTACAGAACGCTCGAT
>SCSF01000138.1 GCA_004298435.1 Beijerinckiaceae bacterium
AAATATCTGAATTCGCCGGAAACACCGCTCTTTCACAAGGGCGGCATGCTCTACAACCATCACAATGCCCGCAAGGCAGCGCATGAGAAGGGCACGGTGATCGCCGTCGAAGGCTATGTCGACGTGATCGCCATGACTGTGGCTGGCTTTGCTGAGACTGTCGCGCCGCTCGGCACGGCCCTGACCGAAGCGCAATGCGCCCTGCTCTGGAAGATGGCGGAAGAGCCGGTGCTCTGCTTCGACGGTGACCGCGCCGGGCGCAAGGCCGCCTATCGCGCCATAGACATTGCCCTGCCGCTCATCGGCCCTGGCCGAACCCTGCGCTTCGCGCTTTTGCCCGATGGACAGGACCCGGACGATCTCGCCCGCTCCGGTGGCGCGGCAGCCATCGAGGAGGTGATCGGGCAGGCGCGGCCCCTCGTCGATCTCATCTGGCATCGCGAGACTGAAGGCGCGCTCACGACGCCGGAAAGCCGCGCCGGGCTCGAACGGCGTCTGGCGGAGCTCTGTGGCCTCATTCAGGATGAAACGCTGCGGCGCTATTATGCGGCGGAGTTCCGCGAACGTCTGGCGGGGCTTTTCGGTCAGGCTTTTGCTCCGGCCACGGCTCGTGGCCAACAGCGCGGCCGCGCATTTTCGCAAAGGTCGCCGCGTCAGGGATTTGGATTTCAGCGGGGAGGCATGGGAGCGCCCAGCGGCAATTACATCGCCGCGCCGCCGCAGATCGGCTTCGAGCTCGCGAATTCGCCCTTGATGCAAGGCGGGTCCGCGCGGCCGTCAGGACGTGAAGCGATCATTCTTTTGATATTGCTGAACCATCCGATGCTGATGGACAGTTACGGGGAAGCGCTGGCCGAGCTTGAGCTGAACAGCGCAGATACGCGGGCTCTCAAAGAAAAATTGCTTGACCTTTGGGCTCATGGTGCGGTTCAGGATCATGGCGCTGTCCAGGCCGAGATCGAACGGTGCGGGCTGGGACAGGCGCGGCGGCGGCTCGAATCGCTCAAAGCACATGCCTCGCTCTGGATTGTGGCGCCGGAGGCAAGCGATTCGGATGCCGAAGCGGCGTTGCGGCAAGCCCTGGCCTTGCATCACAAAATGTCGGCTCTAAATAGAGAACTGAAATCCGCGGAAATTGCCTTGGCTGAGGACGGGAGCGAGACCAATCTTGCCCGGCTGAAGGATATTCAGGAGCAATTGTCAGCTCTGGCGGGGATTGAAGCTTCTTTGGATAATTTCGGTTCGGCTTCCGGCCGGCCGAGCGGCGCCTTGTGATGACGCCCGCGCGTCACCGGATGTTCGCGTTGCGTAACGCTGTAGAAACCTTGGCGCCGATAAGAGAACGATTCGAGGGGTGGCAGGATCATTCGGATCCGCGCGCGAGCCAATAGGCGATGTTGTCGTGCAGCCGTTAACGCATGTGCGGGGATCTCGTTCCAGCAGCGTGCCGCTCTATATGGGAGTGCTTGACCGGAAGCCTTGGGCTGAAGCCTGGCGCTTTCGCGATCGGGCGGCGCTGCCCGCAATGGCAGCGTGACGGGAGTAACGGGTAATTGTTCAGTCAAACCAGCAAGAAGCCGTGGCGGTCGCCATGCGCATTCTGGTTCGGAGATGTTTGATGGCGAAGAAAGACAATGAAAAGGCCGAAGGCGAGGCCGCTGTGGTAGAGACGACCGACAGTCCTCTCCTCGATCTGTCGGATGCCGCCGTCAAGCGGATGATCAAGCTCGCGAAGAAGCGCGGCTTTGTCACCTACAAGGAATTGAATTCGGTGCTTCCGTCCGAGGAAGTCAATTCCGAGCAGATCGAAGACATTCTGGCGATGCTCAACGAAATGGGCATCAATGTCATCGAGAGCGAGGAGCAGGACGACGGCGAAAGCGAGGAGGCCGCCGAGGAAGAAGAGGCGGAAGGCGGCGATCTCGTCGAGGCCGCACAGCCCAAGGCGCTGACCACCCGCACGTCCGAGCCCGCCGACCGCACCGACGACCCGGTGCGCATGTATCTGCGCGAGATGGGCTCCGTCGAGCTTCTGTCGCGCGAGGGCGAAATCGCGATTGCGAAGCGCATCGAGGCTGGCCGCGAGGCAATGATCGCGGGCCTCTGCGAAAGCCCGCTCACCTTTCAGGCCATCATCATCTGGCGTGACCAGTTGAACGAGGCCAAGATTCTTCTGCGCGACATCATCGATCTTGAGGCGACCTATGCCGGGCCGGACGGCAAGAACACGCCGAAGATCGATATGACGGAGCCGGGCGCCGCGGAGGCGCTTGTGGCCGCGCGCGCACCCGCCACCGCGCCGCTGAACCCGCCTGTCGGCCTGCGCGGCAACGGCGACGAAAACGGCATGCCGAATCTCGAAGAGAACTTCGAGGAGGAAGAAGAGGACATGGAAAATTCCGTGTCGCTCTCCGCCATGGAAGCCGAGCTGAAGCCGAAGGTTCTGGAAACCTTCGACCGTATTGCCAGCGCCTATAGCAAGCTGCGCAAGCTGCAAGATCAGAACGTCGAGAACAAGCTCAAGAACGAGACGCTGACGCCCGCGCAGGAACGCAAATACAAGACGCTCAAAAAAGAGATCGTCACAGACGTCAAATCGCTTTCCCTCAACCAGAACCGCATCGATGCTCTGGTCGAGCAGCTCTATGACATCAACAAGAGGCTGATCAGCTTCGAAACGAAGCTCCTGCGCCATGCCGAGGAATGCGGCGTCGCGCGCGAGGACTTCCTCAAGAACTACCACAATTCGGAACTCGATCCGAAATGGCTGCAACGCGTGTCGAAGCTCGGCAATCGCGGCTGGAAGGATTTTGTCGTCCGCGCCAAGGATCCGATCCGCGACATTCGCGCCGACATTCAGGCGCTTGCGACGGAGACCGGCCTCGAAATCCAGGAATTCCGCAAGATCGTCCACTTCGTCCAGAAGGGCGAGCGCGAGGCGCGTCAGGCGAAGAAGGAAATGGTCGAGGCCAATCTGCGCCTCGTGATTTCGATCGCCAAGAAATACACCAATCGCGGCCTGCAATTTCTCGATCTGATTCAGGAAGGCAATATCGGCCTGATGAAGGCGGTTGATAAATTCGAATATCGCCGCGGCTACAAATTTTCGACTTACGCGACCTGGTGGATCCGTCAGGCGATCACCCGGTCGATTGCCGATCAGGCGCGCACCATCCGCATTCCCGTGCATATGATCGAGACGATCAACAAGATCGTCCGCACCTCGCGCCAGATGCTGCATGAGATCGGCCGCGAGCCGACACCCGAAGAGCTTGCCGAAAAGCTCGCCATGCCGCTCGAAAAGGTGCGCAAGGTGTTGAAGATCGCCAAAGAGCCGATCTCGCTCGAAACCCCGATCGGCGACGAGGAGGATTCGCATCTCGGCGATTTCATCGAGGACAAGAATGCGATCCTGCCGATCGATGCGGCGATCCAGAGCAATCTCCGCGAGACGACGACGCGCGTTCTCGCATCGCTGACGCCGCGCGAGGAGCGCGTGCTGCGCATGCGCTTCGGCATCGGCAT
>SCSF01000139.1 GCA_004298435.1 Beijerinckiaceae bacterium
CGCGATGGCGAGCCTCGACCAGAGCCGCGCGAGCCTCGATCCAGCGATGAGCCTGAAGGAAGCCCTGACCGGTGGCGGCAGCGATTTTATCGAAGTTGCCGGCAGCCGCCGTCATGTCGTTGGCTACATGAAGGACTTTCTGTTCGGGCCGGAGCAGGCCGGCACACCGATTGGTCGTCTCTCCGGCGGCGAGCGTGGCCGTCTCATGCTTGCGCGCGCGCTTGCGACACCATCGAACCTTCTCGTCCTCGATGAACCGACCAATGACCTCGATTTCGAAACGCTCGATCTCTTGCAGGAGATGCTGGCCGATTATCAGGGAACGCTGATCCTCGTCAGCCATGACCGCGATTTCCTCGATCGCGTCGGGAATTCCGTTCTTGTCGCCGAAGGAAACGGACGCTGGGTCGAATACGCCGGCGGCTACAGCGACATGGTTGCGCAACGCGGTGCGGGCATCGACGCCAGAACCCTTGCAACGAAACCCGCACAGGAGACGGGCAAGAAGGCCGCCACCGCGCCACAAACCACAAGGGATGCGAAGGCCAAACGCAAGCTCTCCTTCAACGAGAAGCATGCGCTTGAAACACTTCCCGCACGCATCGATGCCTTACAGAAAGATGCGATGCGCCTGAAGGCGATCCTTGCCGACGCGAATCTCTATTCGCGTGATGCGGCGCTTTTCGCCAAAACATCCGGGACTCTGGCCAAAGTTGAGACAGATCTCGCCAAAGCCGAAGAAGACTGGCTGGCGCTCGAAATTCTTCGCGAGGAAATCGAAGGTTGACGGCTTTGCTTGCCGGTAGATTGGCCGCAACCTGCGGCGACCATGCCAATGCGGCAAATAGCGCAATCATCATCGCGTGAAAGCGCAAGCCAGGGACTGGCGCAGGAAGTGTTACGCCTTATGTCCCGGTCTGCTCAGTGGCTCCTATGCCAAAGGGCGTGGTCGCCGCCTCCGCAGTTCTCATTATGCTGACGGCTTTCCAGACCAATCTGCAAGGCTGATTGCCCTTTGAGTTTTCCCAAGTCTTTGCCGTCTTCTGCTTCAACTGCGGCTGTGAGGCGCCTGAAAGCGCCTGTTGCGCAGGAACTTCGCACAGGAGACGGACATCGCGCTGGTCCCGCTGGCTTGCCGCCCCGACAAAGGCTGCTGGCGCTCATACCGATCGTCATCACAGTCGCGATGGCGACGCTCGACACCGCCATCGCCAATACGGCGCTGCCGACGATTGCGACCGATCTTCATGCGCCGGCAGCGGATTCGATCTGGATCGTCAACGCCTATCAGCTCACGGTGATGATCTCGATTCTTCCACTCGCTTCGCTGGGAGAAATCTTCGGCTATCGCCGGGTCTATATATCAGGCCTCGTTCTGTTCACTGTGGCTTCCCTCATCTGCGCATTGGCCTGGTCGCTGCCGAGCCTTGCGATCGCGCGCGCTTTGCAAGGGCTCGGGGGCGCGGGCGTGATGAGCGTCAACACCGCTCTCGTCCGCTACATATACCCGACGCGACGGCTCGGCCGGGCCGTCGGCCTGATGGCGCTCGTGGTGGCGGTCGCCGCAGCGATCGGGCCAACGATGGCCTCAGCCGTGCTCGCTGTCGCAAACTGGCCCTGGCTCTTCGCGATCAACGTGCCGTTTGGCATCGGCGCATTCGTGCTCGCCCTTATGAGCCTGCCGCACACGCCGAAATCGACGCATCGCTTCGACTGGCTCAGTGCGGTTTTGAACGCAGGCACGTTCAGCTTCCTTATCATGGCGCTCGCAGAGGCGGGGCATAGCGCACCGCCGTTGCGCACGGTCGGCGGATTCGCGGCAGCGATCGCCTTTGGCATAGCGCTCGTCTGGCGGCAGATGTCGCTGCGGGCGCCAATGCTGCCCGTCGATCTCTTCGCCCGGCCGATGTTCGCGCTTTCCGCGCTCACCTCAGCCTGCTCCTACGCGTGCCAGGGGGCCGCCTTCGTCGCCTTGCCCTTCTATTTTCAGGGTGTGCTCGACCGCAGCCAGGTCGCGACAGGGCTTTTGATGACGCCGTGGCCTGCGGCCGTCGCAATCACGGCTCCGCTCGCCGGGCGGCTGTCCGACCGCTATGCCGTGGGCATTCTGGGCGGCTGTGGGCTGGTCGTCCTTGCGATCGGCATGGCCTGCATGACCTTCATGCCGCAGGCGCCGAGCACGTTCGACATCTGCTGGCGCATGGTGGTCTGCGGCGCCGGGTTCGGCTTCTTCCAGTCCCCCAACCTCAAGGCCCTTCTCGCTTCGGCGCCACACGAAAGGGCAGGCGGCGCAAGCGGCATTGTTGCGACTTCACGGCTGCTTGGGCAGACGGTCGGCGCTGCACTTGTCGCGCTGTGTCTCGGCCTCATGTCGATTCATGGAACTGTGGTGGCGCTCGGCATCGGCGCGGCATTTGCCGCGGCGGGCAGTCTCGCGAGTTTCCTGCGTCTCGCTGCTTCATAGAGCATTCAAACCACACCTTACGTCACGGAAGCCCTGGCCGCGGCCTTCTGCCGGGGATGCCAAACGGATGGGCCAGGACCGGGACATCGGACTGCATCGTCGCCAGAGCCTGTCTGAAATCGTCGCGCTCGAATGCGCCGAAATCCGCCCGCCGCAGCCGTATGCCGCGCGAGGCGCGCTGACCGACAGCGCGTGAGAAGAGATTACCGATCTCGCATGCGTTGCGCCAGTCGCTGCGCCGCATATTGGCGATGATCCAGGGGAACAGATCGCATTCGATTCCTTCCGGCAGTTCGAGATCCATGCGCCTGGCTTTGGCGGCCAGAATCTGAAGGAGCTCGAAAACGTCGTAGGGCGGGAATGCGATCGTCTGATTGAACAGGCGGGCCAGCCCGAGATGAAACGAAATATAGTCGAACTGGTTTGGCCGCGCGTCGAGGATGACAAGCATGCGACCGCGATGACGCAACATGAAGTCGATCATCACATCGACGGCGTCGAGACGCAGATCCCCGGTCGAACGAAGTATTCCGGCAGGAAGGAAAGCGTCGTTCCTGATGAAGAGAACGCCGTCGAGCGCGGCCGCGCATCTCTCCCGCATCAGCGCAACCTTCTTGTCGAAGCTCACGGCAGTCAGGTCTTCTCCATCGACGACCACCATATGGCCTTTTTCCAGCGCACCGAGTCTCGCGCAAATCTGGCCGAATGTGCGCGCAACACGCCTCTTGCCGACTCCCGCAGGTCCACTGAAAACCAGATGCCGGCGCGCCGGCAGAATTCTGGCGCCCTGGGCGCGATAGCTCCGCTCATTGACGAGATGCACGACGAGATCTTCGATCGCTTCCTTGACCGAAGTCAGCCCGATAAGCTCACCGAGTTCCTTCAACTCGTCTCTAATGCAGTCCTCGCTCATGGCTCACCCCTGGTTCGCTCAACACAGTCGCGAGATTCATGCAGCAACTCGATGATCGCCGCCGTTCCGATCAGGATCGGACGAGGCTTCGAGTCTCGAGTTGCGTCTGGCATGGCGGCGCGCACCCGCGCCGGCGCGCCGCCCGGTGCAGTTTCGGTCCTTAATTGGAAGACCGATCGCATCTTTCATGCAGGTTCCAGAAATATTCGGAATAGATTAACGCGCCTTGAGTCCTGTGTTCGAACGAACAGGGAATTCGTCCGCTCCGTCCCGGTTTTCCAAGGATTTTAATAGTAACGAAACAAGAATGCGAATCGAAAAAATGCCATATTCTGTTCCGGACCAACGGGTACGGATGACCTAATCAGCGCGGGAGCGCGGACGAAAATCCAAAATGGCCGCGGTATAGCTTTCGTCCACTTCCGAAATCGGCTGGCCATTGGCGGCATAGACGACCGCGCGATGCTCGAACAACAGCGGCGGGATGACGAGCTTTTCTGAATCCCCGGAGCCGGCAGGCCTCCGTTGCATTTCCCAGCCTTGCGGCAAGGCGTGCCACAGCATTTTCACGTCGAGCGTCTGGCGGCGCGGGTGAAGCGGGCGGACGACGCGGCCAAACGGCGTATCGCTCGAGAGAAGGGCTGCATTCATCGCGGGCGTGAGCCGCGACGGCACATACCAGTTGTCGGCGCGCGAGAGGACATGCGAGCCGCAGGCGAGATCGACCCTGCGATAAGCCACAGGCTCATCGGGGCCGATATCGAGCAGCTTTCGCTGTTCGGGCGAGATCGGCTTTGCGACATCGCGCTGGAGATGCGCGACGAGCCGGACCGGCTCGGCCATGTGATGGGCGGCGCACCACTTTGTCAGCGTTTCTGTCGCGCTGCGGCTCGCCAGCAGATTGGCGTTCAGCGTTTCGATGAGCGCGAGGATTTCGAGCCGCGATTCGAAGCCTGCCTGCCATGCCGGGGCCGCTGTCGCCGGGCCAAGCGAAGCCGCCATCGCTATGGGGCTCGCCGCGCAAAGCGTGACCGCGACCTTTGCCGCTGGCGCCACCGTGTCGCGGAGTTTCGCCGTTATGACGTTCGGCCGGGAGTTGCGTGCGAATTTCATGCTGGACATGGGCATCACAATTTTTCAATCTCCGCCGGCGCAGGCTGCATGCAGCATATCCGTGGATAAATCGAGTGATTTTTCGCGGCGCGCAGAATCTCTCAGGCATGACAGATAGTGCAACCTGCCACGCTCATCCATGCCTGCCCGCTGTCGTTCAATTCTTTGTATTTAGAGGATATCGCCGATGAGGATCACTTTGGTCGGTTCGCGCCATTTCGGAGTCGCCGTCCTGGACATGCTGCGGGGACGCGACGTTGACCTGGCGTCTGTCGTTGTCGCCGATGCCGAAGATCGGCTTGCCGACGCGGCAAAGCAAGCTGGCCTCACAGTCGTCGTGCAAAAGGACCCGAAAAATGTCGCCGCCGATGAAATAGCCGCCGGCACCGATCTCATCATCACGGCGCACAGTCATGCACGCGTCGGCGCCGAGGCGCTCGCCGCGTCGAAACTCGGCGGCATTGGCTATCATCCCTCCCTGCTGCCGCGCCATCGCGGCATCGCGGCGGTCGAATGGACCATCAAGGAAGGCGATCCGATCGCCGGCGGCTCGATTTATCATCTGGCCGAACGCATGGACGCCGGCGCTGTCGCCGCGCAAAACTGGTGCTTCGTGAAAAAGGGCGAAACCGCGCGCGAGCTGTGGGAGCGAGCCCTGGCGCCCCTCGGCGTCGAGCTTATCGGGCAGGTCGTCGATTACGCCAAAGCTCACGGCAGCCTGCCTGCGAAAACGCAGGACGAGCAGTTCGCGACCAAGGCACCCCGGATCAAGCAGGAAGCGTGATCCTACAAATTGGAGAGGCGGAGGTTTCAAAGCCCCGCCTAATCCCTTGCCGGCGCCACGAACTGCAATAACAGCGCCGCGCCTGACAAAATGAGGCAGACGGCGCAGACGCCTGGCCAGCCCCAGGCGCTCCAGGCGAAATTGCCGAAGGTCGCGCCAGCCGCACCGCCGACGAAACGCGTTGCCATATAGACCGTATTCAGCCGGCTGAATGCATCGACCTTGAGGGCATAGTTGCGGGCCATATTGGAAACATGGGCCGACTGCATGCCGAGATCGAGCAGGATGACGCCCGCGACAAGGCCGGCCATCGCGCTATCGGTAAGCACGAAAATGACGAAGCCCGCAAAGAAGATAAAGCTTGCGACGAGGACGGCGAAGCGCGCGCTTTTCCGGTCCGCGAAGCGGCCGACCTGCGGCGCGGCCAGCACGCCGACGATCCCGACCAGCCCGAAACTCCCGGCGACCGCGCTGCCGTAATGCGCCGGCAGGCTGTAAAGCTCGAAGGCAAGCGTCGTCCAGAAGGCACTGAAGGCGGCGAATTGCAGGGCTGCGACCGCCGCCGTCTGGCGCAGCACAGGCTGTTCCATCAGGAGCGTGCCGAGCGAGCGCAGAAGCGCAAAATAATGGCCCTTGAAGCGCGGCGCGGCGTGCGGCAGCGTCGCTCGCAGCGCGACCGTCAGCACAAGCATGAGCCCGGCCGCAATCCAGTAGATCGCCGACCAGCCGAGGTAGCGGCCGGTAAAGCCGGCGACAAATCGCGAGAGAAGAATGCCGCAGAGCAGCCCGCCCATGATGTGGCCGACGATGCGGCCACGGTCTTTCGGCTCGGCCAGTTGCGCCGCGAAGGCCGGCAGGACCTGCGGCACGACGCTCGTGAAGCCGAGGATGAAGCTTGCCGAAGCGAGCCAGGCGACATTGGGCGATAGGGCGACGGCGATGAGCGACAGGCAGGCGAGGGTGAGCAGAAAGGTCACGAGCTGGCGGCGCTCGATCATGTCGCCCAGTGGCAGCAGAAAGACGAGGCCGCAGGCATAGCCCATCTGCGTGAGGATCGGCACAGCGCCGACCTCGCGCGACGAAGCATGGAACGCATGGACGAAATCGACCAGAAGCGGCTGATTGTAATAGTTATTGGCGACAACAATGCCGGCCGCCAATGTCATCACCCAGATCGTCGTGCGATTCATGGCCTGTCCCAAGTAATGCTTTCGCGTTGCTCCTCAGCGTGAGGAGTCTGTATCTTCACCGCCCTACCTTCATCCTGAGGCGCGCCCGAGGGGTGCGCTAGGGGGAGATGCCGCAAGACAGCCTTGCAGAACACGTACGTTTTCCTGAGCCGCGAAAGTCATGGCCGATTATTTCGATCTGATGCGATGGTTTGCTGTCACCGCGGAAAGCGCCTCTCTCGCATCGGCTGCACGCAAGCTTGGTCTTTCGCCGGCGACGGTCAGCCGCGGCCTGACGGAGCTTGAAACGCGTCTCGGGGCCAAGCTTGTCGAGCGCACGACGCGTTCGCTGGCACTCACCGAACAGGGCCGGCTCTTCCAGGAGGATGCGAGACGTATTCTCGTGGAGATAGAAGCCGCTGAAGAGGCGCTGAGCGCGCGCCAGAAAGCGCCGGCCGGACGCCTCGCCATCAGCGCGCCCTCGCTGCTCGGCCGGGCCTGGCTCGCGCCTCTGTTGCCGGAGTTTCTGGCAACGTATCCGCGCATTTCGGTCGATCTCCTGTTGCTCGATCGGCCAGTGCGTCTCGTCGAAGAGGGGCTCGATGCCGCATTGGTGGTCGGCCGGCTGGAAAGCTCCGGGCTGATCGCGCGCAAGCTCGGCGACATCCGTATGATCGTCTGCGCCGCGCCATCTTACCTTGCCGCGCGCGGCGTGCCGGAAACTCCCGAGGATCTCGCTCACCACGAATGTCTCATCTTCGCCGATGCCGGCGCAGCACCGGAATGGCGCTTCAAGACAGGCGGCGGGGAGAGGACGACCATCGTTCCGCCAGCGCGGCTTACCAGCAATGCGCTCGATGTGGTTGTCGCCGCAGCGGTGCAGGGCCGCGGCCTGGTGCGCGCGCCCCTGTGGCAAGTCGCTGCCGATCTTGCGGCCGGGCGGCTCGTATCCGTGCTTGAAAATTATGAACGGCCGCCCGCGCCACTGCATATCGTTTTCACCAAGACCCGCGCGGGTCTGCCGAAACTGCGCGCCTTCGTTGATTTCATCTTCGCGGGCAGACGATTTTAGCCGGCGCATGCCTTTTGGCGACTTTTCGGCAGGCTCCAGGTCTTTTCTCCCTGTTAAGGAACGGTGGCCTTTATTCGACTGCAATGACCTCGTAGCCACGCCCGTCCGGCAGGATGTGGCGGGGCCGCTTTCAGGAAACTCATGTTCAAAAAGCTCTATCCATGGACGCTATCCTTGGCCGAGAGCCGCCATGCGCCGCTTGCCCTCGGCCTTATCGCTTTCGCGGAGAGCTCGTTTTTCCCGATCCCGCCCGATACGATCCTCGTGCCGATGTCGATCGCGCGGCCCAACCGGGCGCTCTTCTATGCGTTGATCTGCACAGTCGGTTCGGTGACGGGCGGTCTTCTGGGCTATGCGATCGGCGCCCTGCTGTTCCATTCCGTCGGCCAGTGGCTGATCTCGATCTATGGCTATGGCGATCGCGTCGCTGAATTGAAGGCGCTTTACGCGCAATGGGGCTGGGCGGTCATCCTCATCAAGGGCTTGACGCCTATTCCCTTCAAGATCGTCACGATCACCAGCGGCCTTCTCGCCTATAGTCTGCCGCTGTTCATCCTTCTCTGCACAATTACCCGCGCCGCCCGTTTCTTTATCGTCGCCGTCCTATTGCATCGTTTCGGCGGCACAATTAACGGCTTTCTCGAAAAATATTTCGGGGTGTTTCTCCTCGCTCTTGCGGGCATAACCATTCTGGGCTTCTGGCTCGTCGGCCATATGGTGTGAGGCATAAGTGAAAAACTTCGGCGTACGCAGCAAACCGGCGGCCAATGCGGCATTGGCGATTTTCGTCCTCGCCATAGCGACTGTCGGGAGTGCCTGGATTTTCCAGTTTCTGGGCTACAAGCCCTGCGAGCTCTGCCTGACGGAAAGGCTGCCCTATTACGCGGGCATAGCCGTGGCTTTCCTCGCCATTCTCCTCTCCCGGCGGCAGCAGCAGGGGGCGGCCTTGCAGGCAAGTTTTGCCGCATTGTTTCTCATCTTTGCCGCGGGCACTGCGCTCGGCGTCTATCACGCCGGTGTCGAATACCATTTCTGGGCCGGTCCTTCCGGCTGCACGGGCTCGTTCCAGAAAGCCGCGACCATGCAGGATTTTCTGAAACAGCTTCACAACGTCAAGGTCGTGCGCTGCGATGAGGTCGCGCTGCGGGTCCTGGGGCTGTCCCTCGCCGGCTGGAATGCGATTATCTCAGCGGTGCTCGCCGTGCTCGCGATTGTCGGCTGGCGCTCTGCGAAGGCAGCGTAATATTCAACGCCGCAGTAGGAGAGCTTGGACGTGCTGTTTTGTCCGACAGCACGCTGCCGTGACAACGAATTCTTCACCGCTCGTCGCGCCCCTCCCTGAGCAATCGCTCCGAGTCCGTCTGCTTGTGTCGCTCCGTCAGCTTCCGCAAATCTGCGGCCAGCTTGTCGAAGGCGGGTTCCTCCTCGTGGGCGAGCGCTTGGCGAAGAATTTCCCGATGTTCGGCCTCAGTCGAGCGGCCATGGCGCGTCGCACGCCGCTTGAGCCGTGCGATCAAGTCGTCGTCCAGATTGCGTATATGCAGGTTTCCGGGCATCGCTCGCCCCGAGAAGGGATGCTATCAATGATCTCATTTTGAGAGCAAATGGCAACATTGCCTGTTTGCCGCCGCCCGAAGCCCGCAAATACCCTTCGGCAGAGCCTAAGCCGGATCGACCACCAGCCGCGCCCGCGCCCGCAGTTTCTCGGTCTCGCTCTTCAACTGTCCGCAGGCAGCCAGAATGTCCCTGCCGCGCGGCGTCCGTACCGGGCTCGCATAGCCGGCATTGAAGATGATCTCGGAAAACGCCTCGATCCGCTCCCAATCGGAGCATTCGTAAGGCGTGCCGGGCCAGGGATTGAAGGGGATCAGATTGATCTTGGCCGGTATGCCCTTCAGGAGCCGCACGAGGTCGCGCGCCTCCGCCAATGAGTCATTGATGTCCTTCAGCATCACATATTCGAAGGTGATCCGCCGCGCATTCGAGAGGCCCGGATAGCCGCGGCAGGCGTCGAGCAAATCTTTCAGCGGGTATTTCTTGTTGAGCGGAACGAGCTTGTTACGCAGATCGTCGCGCACCGCATGCAGCGAAATCGCCAGCATGGGCGACGCCTCTGCGCCGAGCCGCTCGATCTGCGGCACGACCCCCGCGGTCGAGACGGTGATGCGCCGCTTCGACAGGGCAAGACCCTCGCCATCCGAGAGCACGTCCACAGCGTCGCGCACATTTTCGAAATTATAGAGCGGCTCGCCCATGCCCATGAAGACGATGTTCGAGACGGCGCGGCTTTCAGGATGCGGCAGAAGTCCGTCTGTTGGCGGCGTCAGGCCCGGAAAGTCACCGAGCCGCTCGCGCGCAACAATCAATTGTGCGACGATCTCGGCAGTCGATAAATTCCGCACGAAGTTTTGCGTGCCGGTATGACAGAAGGTGCAGGTGAGCGTGCAGCCGACCTGGCTCGACACGCAGAGCGTCCCGCGATCGCTCTCGGGAATGTAGACGCATTCGACTTCGGCGCCCTTCTCGTTCTCCGCAGTCGGCGGAAAGCGCAGCAGCCATTTGCGGGTGCCATCCTGCGAAATCTGCTCGGCGACGACTTCGGGCCGCGCCAGACTGAAGCTTTCAGCGAGGCGGGCGCGCAGCCCCTTGCCGATGTTGAGCATCACATCGAAGGAGGTCGCGCCCCGGAAATAGATCCAGTGCCAGAGCTGCGCCGTGCGCATCTTGATCTCGCGCTCAGGCACGCCGATGCTAAGGCAGGCATCCGCAAGGCCGCTCCGGGTGGCGCCGACGAGGGAGATTTTTTTCAGGCTATCCGGGCTGGCGGGGACGCAAGCGCCACCGTTTGGCCGCGCAGGCCCATCAAGCTGCATCTGGTTCAGGGTCATTCTTCCCCTTAGCAGCATTGGCGGGCATTCTCCAGATGCCGATGCCGCGCTGCTTTGCAATGATTAAAAGGATTGTCGCCTATGGTGAGAACGCTCCGCCTTTCAGCCTTGTTCTGGCTCGCGCTTATGGGCTTCGCAGCTTCGGCGCAGGCAGCGCCGGCGCTTAAGGAGACGGTTCCGGCTATCACCGTGACAGGCCGCGCAACGACGGAGATCGTGCCGGACATCGCGATCCTCTCCCTGGCCGTTATGACGGAACGCTCGACGGCGGAAGCGGCCGCCGCCCAAAACGCCAAGGCGGCGCAAGTGGTGGTCGACGATCTCAAGTCGCAGGGCATTGCTGAGAAGGACATCAAAACGGATTCGGTCACGCTCATGCCCGTCTATGACGAACAGCATGACGGCAGCGGCCGTGTCACCAAGCGCGTCCTGCGCGGCTATCAAGCCCGCAATGGCCTGACGATCCGCATCCATGCGATCGACAAGGCCGGCATGATCGCAAGCCGGCTCGTCGACAAGGGCGCCAATGAATTCCAGGGCATCAGCTTCGACTCCGATCACAAGGAGGACGCCTATGACAGGCTGCGCGGCGAAGCCGTGAAGGACGCGCTGCGTCAGGCCAAAGCCTATGTCGCGCCGCTTGGCCTGCATCTTGGCCGCGTGCTGGAGATTTCGCCTGCCGGCAGCCCGATGCCCCGCCCCTATTTCAAAGCGGCCGCCATGTTGGGAAGATCTGAAGCAGCGGATATTCCAGTTCAGCCGGGCACCCTGCCGCTAGACGTGCAAGTACAGGTCACATGGGAACTCGTGCAATAACTGGAGGTCACTCCGGCTTGATTTCTTTCGTTCGCAGCGCATCGGCAAGCCGCATCCGCGCTGAGCCGGGCGCGAGCGGCTTCTGCTGGCTCGCATGCGGCGCCCAGCCGGAGAGAAAGATCACCTCGAATGTCGCGCGGATACGCCCGTCGGGATCACTGAAACGCTCGGCATAGATTTCGGCGGCGCGCATAAAAACCTGCCGTCGCGTCGGGCTGCGCAGCCGCTCGGCAAGCGCATTGGTCGCGCCCATCGCGCGCAGATCCGCCATCAGGGCGAGAAGATTGTCGTAGCGGACATTGAGCGGCTCGCTATCTGCCACCGGCAGGGCAAACCCGGCTCTTTGCAGCAGGCCGCCCATGTCGCGCACATCGGCGAAGGGCGCGACGCGCGGCGATGCGCCTCCGGTGACCTCCGCTTCCGCCTCGCCAAGCGCCTCGCGCAATTCAGTGAGGCTGCCGCCGCCAATGATCGCGCCGATAAACAATCCATCGGGGCGCAGGCTGCGGCGGATCTGGACCAGAGCGCCCGGCAGATCATTGACCATGTGCAGCGCCAGCGCCGACACGGCGAGATCGAAGCTCTCCGGCTTGAA
>SCSF01000140.1 GCA_004298435.1 Beijerinckiaceae bacterium
ATGGCCGCAACGGCGGCGCTTGAGGAAGCGGGGACGGCGCTCATCGAGCCGCAGGCCACGACGGCGCGGAGGCGTCCAGCCCATGCCTGAGAGAGCGCCGCGGGTGACAGGTGGCTCATGGTAGAGGGCCGGTTTCGCGAAGAATTCCGCCCAGCTCCGCCAGATTGCCAGCACCGCCGGCGACTCCGCCGCCTGATACAGTTCGATTGTCAGATCCTCGTCCTGATGGACCAGCGCGATCCGGCAGAAGCGCTGCTCGTCGCACGTCAGAACGACGCCCTCGTAGCCGCGGATCGGCACCATGAGATGCATCTTCACGCCATTAAGCTGGCGCTCGATCGCAATTCCGCGAGGGCTCATGCGGATGTGACGGACGCCGCCATCGGCCCGCTCGTCCAGGGCGCAAATGTCGAAAGGCTCGAAGAAGGGATTGGGAGACGTGCTGGTTTGACGCGACATGACCTGTTTCCGTTTGTCCTGCGCCTTTCGCGATTGTCTGCGTCGGCGAGGAGATCAAAGCGGCGCCATTGTGCGGCCGGGTCATTTGAATAGAAAGTAAACATATGATTGATAAGGCTTTTCTGTTCTTTATGCCTGGCGAACACTTGGCGGAAAGGCACAAATTTTAGCTAATTGCGCGACAATTTATCCGGGCGCGTGGATCCGTGCGCGGCGGTGATAAAGCCTATATGAGAGGGGCCGCTGTCATACGGTTCGCCTTTGCCGGAAAACACGGCGCAGGCGGGTCCGTTTCGGCTGATCAACACGATTTTAAGAATGCAATAAGCCTCGCTTCAGCTAAAAGCTGCCGCATTGGCATTCTTTCGCGCGGATTAATAAATCTGGCCTAGTTTCGCGTTTCACAGGGGCGGCAGCCCTGTCCCTGTGAGACGCAAGACCTGATCGGGTCATTTTGGGCGATTTCGCTCCGCCGGGAGTTTTGGCATGAAGCCTTCGCTTGCAAAAAAAGAATTGGACGTAGCCGAGTTCGACGCCATGTCAGCCTTGGATAGCATTCGCCGGGATTGGAAAAACTTCGCGCCGAGCGACGCTGTCGTTCCGGCGCTCGCCGAGATCGTTTGCACCGCAGGCGATCTGGCGATGGGCTTTTTCCGGCCCGGCGCGAAGACGAGCGCAGCCATCAGCAAAAAGGCTGGCGGATCGCCGGTGACGGAGGCTGATCACGCCGTCAACCGCTATCTTGAGGATAAGCTGCGCTCGCTGCTGCCGGAGGCTGGCTGGCTATCGGAAGAATCGCCCGATAATGATGAGCGGGTAAGCCAGGATCTCGTCTTTATCGTCGATCCAATCGACGGCACCCGGGCCTTTGCCGCCGGCGAACGCTCCTGGGCTGTTTCCGTTGCTGTCGTCTACCGCAAGCGCCCGGTCATCGGCATTGTGCATGCACCCGCGCTTGGCGAAACCTATCTCGCGGTCAAGAATGGCGGGGCGCAATTGAACGGTGCTCCGATTTCCTGCTCCAGCCGCGTGAAGCTTGATGCGAGCGCACTCGTCGGCGGCCCTCTCTTCATGGCCGCGGAGTTGCGCGGGCTCGGACTTCAATTCGATCTTATCCCAAAAATTCCTTCGCTCGCGCTGCGTATCGCCAAAGTTGCAAGCGGAATGCTCGATGCTGCTCTCGTTTCGGTCAACAGCAATGATTGGGACATCGCCGCCGCGGATCTCATCGTGAATGAGGCGGGCGGCCGGATGACGACGCTTTACGGCCGCGAACTCCTTTACAACAAGAGCAGCACGAAACACGGCGAACTCATCGTTGGACCGCAGCCGATCCTCGCCCAAATCAGCGGTGCTTTTATAGAGGCGCGGGGTGCGTGAGCTGCCGAATGTCGGGAAGCGGCTTCCGGTTCGCGTGAGGAAAACGCGTCAAAACAAATAATTGGAGCCGCGATTCTGATTCCATCAGAACCGAAACAGCTCCAGGCCTTGCGCACCCCATACCAGGCTGTGGTATCAGAAGGCGCGGGAGCCGTGACGCGGTTCCTGATCAACCGCGATTGCTTTTCTCGAATTCAGGTTGCCCATGCCGCAGGAGACGGAGAAACAACTGCTTCATCTTGTGTTCGGCGGCGAACTCAAGGATCTGTCGGGCACGGAATTTCGCGATCTCGACGCCATCGACATCGTTGGCGTATTCCCGGATTATGCCTCGGCCTACAGTGCATGGAAAGCCCGCTCGCTGGCGACCGTTGACAATGCTCATATGCGCTACTTCATCGCGCATTTGCACCGGCTGCTCGATCCGAACCAACCAAAATAGATGATGGATCGTGCATTGTCTCCGCGCAAAGAGAGCTTTCTTCTCCACGCTCCTTTTCGCAAAGCACAACAAGCAGCGATTGCGCCGGCGTTCCACAGCTTTCCCGCGCAACCAGATTTGAAACCAACCGCCTCCGGGACAGGCTTTACGGCAGCCGCGAAAGCTGTTGTCTTTGTCATTAAACAGTCGTTTTTGGCCATCAAGAAACCAGCGCACCGGATCGCATGATCCGATAAAGCGTTTTCGAGCGAACCGGCTTCCGGTCCGCGTGAAAAAACGCGAATAGACTCATACACATTGTGATTCAGCCCCCCGGCATCCTGTGACCGTAGATCTTCCAATCTTTCCATTCTATCGGGCGGCCAGCGCGGGCCTGGCGCCATTGTCGCCTCTGATCGCCTATTACCGCTGCCGCCGCGGACGCGAAGATCCGGCGCGCATCAGCGAAAGATTTGGATATCCAAGTTTGATGCGGCCGCGAGGCCGGCTTGCATGGTTTCATGGCGCAAGTGTCGGTGAAAGCCTGGCGCTCCTGCCGCTACTGGAATATGTCGCCGGCCGCGGCTTCAATGTTTTGTTATCGACCGGAACAACATCAGCAGCCGCTGTCGTGACGCCCCGGCTGCCGGCTGGCGCGTTTCATCAATATCTGCCGTTCGACGTGCCAAAATTCCTGGCCCGTTTTCTGGATCATTGGCGGCCCGACCTCACCTTCGTCGCCGAATCCGAAATCTGGCCAAACCTCTTCACCGAGATCAAACGGCGCGCCATTTCGCTGATTGTCGTCAACGGGAGAATGTCGGCGCGATCGTTTCAGCGCTGGAGACACTGGCCCAGTTTCATCAGCGGCTTGCTCGACAGCGTGGATCTGTGCCTCGCGCAAACCGAGGCGGACGCCGATCGTTTCGCACAACTCGGCATGCGCCGCGTGCAAGCTGTCGGCAATTTGAAATATGATGTGCTCGCGCCGCCGGCCGATCCGCGCGAACTCGCCTTGCTCTCAGGGCGGATCGGCGCGCGGCCGACATGGGTCGCGGCTTCGATCCATCCCGGCGAGGATGCTGTCGCGATCAGCGTGCATGAAGCGCTCGCCCATCATTTTCCCGATCTTCTGACGATCCTGGTTCCGCGGCACCCGCGGCGCGGACGGGAAATCGCCGAACTGGCGGCGGCAAGAGGGTTGCACGCGGTGCAACGCTCCAGCGAGCCTTACCCAAGCGCGCTACCGGGCGTTTACATCGCAGACACCACAGGCGAATTGGGCCTGTTCTACAGGCTGGCGAGCGCCAGCTTCCTCGGCAAATCGCTGATCGATCATGGCGGCGGCCAAAATCCGATAGAGGCCGCGAAGCTCGGATGCGCCGTGCTGCATGGGCCGCACGTCGGCAATTTCGCTGAAGTCTATCGTACACTGGATGAGGCTCGCGGCGCCGCCGAGATCGGCGACGCCACCGCGCTCGCCCGCGTTCTCGCAATTCTCTTTGCGGATACGGGCAAGCTGCGGAAAATGTCGCGCGCTGCAAGCGAAGCCGTCGAAAGGCTCGGCGGCGCAGCGGCCGCCACTATGGCGGCGATCGAGCCCCACATCGCGCAGGCCATGATCAACCATCACGCCTGATTGCAAGCTGCCGTGATTAAGGAAAATTCAAACGGGACTGTGACCTGATCGCGCACTGGCTTGACGCTTGGCGCAGGCTCTCGAACAATGCCGTAATGCAGCCTCTCTGGTAGATACCGTGTCCATGAGCCTTTCCCGGCAATCGCCGTCATTCTGGTGGCAGCACAAGCCGCGAGGTTTCTCGCGCCTCGCAGCCGCCGGCCTTGCGCCGATAGCCACCGCCTATGGCTCCGCCGTGGCCTATCGCATGCGCAAACCTGGCGCGCGGTCACCGCTGCCGGTTCTTTGCGTCGGGAATTTTGTTGTCGGTGGCGCAGGCAAGACGCCGATGGCGATGGCGCTGGCAGAGCGGCTGATAGCGGCAGGCGAAAATCCCTGGTTCCTGTCGCGTGGCTACGGTTCGGTGGCTGAACACGGACCGCCGGTCGCGGTCGATCCAGATGGTCATCTGGCGCAAGATGTCGGCGACGAAGCCCTGCTGCTCGCGCGCGTCGCGCCAACCCTCGTTTCCGCGGATCGGGTCGCCGCGGCGAAGATCGCAGCCGCGGCTGGCGCCAGCATTCTCATCCTTGACGACGGCTTGCAAAACCCGTCGCTCCAGAAGGATCTGAAACTCGCTGTCGTCGATGCAGCGGCAGGCGTTGGCAACGGGCTTTGCCTTCCAGCCGGCCCGCTACGGGCGGCTTTGCCGGCTCAGATGCGATTTGCCAGCGCGCTCGTCATCGTTGGCAATGGCGCGCAAGGTGCTGCCTTGGCCGAATACGCGCGGCGCGCCTCACGACCCATCGTCAGGGCGCATCTGAGCATAGCGGCAGATCTCGCCGCCGAACTTGCCGGCCGCCCCGTCTACGCCTTTGCCGGCATCGGGCATCCGGAAAAATTCTTCGCGAGCCTCATGGACATCGGGGCGCAAATCGTAGGCGCTGTCCGCTTCCCGGATCACTACGCCTATCGGCGCGCCGATATATCCGATCTGCAACGCGCAGCGAAAGCCCGGCATGCGCAACTGGTGACGACTGAAAAGGATTTCGTCCGGCTGAGGCCGTTGAGGGACTTTGTCGATCCGGCATCACCGGAACCGACGCCCATACCTGTTGCCATGCGGATTTCGGACGCCGGAGCCTTCGACAGACTTCTGGAAACTGCCGTCCGCACTGCACGCAGCAAGCAATCCGAATGACACGGATTTTTATTTGTGCAATTTCAGCCCAAGCCTGCGCAGCTTCGCCTCGGGTGAAGCATAAGCTTCCTGAAGATCCACATTCCAGTATCGCAGATCCTCGAGCGGAATCGGCTCGCCGGTAGCGGCACAGCGTACATAAGCGCCGGGTCGCAGAACGCGGATTTCCCCGTCGAGATATTCGACTTCGGCTTCTCCGGCGGCGACAGGGCGGCGATCGAAACGGTTCATCTCAGCAAACAACATCCATGATTGGTCTGCTTAGAAGATAGTGCGCGCAAGGCGAAATGCCTATCCCCAAACTTTACCGGAAGGACGGCCCCTCAAAACAGCGAACCCTGATCCGCTTTGCGTGGAGCTTTGCCCGCATGTGACTTGGAAGCCGGTTTACCGTCAACGCCATCGCCCGCGACCGCGGCTCTGTGTCCGTCGGCAAATTCAATATCAAGCCTGCTTCCCGCCACAACCTCCGCCGCGCGCCGCAGAGGCCGGCCTTCAGCATCGCGCACCAACGCAAATCCGCGTGACAGGACCTGCTGGTAGCCGAGCGTATGAAGCAGTTGATCGAGCCTTTCAAGCCTGCCCTTCTCCCGAACCAGATTTCCTTCGATCGCCCTTATCAGGCGCTGGTCAAGCGTTCCGAGCCGATGCTTCGCGGCGTTCAGGCGCTCAATCTCGACATGGCGCCGCGCCGCCAGCGCGGAGCCGAGCCTTGCGCCAATATAATCGAGCTTTTGCGCGCGCCGCTCCTGCGCAGCCAGCATGCAGCGGACGAGCCGGTGTTGGAGCCCTTCGAGTTTTTGCCCATCGCGCGCCAGTCTTGCCTGCGGCGATTGGTTGGCGAGGCGATGGACGAGACGCGCGAGGGCGAGACGCCGGCCATCAAGCGCCTTGCCAGAAGCATTGTGAAGGGCAGTAGCGGCGCGATCGACTCTCTGCCGCGGCAAGGCAACGATCGCATCGCCTTGCGGCAGCGCGCGCACGAGGCTCCGCAGATCGGACTGACGCCGATCGAGAAGCCACAAGCAGGCAGCCGTATGCCTGCGGCCGAGGTCCGCCAGATTCCCAGCGAGTTCGGCACGCACGGGCACGGCTTTTTCAGCCGCCGCCGTGGGCGTTGGCGCGCGCAGATCGGCGACATGATCGAGCAAAGTCCAGTCCGTCTCGTGCCCGATTGCCGAAATCAGCGGAATGAGGCTGTCAGCCGCCGCCCGGACGACGATTTCCTCGTTGAAGCCCCAAAGATCCTCAAGCGAGCCGCCGCCGCGCGCGACGATGAGAACATCCGGCCGCATCGGCGAGCCATCGGGCAAGGCATTGAAGCCCCTGATCGCCGCGGCGACTTCCGAGGCGGAGCTTTCGCCCTGCACGCGTACAGGCCACACGAAGACGTGACGGGGAAAGCGCTCGCCAATCCGATGCAGAATATCGCGGATGACGGCCCCCGTGGGCGAGGTCACGACGCCGATCGTCCGTGGCAGGAACGGCAAAAGCTGTTTGCGCGCCTCGTCGAAAAGCCCTTCCGCTGCGAACATGCGGCGGCGCTCCTCCAGCAGCGCCATGAGCGCGCCGATGCCGGCGGGTTCCAGATTCTCAACAATGATCTGATAGGCGGATTTGCCGGGAAATGTCGTAATCCTGCCGGTGGCGACGACTTCCAGCCCTTCTTGCAATCTGCCCTTCAGACGGGGGAAACTGCCCTTCCAGATGACGGCGTCGATCCGAGCATTCTGATCCTTGAGGCAGAAATAGGCGTGGCCGGAGGAATGCGGACCGCGATAATTCGAGATTTCGCCGCGCAGACGCACAAGGCCGAAACGGTCCTCGATCGTGCGTTTCAACGCGTTCGAGAACTCGCTGACGGTGAATTCCGGAGTATTGCTGGACTGAGCGTCTGACATAGGACCTGGAATGGCTGGCCGAGGTACAGGCCTCTCTTAGCGCCTGATATGGCATCAAATGCGCGCTTTTCCTACCGGCATGAGCGGCGCTGCGCGCGGATCATAAATTCAAGCGGGGCGATGGGACGCGCTTCACGCAAATTGCATTGCAAGCCTAAACTGATGTGCTGCAATCGATCATGTTACGGATATTGGGGCCGCGTCAGTTGAAACGCGGCGATTTAAGGAGACACGATGACGGATCCAGCCGCCGCCACTCACTTCGCCGTTGCCGATTACAAGGAGATTCTTCTCTTTCTCGGCACCGCGGGCGTGGTCGCGCCGCTGTTCCGCAAGCTGCGGCTGAGCCCAATCTATGGGTTTCTCGTTGCCGGTTTTCTTCTTGGTCCGCACGGTCTTGGTTTTCTTGCCAGCGATCTCGCTGCGAAGGGTGAAGGCAAAATTGCCTCCATTCTCTCAGCGATCACCCTCGGAAATGTGGCGCAGATTGAGCCCATAGCGGAATTCGGCGTCGTCTTCCTGCTGTTTATGATCGGGCTGGAACTTAGTTGGCAAAGACTCATGCGCTTGCGCCGGCTGGTCTTCGGCTTCGGCCCTATCCAGGTCTTCGTCTCAGCCTTCGCACTCGCCGGAATTGCCTTCGCCTGCAAAGTCCCTGTCTCCGCAGCTTTGACCCTCGGCTTTGCCCTGGCGCTGTCGTCTACCGCCATCGTCATTCCAGAACTCGCCGACCGCAAAAAGCTCGCCACCAGCACGGGCCGAACGGTTTTTTCGGTTCTCCTGTTCCAGGACCTGATGGTCGCGCCACTGCTCTTTATGATCACCATGCTCGGCGCGCGCGAGAGCAGCCTCGACTCCGTGTTCCTTTATCTGGTGCTGCCGGCCTTCGCGGGCCTGAGCCTTGTGGTGCTCATCGGGCGGCTGGTAATGCGGCCATTCTTCCATCTCGTGGCAGCGGCCGGCTCGACGGAATTCTTCATGGCGGCCTGCCTCCTCGTCGTGATCGGGGCCGGCGTGGTTTCAGCGATTGCCGGTCTTTCCATGGGCCTCGGCGCCTTCATCGCCGGGCTCCTTTTGGCGGAGACGGAGTACAGGCGCGCAATCGAGGTGACGATCGAGCCGTTCAAGGGGCTGCTGCTCGGTCTTTTCTTCGTCTCCATTGGAGCGGGGCTTGATCTCTCTCTTGTCGTCTCCTCGCCGCTGGCCACGCTGGGAGTCGCGGCAGGCCTCATCGCCGTGAAATTCGTAGTGACCTACGCCGCCGGCCGCGCGCTGCGCCTGCCAAACATGGTTGCGGCGGAATCCGCGCTCATGCTTGGCCCCGGTGGGGAATTCGCCTTCGTCATGTTTACAACTGCGATCATGGGCAAAACCCTGCCCGGGGGGCTGGGCGGAAACATGATGGTGGCGGTGACCCTGTCGATGTTCGCGATTCCCCTGCTTGGCGCTGTGGCGAGCAGGGTCGCACGGCCCGCAGCGCAACGAGACCCCGAATTGGCTCAAATGCCGGCTCCAGCCGATGAAACGGCGCCGCAAAAGGTGATCCTCGTCGGCTTCGGGCGTGTCGGCCAGCTCGTCGGCGAGATGCTGAATAAGCACAAAATTCCGTTTCTCGCTGTCGATACCAACGCCGCCAACGTCAAAGCCTGGCGACAGGAAGGGACCGAAATCTATTGGGGTAACGCGGCGCGGCCGGATTTTCTGTTGCGCTGTGGCCTCGCGAAAACGCCCGCCCTAATCGTCACCGTCGATGCGCCAGCCGCCTCGGAGGAAATCGCCATGACGGCGCGCAAGCTGCGGCATGATCTCACCATCGTCGCACGCGCGAGGGATGCAGAGCATGCGGCGAGGCTTTACAAAATCGGCGTCACCGACGCCGTTCCGGAAACGATCGAAGCCAGCCTGCAACTCTCCGAAGCAGCGCTCGTGGACCTCGGCATCGCCATGGGGCATGTAATCGCCTCGATCCACGACAAGCGCGAGACGTTCCGCAAGATGTTGCAACCGGAAGGCGGCTCGGCGCAAAAACGCTACGCTATGAAGTCGGCCTTAAAAGGTCCGCGGTGATTTAACTTTCTGGGCATATGGCCGAAACCAGCCAAGCCCCGCCAATGTCCCGCGGCGCGGCCGATATTCGCAGCCGACATA
>SCSF01000141.1 GCA_004298435.1 Beijerinckiaceae bacterium
ACGACGCAGAATTATGTCTGCCGGCTTGTCGAAGCTTCCGCCCGCTCGAACAAGCTTCCAGTCGTTTTTCTGACGCGTCTCATCTGGCAGGAAAGCAGCTTCCGCGCTGGCGCTGTGAGCCCGGCGGGCGCGCAAGGCATAGCCCAGTTCATGCCCGGCACAGCGAGTGAACGCGGCCTCTCCAATCCATTCGATCCCGAGCAGGCGATCCCGAAAGCCGCCGAGCTTCTTGCGGATCTCAAGCAGCGCTTTGGCAATCTCGGCCTTGCGGCAGCGGCCTATAATGCGGGATCGGCGCGTGTCGCAGACTGGCTCGCAGGACATGGAAATCTGCCGCAGGAGACGCAGGATTATGTCCGCATCATCACTTTACGTCCTGTCGCAGACTGGAAAGGCGGCACTGCGGCGCTGACGATGCAGGATAGTCCAAAGCAGCCAAAATCCTGCCTGCAAGCCACCGCCATCATCCGCCGCGCGAAGCCCGAGGCTGTCGCAAGCTCGGCCTTTGTCGCGCCATGGGGCGTCCAACTCGCTGGCAATTTTTCCAAGGCCGTGGCTCTCGCATCTTATGCCAGAGTCAAAAGCCGCTGTCCCGCCCTGCTTGGCAAGATAACCCCGGTGATCCTGCGTAGCCGCATCAGCCGTGGCTTTCATCCTTATTACAGGATCCGCGCGCCGGCCCCGACGCGCATCGCAGCCAATGCCTTGTGCCACAAGATCGAGCACGCAGGCGGCGCATGCGTCGTGCTGCGAAATTGAAAAGGCGCGGTTCGCGAGAAGATGCTAATCTTCCTGCTTTCCGAAGGATTGGGATGGTCCCGCAAATGAGGGAATGCTCCAATGATTTCGCACAAGGCATTTTGGGAAAAAGGTGATTTTTCGCGCATTGCAGACAGCATGCGGGAAGGCGGCGAGGCGCTTGCCGCGAGCTTCGGGATCACCAAAGGATTGAAGGTTCTGGATCTCGGATGCGGCGACGGAACGACCGCGCTGCCTGAGGCACGGTTGGGCGCCGATGTGCTGGGCGTCGATATTTCCAATAACATTGTCGAGACGGGCAACAGACGCGCGCGGAGGCTGGGCCTCACGAACTGCAAATTCCAGGAAGGCGACGCATCGAATCTGCACGCATTGAAAGATCGTGCATTCGACCTCACCGTGAGCATTTTCGGCGCCATGTTTGCGCCGAACCCTTTTGACGTTGCGAGCGAAATGGTGCGCGTGACGCGGCCTGGAGGCAGGATCATCATGGGGAACTGGATTCCCAATGATCCGACATGGGTGGCGCAGCTTTTGAAAATCAGCTCTGCCTATTCGCCGCCACCGCCGGAGGGTTTCATCAGCCCTATGATGTGGGGCGTCGAGAGCCGCGTGCGGGAGCGTTTTTCCCGCGCAGGCGTACCGGAAGAAGACATTGCTTTCGCGAAAGAAAGCTATGCCTTCCGCTTTCCCGGAACGCCGGCGCAATTTGTCGATGCGTTCAGGAGATATTACGCGCCGACCATGAGCGCATTCGATGCAGCGGAGAAGAACGGCAGGGCCGACAATCTGCAAAGAGAGCTTGAGGCTCTGATCACCGCACACAATCAGAGCGCAAGCAAGGATGTCACCGAACTGTCTGCGGCGTTTTTGCGGGTGACTGTTACGGTTTAATGAGTGTCGCAAAATTGGTGGGCCGGGCGGCAAACTTGGACACGAGTAATTCCGCATTGGCACAGCTCACGAAGATGCAACTCTGAATGACTATCCAGTACAAGACGATCGGTTGAATTGGTTTGCGAGAGTTTGATGCCCACGGAAAAGGTAAACGAAGCTACACGCCGGGAATGGCGCAAACTCGGATTTTTCTATGACCGAGATGACAAGACAAAAGAGTGGCTGATACGCGGTTCGCGTGCTGGGCTGTTAGAATTTTCTCGTATCCTTCTTGAATATTCCAGGAATCCTCATCGCCAGCAGCTCTCTGAGCATGATCATTTGGGACCGTACATGTACTTGAAGATCGGAACTTGGAGCGCGCGCATCATCGACGATCATTGGATAGCAGGCACGTCAGACGACTTGGCAGTCTTATCCACTTTGATCACTGAGCGAATTTCAAAAGCCAAGGAGGGCGACATGGTCAGGCTTCGGCAAGCCTATGCACCAGCTTCTCCTTATGAGCTCCGGTTAGAAGTATGTGGGGACGAGTTCGACCCAGCCGTTGCAGATAAAGCGTGCTGGTAACGCCTTCATGTCGAGAATGCCAATTAGCGCTGGTGGGCCGGGCAGGACTCGAACCTGCAACCAGACCGTTATGAGCGGCCGGCTCTAACCATTGAGCTACCGGCCCGGTAGCGAAGTTTGTGAGGCGCGACAACCGGGCGCGCATCCTTCTCCCGCAAGCGGGAGAAGGATGCGCGTGTAAATACACGCATCTCGCACATTGAAGCAAGAACAGCCAAGCCGCTCCGCCTTGTCGAAGCGGTTTATTTCTCCGTCAGCTTCAATTCGATGCGGCGGTTCTTCTGGTAGGCTTCTTCGGTGTCGCCCGGATCGATCGGCCAGTTGGAGCCATAGCCCGCCGCAACCAGACGCTGCGACGGCACACCCTTGCTGATCAGATATTGCACCACGGCGATGGCGCGGGCGGAGGAAAGCTCCCAGTTCGACGGGAATTGCGCCGATTTGATCGGCCTTTTGTCGGTGAAGCCATCGACGCTCAACACCCAGGGAATCCCCGGCGGGATTTCGTGGTCAAGCTCGATGACCGCCGAGGCAAGCTTATCGAGTTCGGCCTTGCCGGCGGCATTGAGCGAAGCCTGGCCGGTATCGAACAAAACCTCCGACTGGAACACGAAACGGTCGCCAACCGTCCTGATGCCCGGCCGGTCGCCAAGGATCTGCCGCAGCCTGCCGAAGAAATCGGAGCGATAGCGCGACAGCTCCTGAACCTTTTGCGCCAGCGCCACATTCAGCCGCGAGCCGAGATCGGCGATCTTGGCCTGCGATTCGCGATCCTTCGCCTCGGAGACCGACAGCGCGTCCTCGATCGCGGCAAGCTGGCGGCGCAGGGCGGCAATCTGCTGATTCAAGATGCTGATTTGCGCCAGAGCGCGGGCGGAAACCTGCTTTTCCGCCGCAAGCGCCTGGTCGACGCCACCTTTCTGCGCCCCGGCTGCACCTGCCTCGGCGGCAAGCTGGGCTTCGAGCTTCGCCTTGTCCTTCTTGCTCGATTCAAGCGTCGCCGCGAGGGCGGCGAGCTGATTATTGGCGTCGGCCTTGCCGGCGCGCTCCAGCGACAGAAGCGACGTCAATTCGTCGATCTGCTTGTGCAGTCGCGCCAGCACCGTATCCTTGCCAGTGACTTCGCGCGCGAGGAAGAACTGGGCAACCACGAAGACGGACAGCAGGAAGGTGATCGCCAGCAGCATCGTCGACAACGCATCGACGAAGCCCGGCCAATAATCGATGCTGCGGGCCTGCCGCCGTGTCCGCGTCGATGCCATCAGTGGCGCTCCGGCTCGGAAGCGAGGCGCTTGAGGACCGATTTCAGCTCACGGCCCTGATCGGCCTGCGCCTCGACCCAATCGCGGATCAATTGCTGCTCCGCCCGCATATGCTGCACAAGGCTCTGGATGCCGTCGGCGAGATTGGCGATTGCCAGCGAGGTCGCGCGCGCGTGGCTCTGATCGCCCGTCGCTGCAATCTTGTCGAGGGCGGCGCGCAGATCCACCGGCAGCCCTTCGGGTATGTGGCCTTCGAACAGCGTATCGGCGGTGCTGGCGGTCAGGTTTTCCTCAAGCTCGTTATAGAAACGGTTCTGCGCCTGATTGGCCTGAAGATCGAGAAAGCCGAGAATGAGCGAGCCGGCGAGGCCGAAAAGCGAAGCGGTGAAGGAAATGCTCATGCCGTCGAGCGGCTTCGCGAGGCCGTTCTTCAGATCGCCGAACATGGCCGTCGCATCCGCTCCCACCTGCATCGATTGAATGACGCTGGCGAGCGAGCCGACCGTCGTGATGAGGCCCCAGAAGGTGCCGAGCAGACCGAGGAAGATCAAAAGCCCAGTGAGATAGCGAGAAATGTCGCGGGCCTCATCGAGCCGCGCGCCGATCGAATCGAGAATGACGCGGAGGGTCGTCGTCGAGATCGTCGCGCCAGGCGCCCGGTCCCCCAAAAGAGTGGCCATCGGCGCGAGGAGAACCGGCGGCTTTACTTCGCTGGCCCGGCCAGTCGGCAAGGCATTCACCCAATGCGCCTCCCGAAACAGACGCACCACCTGCCGCAGCGCGAGGATGATGCCGAAGATGAGAATCAGCACGATCAGGCCATTGAGGCCCGGATTGGCCATGAAAGCCTTGGCGATCCGCTGTTGCAGGATGAAAACGATAAATCCGGCGAGGATCAGGAAGATGACCATGCGCACCAGATAGATGCGCGGCGACGAAAGCCTGTAGGGGTCCATGTCACTCGCCATGTGCGGTTTCAACCATTGCGAAGCCACTTATAACGTTCTCAAGCGAAGCGGCTTCCGGTTCGCGTGAAGAAAACGCGTCAGAACAATCGATTGGAGCCGCGGTTCCGATTCCATCAGAACCGGAACGGCTCTGGCTCGCAAGCGTTCTGGCAGGCTTCGGCGTATCGCCATAAGCTAATGCAGTTCCCGCAAGGGCGAAAGCGCGAAGGCGCATCTCTTCGATCAGCGCGCCTTTGGCGCTGCCGTCCCGGTTGCCGCGGTCTCAATCTTTCTGACCTGAGCGCCCGTCACACCGCCGCGCGCGTAAGCGCAAGTAACTGCGGATATATGGCTTCATTCCCGGCGCAGATAGACCCGGAAGTCAGAAAATCCGGGCCGCCATCGGCATCGCTGACAAAACCCCCGGCTTCGCGGATGATCAGTACGCCCGCCGCAATATCCCACGGTTTCAGGCCGCGCTCCCAGAAGCCGTCATAGCTGCCCGAGGCGACGAAGCAGAGATCGAGCGCGGCCGCGCCAAGCCTGCGCAGATTGCCGGCGCGCGCCATGACGGCAGCGAATTCGGCCTTGAATCTCGCGTGATGCTCCGCGCGCTTGCCGAGATGCGGGATGCCGCAGCCGATCAGCGCATCACCTATGTCGCGGCGCGCCGCCACGCGCAGGCGGCGGTTGTTGAGATAGGCGCCCTGCCCCTTTTCAGCGACGTACATGTCGTCTGTCACGGGATTATAGACGAGACCGGCGACGATCTGGCCCTCCCGCGCGAGGGCGATGGAAATGGCGAAGATCGGCAAGCCATGCAGGAAATTCGTCGTGCCGTCGAGGGGGTCGATGTACCAGATGTGCGTCTTGTCGGCGCCTTCGATTGTGCCGGATTCCTCGAGCACGAAGCCATAGCCCGGGCGGGCTTTCGAGAGTTCCTGATAAAGCACCTTCTCCGCCTTGCGGTCGGCTGCGGAGACGAAATCGCCCGGTCCCTTGATCGACACCTGTAGATTTTCGACCTCGCCGAAATCGCGCTTCAGGCCGCGTCCGGCCTTGAGCGCTGCCGCGGTCATTACATTCATCAGGGCGGATCGGATCATTCGAACTCTCGTAAATAGGCGCTTTGCACCACAAGGCGTGTGATGGGATTAGGGAACTCGGGCTCAGTCAGCCCGCCTCAGATAAGTCACCTCAGTCGTATCGACCACGATTCGTTCGCCGGGCGCGATGAAGGGCGGCACGAGAACCCGCAGGCCGTTTTCAAGCTTCGCCGGCTTGTAGGAAGACGCTGCCGTCTGGCCTTTGACGACGGGATCGGCTTCGACCACCTCCAGAATGACCTGCGCCGGAAAACGGATGCTGATCGGCCGGCCCTCGTGCATCCGGAGCGTGACCTTCATGCCCTCCTGCAAGAACGCGGCGCGCTCGCCGACCCAATCGGAAGCGAGATCGATCTGCTCATAGCTCTCGAGATCCATGAAGACGAGTTGATCGCCTTCCGAATAAAGATAGCTGAAATCCTTCAGCTCAAGTTCGATCTCCTCGATCGTTTCATCGGCGCGAAAGCGCTCGTTGAGTTTGCGGCCATCAATCAGGTTCTTGAGCTCGACCTGATTAAAGGCGCCGCCCTTGCCGGGTTTTACCGCATTGGTCTTGACCGCGACCCAGAGGCCGCCCTGATGCTCGATGACCGTGCCGGGCGTGATTTGGTTTCCGTTGAGTTTGGGCATGGATGGCGTGTGCTCGGAGGCTGGAGGTGGCGTTCATGTGCCCGGCGCAGGAGAAAGGGTCAAGCGAATTGAAGAGTGGCCCGGGCGAGGCTTCTATCCTTCCCCTTGCAGGGGAAGGTGTCGGCGCTGCGGAGCAGCGCTGACGGATGGGGTTTTGTTGCCCCAGTTACCCCACCCGGCTTGCTGCGCAAGCCACCCTCCCCGTTCCGAGGAGGTATTGGCGCCGTTCCGACGCGGCGACGGAGCAGGGTATGCGTGCCGTCTAGCTCACCCCGCCCAGCTTGCAGATGTGCTTCCACTCCGCGTCGGACACCGGTTGCACGGAAAGCCGCGAGTTATTGACAAGCACCATGTCTTTCAGCCGCACATCGGCCTTGATCGCCTCAAGCGTCACCGGCGTCTTCAGGGGCTTCACCGCCGCGAAATCGCACATGCCGAACTTGCCCGTCGGATCGCTGGGGTCCGGGTAATAGGTCTTGATGACCTTGACGATGCCGACAATCTCCTTGCCCTCGTTGGAATGATAGAAGAACGCCTCTTCGCCGAGCTTCATCGCCATCAGATTCAGCTTGGCGGAATGGTTGCGCACGCCGTTCCAGAACGTGCCTTTCACGCCCGCCTCGACCTGCATGGCCCATGACCATGTGGCCGGTTCGCTCTTGATCAGCCAATGCGCCATGTGCCCATATCCCCCATCGCAGCTCTTGTTATTTTCCCGGCGTCAGATTGTCGAAGGCAAGTTCGGGTTTCGCCGGGCGGTTGAGCAAAGCTTCGATCACCGCGTCTATTTCCATACGTTCCGCGAGCACCGCCTCCACCGCCGCGCAGATCGGCATATCGACGGATTGCCGATGCGCGAGATCGACGAGAATGCCGCAGGTGTGCATGCCTTCGACAAGCCTCCCCTCCGGCCGCGCGGCGGCGACGCTTGCGCCACGCCCCAGCGCGAGCCCGAAGGAGAAATTACGCGATTGCTCCGAACTGCATGTCAGGACGAGATCGCCGAGGCCGGACAGGCCCATGAGGGTCGCCGGATCGGCCCCGAAGGCCTGGCCGAAACGGGCGAGTTCTGCAAAGCCGCGCGCGATCAGGGCCGCGCCGGCGCTCGCGCCGAGGCGTCGGCCCGCGGCGATGCCGCTCGCGATCGCCAGAACGTTTTTCGCCGCGCCGCCGATTTCGACGCCGCGCAGATCGCTCGAATGATAGAGCCGGAACCAGGGCGCGGCGAGCGCCTGGGCGAGGTCTGCGGCATGCGCGCCATCATTGGCGGCGAGCGTCACCGCGGTCGGCAGGCCGCGCGCCACATCGGCTGCGAAACTGGGACCCGAGAGCACGGCGACAGGATTGCCGCTCAAAATCTCGCCGACGATCTGGCTCGGAAACAGCCCGGTTTCGCGCTCGATCCCCTTGGCGCAGAGGATCACGGGCACGCCCGCAGGCGTGACCGGCACAAGAGCCATCGCGTTGGCTCTTATGGCCTGTGTCGGCACGGCGAGGAGCAGAATATCCGCGCTTGCTGTTTCGCCCAGATCGGCTGTGGGCGTCACATTGCCGACGAGCGGGACGCCCGGAAGCCGGCGCGCATTGACGCCGGTCGCCGCCATCTCCGCCGCATGCGCAGGGTCGCGCGCCCAAAGCATCACATCCGCACCAGCGCGAGCAGCCAGATTGGCAAGCGCCGTGCCCCAGGCCCCGGCCCCGACGATTGCGATGCGGCGCGCGCGCTTCTGAGCAACTTTGCCCATATCAGGCCTTGCCATGGTGTGCGGCTTCGCCGTCGGCATCAAGCGGCCAGCGCGGCCGCGCCGGGAACGTCAGATCATCGGTCAATCCAAGGCGCAGCCGCTCAAGACCCGCCCAGGCAATCATCGCGCCATTATCGGTGCAGAGTTCAGGCGGCGGCACGACAAGACGCATGCCGCCCTCGCCGCAAAATCGCGTCAGGGCGCGGCGGATCGCGCCATTTGCGGCCACACCGCCCGCGACGACGACAGCCCGGCAGGGGCCAATCTCATTGACGAAGCGGCGCAGGCCGGCGCGCAGCCGGTCGATCAGCGTATCGACGACGGCAGCCTGGAAGGAGGCGCAGAGATCGGCAATATCGGCATTGGTGAGCGGCATGGCGCGCTCGGCATCGAGCCGCACGGCCGTCTTGAGCCCCGAGAACGAGAAATCGGGCTTCGACCGGCCAAGCATCGGCCGCGGAAAATCGAAGCGCCGGGCGTTGCCCTTCAGCGCCTCGCGCTCGACGACAGGGCCACCCGGATAGCCGAGGCCGAGCATTTTCGCGACCTTGTCGAAGGCTTCGCCGACGGCGTCATCGACGGTCGAGCCGAGGCGGCGATATTCGCCGACATCCCTGACCGCGACAAGTTGCGTATGGCCGCCCGAGACGAGCAGCAGCAGGTAGGGAAAATCGAGATTGTCGGTGAGCCGAGCCGTCAGGGCATGGCCCTCCAGATGATTGACCGCGATGAACGGCTTGCGGGCCGCCAGCGCCAGCGCCTTGGCCGTGGTGAGGCCGACGATGACGCCGCCGATGAGCCCCGGCCCCGCCGCGCCGGCAATCGCATCGACGGCGTCAAGATCGATTCCGGCATGCGACAGCGCCCGGACGATGAGGCGATCGAGATAATCGACATGAGCCCGCGCCGCGATCTCGGGGACCACCCCGCCATAGGCTGCATGTTCGGCAATCTGGCTCATCACCTCATTGGAGAGAATCTCGCCGCCGCCTTCGGGACGCAGCCGCACGACGGCAGCCGCCGTCTCGTCGCATGTTGTCTCGATCCCCAGAACGCGCATCAAGCCAAACCTTAAAAGTTGCAGCCGGACCTTTTCCTGATCCGGCCGGCCAGAGCGTTTTCGAGCGGCGCGAAATCCGGTCGCATGCTGAAAACGCGTCAAAACAAGAAATAGAGCGCCAGCTCTGATTCCATCAGAACCAAAACGGCTCTATTTGATACCATAGCCAGGCTTCGCTGTGACAGCTTGCGTTGGCCAGCTATTTACAGACGGACAGCGACTATTTAAGGCGACTTCAAGGCCGCGCTCCTCCCGCCGCCTTATCTCGACAGGACTCAAGACCATCGCCTCTTCTCTCCCAGAAAACGCTGTTCCGCCTCTCCGGATCGGCACCCGTGGCAGCCGCCTCGCACTTGCGCAGGCGCATGAGCTGCGCCAGCGCCTCGCGGCGGCGCATCGTCAGGACCCCGAACATTTCCAGATCGAAATCGTCCGCACGACAGGCGACAGAATTCAGGACCGGCCGTTGGCCGAGGCGGGCGGCAAGGGCCTTTTCACAAAGGAGCTCGATAGCGCTCTCATTGAAGGCCACATCGACATCGCCGTCCATTCGGCGAAGGATCTGCCGACAATCCTGCCGGAGGAAATTGGCATCATCGGCTATCTGCCGCGCGAAGATATTCGCGATGCCTGGATTTCCGCCAAAGCGGATAGCCCCGGCGCGCTGCCGCAAGGCGCGGTTGTCGGCACGGCCTCGTTGCGGCGCGCTGCGATGGTGAAGCGCCTGCGCCCCGATCTCTCCATCACGCTTTTGCGCGGCAATGTGGAGACGCGCCTCGATAAGGTCATGCGCGGCGAAGTCGACGCGACGCTTCTCGCGCTCGCCGGCCTGAAACGGCTCGGCCTTGCCGACAGGCTCACATCGATTCTCGATACCGAAGACTTCGTGCCGGCGGTCGGACAGGGCGCCATCGCAATCACAGGACGAAGCGATGACGCACAGGCAGCCTCACTCCTTGCACCCATTCTCGATGCGCCGACAGGCATCGCGTTGAAATGCGAAAGGGCGCTACTGCGGATCCTCGACGGCTCGTGCCGGACGCCGATCGGCGGATCGGCAAGGCTCGATGGAAGCGAACTTGCTCTGCATGCGATCATCTTGCGGCCGGATGGATCGGCATTTTTCGAAACACGGTCAAGCGGGCCACAATCGGAAGCCGAACGGATCGGCGAAGATGCCGCGCGTGCGCTTTTGGCACAGGCGCCGAAGGGCTTTCTCGAAGCGTGAAACGTACTGACGGCAGACTCCGGGAGTGAGACTTTGCGTATCTTGCTGACCCGTCCAGCCGCCGACGCGGCGCGAAGCGCCGAAAGACTTGCCGCGGCCGGACATCATGTCGTTGTGTCTCCAGTGATCGAGATGTGCGCGAGCGGCGCATCATGGCCATCGGGCACTCTGGACGGGATGATCGCCACGAGCGCAGCGGCCTTCGATCTGTCGCAGTTCGCGCCGGAATGGCCATCGCCGGAAATACGCCGGCTGCTGCGCATTTTTGCAGTCGGCAACAAAACGGCCGAGTCTGCGCGCGAACACGGCTTTGGCGGCAGGCTCATCGTCGAAACAAACGCGAAAGATCTTGCCGAGGCGATCCTGCGCATAGTGCAGCCGCCAGCGCGGCTTCTGTATCTTGCCGGTCACGATCGCAAAGCTGATCTCGAAGCACGCTGCAAGACAGCAGGCCTGAACCTGACCGTCATTGAAATTTATGAAGCGCGTGCCGCGGATGCCTTGAGTGATGAAGCTCTGGAAGCTTTAAGCCGGCGCGAGATCGATGCCGTTTTCCATTATTCCCGGCGAAGCGCAGAAATTTTCCTGACTCTTGCAGCGGCCGGGCGCATCGATTTCAAAGCCCTTCGTCATATGGCGATTTCGCAGGACACTGCCGCACCTTTGTATTCCAGAGGGTGCTCGTTTGTCTCAATCGCACTGGAGCCAAACGAGAAAGCCTTGTTGGCGTTGCTGCCGGATGCCAGGAAAGACAGTGGCGAACTTGTCCGCTCAAATAATCGGCGATGAAAATCGCAGGCGAATTGTAATGAATATGTCAGCGAGCGCGTGAGACGTAACGAATTTCGACATTGCGAAGCTTTCTGACTGAAGTTTAACGTCGATTAGCCTTGATAAGATTGGCGCTTGCGGTCATTCTTGCACGCTTCCATTCCTTCTCCGCGCCGCACAGACCATGACCTTTAGCCCCTCCCGCAGATATCTGACTTTTTCAGGCCTGCTCCTTCTCGGCGCGGCTGTCGTCTTTTCGATCGGCGCATCGACGCCCGGTCTGGCGCAAGCGCCAGCGCCCGCCGGCGCCGCGCCGCTGACCGTTAAAGTCGGTTTCCTGCGACAGCAGCATTCGAAAGACACGATCTCGATTCTCGACATACCTGCATCGGACGATGGCTTTGCCGGAGCGAAACTCGCCACACAAGACGACAACACCACCGGCAAGTTTCTCAATCAAAGATACTCCGTTGAGGACATCGCGCTCAAACCCGGGCAGGATGTGAATGCAGCGCTGGAAAAGCTTGTCTCGCATGGCGTGACGCTTGTGCTCGCGGATCTTTCCGCTCCCGATCTTTTGAAAGTCGCCGGTGCGGAGCACGGCAAGGACGTGCTGATCTTCAATCTGACAGCGCGCGACGATTCACTGCGTCAGGAGAACTGCCGGCGCAACATCATTCATATCACGCCGTCTTACGCGATGCTCGCCGATGGCCTGGCGCAATATCTGATCTGGAAGCAGTGGCCACGCTGGTATCTGATCAAGGGATCGCATCCTGCCGACGCGCAGTTTGCAACGGCGCTTGAGCATTCGGCGAAGAAATTCGGCGCCACGATCGTCGGGCAGAAAACCTATGTCGATACTGGCGGCGGCCGGCGTTCGGACACCGGGCTCGTGCAGACGCAAAAACTGATACCTCTGGTGACCCAGAATCTACCGGATTTTCAGGTGCTCATTACCGCCGACGAGAGTCAGGTCTTCGGCGAGTATCTGCCTTATCGTACATGGAAGCCGCGGCTTGTCGCCGGTTCTGCTGGATTGGTGCCGACAAGCTGGACGCCCGCGATGGACCAATGGGGTGCGCAGCAATTGCAGAACCGCTTCATGGCGCTGAACCACCGCTACATGAATGAGCGCGATTACAACGCCTGGGTTGCGATGCGCATCATCGGAGACACCGTTTCGCGCATCAATTCCAATGACCCGAAGAAGATCCACGATTACATTCTGTCGCCGAACTTCAAACTGGGCGCCTTCAAAGGCGTCGCATTGACCGTGCGACCCTGGAATCAACAATTGCGCCAGCCGATTCTTTTGAGCGACGGCAGAACCATTGTCTCGGCCTCGCCGCAGGAAGGCTTCCTGCATCAAACCAATGTCCTGGACACACTTGGCTATGACAAGCCGCAGACCAAATGCAAATTCCACTGACCCGACCGCAAGGCCCTTGGTTCAGGTGCGCTGTCGCTGACTGAAGGCTTTGAGGACCTAAAACGAAAGCTTGTTTCCATGCCTTTCCATTCGCCGTTGCGCGCCGCCGCCGTTTTGTTTTGCGCTGTCTCCTGTGCTGCGCCGGGTGCGGCATATGCCGCGACGGCTTACGTCTCGAATGAGAAGGGCGATTCAGTCTCGGTCATCAACACAGATAAAATGGACGTCATAAAGACGATTCCCGTGGGCCAGAGGCCCCGCGGCATCGCCATCTCGCCGGACGGCAAATATGTCTATCTGTGCGCCAGCGACGACGACACGATCCAGATCATCGACACCAAGAAGCTCCAGGTCGTAGGCAATCTCGATTCGGGCCTCGACCCGGAACTGCTGATCGTCAGCCGCGACGGCAAATATGTCTTCACCTCGAACGAGAACAACAATCTCGTGACCGTGATCGACACAAAGACTCACAGGCAGGTCTTCAGCATTCCGGTTGGCGTCGAGCCTGAAGGCATGGCTATCAGTCCGGATGACAAGATCCTGGTCAATACCTCAGAGACGACGAACATCGCGACCTTCATCGATCTGGCGCAACGCAAGATCGTCGCCAACGTCCTTGTCGATTCGCGGCCGCGCTTCGCGCAGTTCACGCCGGACGGCAAGGAGCTCTGGGTTTCATCGGAGGTCGGCGGCACCGTCGCTGTCATTGATCCGGTGACGCATGTGATCAAGCAGAAGATCAGTTTCGCAATCCCGGGGCTCGAAAGCGATGCGATCCAGCCCGTCGGCATCAATTTCACCGCCGACGGCAAGACCGCCTTCGTCGCGCTCGGCCCGGCCAATCACGTTGCGGTGATCGACGTCAAGACGAAGAAGGTGAAGGAATATCTTCTCGTCGGTCAGCGCGTCTGGCATATGGCCTTCACGCCCGATGGCAAATATCTCTACACCGCCAACGGCGTTTCCAACGACGTGTCGGTGATTGATGTCGCCGCGCTCAAGGTCATCAAATCGATTGGTGTCGGAGAATTGCCGTGGGGCGTCACGATCGGCAAATGAGTGAGGACGTGAAGGGGCGGAACTTCGGAGGAACAGCGCCTTGATGGGCCAGACGCCAAAGCCAGCCACAGGCGCGACCGGCGTGCCGGCTCTCGAAGTCAACCATGTCAGCCATTCCTACGGCAAGCGCAAGGCGCTCGACGACGTTTCCTTCGTGGTCGAAACCGGCAGTTTCAGCGTCCTGTTGGGATTGAACGGAGCTGGCAAGAGCACGCTCTTTTCCCTGATCACACGGCTTTACGCGACGCGTCACGGGACAATCCGGATTTTCGGGCATGATGTGACGCGAGACAGCGGCGAGGCCTTGCGCCGTCTCGGAGTCGTCTTCCAGGCGCGAACGCTCGATCCCGACCTCTCCGTATTGCAGAATATCACCTATCATGCGGCGCTGCACGGCATCGGCCCGCACGAGGCGAAGCGCCGCTCGGAAGATGTGCTTGCGCAGGTCTCCCTCGCGGACCGCATGGCGGACAGGGTCCGCAATCTCTCCGGCGGCCAGATGCGGCGCGTCGAAATCGCCCGCGCGCTTCTGCATCGGCCTCCTATTCTGTTGCTCGACGAGCCGACCGTCGGCCTCGATGTCAAGGCGCGCGCCGATATTGTCGCGCATGTGCGCGGCCTCGTGGAGAACCAGGGCATTGGCGTGCTTTGGACGACGCATCTGATTGATGAGATCGCGATGACGGATGACGTCATCATCCTGCACAAGGGCGTCGTGCTCGCCAATGGGCCGGCGGCGGAAATCATCGCCACGAGCGGCGCGGCGGACATGCGTCTGGCCTTCGCCAAGCTGACCGGCACCGAGTTGGACTGACACGCGTTGACCGGTGCGCGAACGTATGAAGCGCGGCGGCCAACGTGGAGCGAAATAGCATTACATGCGCTCGGATCGAGCCGGGCGCATTGTGATCCAGGACGGATGATATGACGGCAACCACTCCCGAACTGGGCAGGCCCGCTATCGCCAGAGGCTTCACCTCCGCGCAATATTGGATCTGCCTGCAAGGCATCGTCTGGCGCGAGTCCCTGCGTTTCCTGCATCAGCGGGAGCGTTTCATTTCGGCGCTGGTGCGGCCGCTGGTCTGGCTTTTCATTTTCGCCGCCGGCTTCCGCTCGGTGCTCGGCGTCTCGATCATTCCGCCGTATCAGACCTACATTCTTTATCCGGTCTACATCACGCCAGGGCTCATGGCGATGATCCAGCTTTTCAACGGCATGCAGTCGTCGCTTTCGATGGTCTATGATCGCGAACTTGGCAACATGCGCACATTGCTCGTGAGTCCGTTTCCGCGCTGGTATCTGCTCACCTCAAAACTTCTGGCCGGAACAGTCGTCTCGATTCTCCAGGTCTACGCCTATCTCATCGTCGCCTATTTCTGGGGCATCGAGCCGCCGTCGCTCTGGGGCTACGCCACGGTGTTTCCGGCGCTGGTCCTCTCCGGCCTGATGTTCGGCGCGCTCGGCATGCTGCTCTCGTCCCTCATCAAGCAGCTTGAGAATTTCGCCGGGGTGATGAACTTCGTGATTTTCCCGATGTTCTTCGCATCTTCCGCGCTTTATCCGCTCTGGCGCGTCCAGCAAGGCAGCCCCTGGCTCGCGACGGTGTGTTGGTTCAATCCATTCACCCATGCGGTCGAATTGATCCGCTTCGCCTTCTGGCAGCAGATCACGCCCTTGTCGCTCGCGGTCTGCCTTGGCTGCACCTTGCTTTTCCTCGCCGCGGCGATCATCGCCTATGATCCGGCGCGCGGCATGCTGATCCGGCGGGGCGAATGATCGGCCTCGCGCACCATCGGATTTCAGCAACATCGCCGCGCGCGCCTCTTGCGCGCGACGCTTTCGCTGTCGTGCTGGCATACAAGAGCGGTTTGCGCCGATGCTCGCACATAAAAAAAGCGCTCCGATGAAGACCGGAGCGCCTTGCCTGATGTTCGTTGACGTGGGGCTCTGCGATCGCGGATCGCCGACGCCCCGCGGCAAATTATTTCTTGGAGCCGTCGGCCTTGAACGAAGAAAGATAGGCCCACAAATCGGCGCGCTGGCTCGCCTGCGGAATGCCGGGGAAGACCATCTTGGTGCCCGGAATATCCTTCTGCGGATTGGTGATGTAGGTGTCGAAGGTCTTCGCGTTCCAGACAAAGCCAGTCTTCTTCTTCGCCTGGTCGGCGTCGGAATAGGAATAGCCCGGCTCGGAGGCGATGGCACGGCCGTCAAGACCATTCAGATCGGGGCCGACGAAATTCGTGGCGCCGGGTCCGATCCGATGACAGACATGGCACTTATGTTCGAAGATCGTCTTGCCTTTGGCTGCATCCGCGGCAAAGCTGACTTGCGTCGCTCCAATCATAGCAGCGACGCTCGCGGCCGCGACGAAGATCATATTTCTTGGTGTCATGTTCTTCCTTCCCTTGACAATGAAGACGTCGGTGACGCCCGGCCTTCGAGCGCTTCGCCGATCAGTCATATCGGTCGCGCACCGGTTATCTATCCCGATAGTCGGTGCGAAGACAATGTCCAAGAAACAGCCGGGACCGTTGCAGCGCGATGCGTTCTCTAAGGATTTCACCATGTGGCAAGCCTCGCTGATGGGCCTAAAGCCTTGTTTTTCTCGCAAAGCTGCCGGGCGTCACAGCCGGAGCGGCAAAATTGCGGCGTTTTGCCTCGCAGCGTCTCTGCTGGCTCTGGCAACGCCGCAGCATGCCAGCGCAGCCGAAACGATTCGCATCGCCGCGCAGAAAACCGGCACGCTCGATTGGGAACTTCAGGTCATCAAGGATCATGGGCTCGCCAAAAAGGCCGGCCTCGATCTTGAAGTGACGGAGCTCGCTTCGACGGATGCCGGCAAGATCGCCATCATGGGCGGTTCGGCCGATATCATCCTTTCTGATTGGCTATGGGTTTCGCGCGAACGCAGCCTTGGCGCTGATCTGACCTTCTACCCCTACTCCAATACGCTCGGGGCCGTCATGGTGCCCGATCAATCGCCGATCAAAAACCTGGCCGACCTCAAAGGCAAAAAAATTGGCGTCGCGGGAGGCCCGCTCGACAAGAGCTGGCTGCTGTTGCAGGCGCTGGCGCAAAAATCGCAAATCGATCTGGCATCCCAGGCGACCATTCTTTACGGCGCACCGCCGCTTCTCTTCCAGAAAGCCCTGCAAGGCGAAAGCGACGCGACGCTCAATTTCTGGAATTTCTGCGCCAATCTCGAAGGGCACGGCTTCCGCCGCCTGATCGGCATGGATCAGGTCGAAAAGGCGCTCGGCGCCAGCGCTCCGGTCGCGATGGTGGGCTACGTCTTTCACGACAAATTCGCAGCGAAGCATGCCGACGCGCTACGCCGGTTTTTCGAGGTAACCCGCGAGGCGACGCAAATCCTCGCCACATCGCCTGCCGAGTGGCAGAAGCTGGAATCGCGCATCGGCGTAAAAAATAAGGCAACGCTCGAGATCTATCGCAAGCGCTATGTCGAGGGCATTCCGCATCGGCCAATCGACGCCGATGAAGCCGATGCAGCCAAACTTTACACTGTGCTCGCGAAACTCGGAGGCGCCAAGCTCGTCGGCACCGGCGCGAAGCTCGCGCCCGGCACATATTATAAAGCAGACGGGGAAAACTGATTTCGTGCTGAGGGTCCTGTCCCTTCTCATCCTCATCGCGATCTGGCAGATCATCGCGACGATGGCGAACAGCCTGCTGTTGCCGGAGCCTGCCGCCGTTCTCGGCACGATGGTGCGCGAGGCGCGCTCGGGCGCGCTGTTCTTCAACCTCGGCATGACGCTCGCGCGCGTCGTCGTGTCGTTCGGCATCGCCATGCTGTTCGGCACGCTCTTCGGCATTGCCATGGGGCGCAACCGGACGCTCGACAAGCTCGCCGACCCCTGGCTTGTCGTGCTTTTGAACTTGCCGGCGCTTGTCATCATCGTGCTCGCCTATATTTGGATCGGCCTGACGGAAACAGCGGCGATCATTGCCGTTGCGCTCAACAAGCTGCCAAATACGACCGTGACGATAAGGGAGGGCGCGCGCGCGCTGGATCCGGGCTTGCAGGAGATGGCGACCATGTTCGCCATGCCCTGGCAGACGCGGTTCCGCCATGTACTCCTGCCGCAGCTTGCACCCTATATAGCGGCAGCGACACGCTCCGGCCTGTCGCTTGTCTGGAAGATCGTTCTCGTTGCAGAATTGCTCGGCCGTCCCAACGGCATAGGCTTCGAGATCTATACTGCGTTCCAGCTTTTCGACGTGAAGCTGCTTCTCGCTTATGCTCTTCCCTTCATCGCCATCATGCTCGGGATCGAAGCCCTTGTTGTACAACCTTTCGAGCGACATGTTTCCCGCTGGCGACAGAAAGCCGCTTGAAATCGTGGTCAAGCGCAAGGCGTTCCGGACATCTTCCGGTGCGCTGAGCGAAGTGCTGCGCGACGTTTCGCTGACGATCGAATCGGGCAAGGTCTACGCGCTTGTCGGCCCCTCGGGCTCCGGCAAGACCACGCTGCTGCGCATTATCATCGGGCTCGACAAAGACTTCGAAGGCAGCATCGTCATGCCGCAGAAGCCGCGCATCGGCATGGTGTTTCAGGAGCCACGGCTGCTGCCCTGGCGCAGCGTCTTCGATAATCTTCGCCTCGCCGCGCCGCAGGCGGGCGACAAGGAGATCGTTGAGATCGCGGCGGACCTTGGGCTCAGCGAACATCTGAAACATTTCCCCGGCGAGCTGTCGCTGGGTCTTGCGCGGCGCGTCGCGCTCGCCCGCGCCTTTGTTGTGAAACCCGATCTTCTCGTTCTCGACGAACCCTTCGTATCTCTCGACATCCTTCTGGCCGAGCGGCTGCGCGACGAACTCGCGACGCTCGTCGAACGCACGCAAGTGACGACTTTACTCGTCACGCACGGAATAGAAGAAGCCGTCCGCCTTGCCGACAGCATACTCCTGCTCGGCGGACGCCCGACCGGCATCATGGCGCGGATCGACATCAAAACGCCGCGCCACGCCATGACAGACGCCTATGCCGCGGAGATTCAGGCGCAGATCGGGGCGATTTTCGCCGCTGCCTCTTGAGCATCCGGCGTAAAAATGCCAGCGCTTTTCGCATGACCCTGCTGATTTTCGATTGCGACGGCGTCCTTGTCGATTCCGAGATCATCGCGCTTGAAGCTCTGGCCAAGCTCCTGACCGGCCTCGGCCGGCCGAGCAACGCCCTCGAGTGCCGAAGGCTGTTCATGGGCAAGAGCGTGAAAGATGTGCTTGCCGGCATCGAAGCCATGCTCGGCAGGCCCTTGCCGGAAAACTGGGGAACCGAGGCAAATGCTGAGCTGCTTGACCGGCTCGCCAGCGAATTGCGCCCCGTTGCGGATGTCGGCGCTGTGTTGGCACGCCTGCCTTATCCGCGCTGCGTCGCCTCGTCCTCTCATCCGGACCGCATTCATCTTTCGCTCGACGCCGCAGGGCTCGCACCCTTTTTTGGCGAGAGAGTTTTCAGCGCAACCGAAGTTGCCAATGGCAAGCCCGCACCTGATCTTTTTCTCTATGCCGCGGAGCAATGCGGCGCATCGCCGTCCCAATCGATTGTCATCGAGGATTCGCCCGCCGGCATTCTCGCGGCGAAGCGCGCCGGCATGGCGTCGATTGGCTTCGCCGGAGCAAGCCATGCCGATGAAGAACTGGCCGCGGATCTTGCAGCGGCGGGCGCGCGGATCGTCATTACCAAAATGACCGATCTTCCCGCCGCCGTCGAAAGCCTGCGCGCCACCGCCTTTGAGTCAGGAAACGCCGTATGAAACTGCTGCTTGTAACCGCGGCGGCCCTGATCGACGCCGATGGGCGGGTGCTCATCGCGCAGCGTCCGCAAGGCAAGACGCTCGAGGGCCTTTGGGAGTTTCCCGGCGGCAAGCTCGATGCGGGCGAGCGGCCGGAGACGGCGCTCATCCGCGAACTCGACGAAGAACTCGGCATCAAGGTGGAGGAGCCGTGCCTCGCGCCGCTCACCTTCGCGAGCCACGCCTATCCGGACTTCCACCTGCTCATGCCGCTTTATGTCTGCCGGCGCTGGCAGGGTTTTGTGACGCCGCGCGAGGGGCAGGCGCTGAAATGGGTCTGGCCGGGTGATTTACGCAATTATCCGATGCCGCCCGCCGATGCGCCGCTCATCCCCGCGCTGGTCGATCTATTGGGATAGCCAACCAAATAGAGCAAAATCTGGGCTCAAATCAGCATTTGAACGGACTGGCGCGCTTCTGACAGCCCAATTCAAGATAGAGTGCCTGAAGCGGGGGGTCATATCGATGCGCAAATCCTTCCGGAGGCTCATTCAGGCACCGCATTTGAAATTCGCAGCGGCTCTGTTCTGCCTCGGCATTTTCTCGCCACAGGTCGCGGCGCAGGACCTCGGATCGCTCACCCCGCACATACTGCCTGTGCTCGCCCATCCCGACAATCCAAACCTCCCGGCGAAGCAACTGTTCGGCCGCGAGACGACGCCAACCCATTCACCCCCGAAGCCGATTGGTTTCTATGCACACGGCTGCCTTGCAGGCGCCGTGGCGCTTCCCCTCACCGGACCTGACTGGCAGGTAATGCGCCCCTCGCGCGACCGCTATTGGGGCTCTCCGAAGCTGATCGCCTTCATCAAACGCTACGCCCATAAAGTGACGCGTGTGAGCCATTGGCCGGGGATATTGATCGGCGATATGGCGCAGCCGCGCGGCGGCCCGATGCTTAATGGCCATGCCTCGCATCAGATCGGCCTCGATGTCGACATCTGGCTAAAGCCAATGCCGCATCGCTTGCTGTCACGCTACGAGCGCGAACGGATACTCTCGACGAACGTCGTGCGGAAAGACCGGCTCGATGTCGATCCGACGAAATGGACGCCCGATCATTTCGCGATCATCAAGGCCGCCGCGGAGGACCCGGAAGTGCAGCGCATTTTCGTCAATGCGGCGATCAAAAAAGCCATTTGCCGCGAGGCGCATGACCGTGGCGCGTGGCTCGCAAAAGTCCGCCCGATGTATGGGCACGATTATCATTTTCATGTCCGGCTTTTCTGCCCGCGCGGCGACAAGGCCTGCGAGCACCAGAAGCCAGTCACGCAAGGCATCGCCTGCGACCACGCGGCTTTTGCCTACTGGTTCTCGGACAGAGTGCTCCACCCGCGCCCTGCGCCGCATCCCAAACCACGGCGGCAGTTGACGCTCGCCAATCTTCCGACGGCATGCCGAAGCGTCTTGACCGCGAAATAAGAATAAGGCGCGAAGGTATCACAACGCATGCGCGGCACTCGATCTTCCCCGGACGAGACCGCAACGCGGTCGATGATCCGGGGTCCAGTCAGGAAGCTCATAGACTCTGGATCCCGGCTCGAAGCTACGCTTCGTCCGGGAAAGAGGAGTTCAATCATACGGCTCGCGCCCGTGACACAAGGGCGGGCTATTCCTATATCAAAATGAACGCGCGCGGCTGCACCGCGCGCTTCAATCCTCATTCACCCCGGACCATCATGACCAAAGAGATCAAATCAAACCCGCTTCTGGCCGACTGGACCGGTCCTTTCGGCGTTCCGCCGTTCGACAAGCTCGCTCCTGAGCAGTTTCGTCCTGCGTTTGACGCAGCCATCGCCGAACATGATTTGCAAATCGCCGCGATCGCAGACGATCCGTCGCCGGCAGATTTCGACAATACGATTGCGGCGCTTGAGCGCTCAGGGCGCACGCTGCGCCGCGTCTCACTGGTTTTCTTCAATCTCGCGGGCGCGCACACGAATGATGCCCTTGAATCTATCGAGCGTGAAATCTCGCCACTTCTCGCGCGCCACGATGCGAAGATCCATCTGAACGATGCGCTTTTCGCGCGCGTCGATGCCGTTTACGCCAAGCGTGGCACGCTCGGTCTGGATGCCGAACAGCTTCGTCTTGTGGAGCGCTATTATCTCGCCTTTCGCCGCGCCGGCGCCGGCCTCGCGCCAGATGTGAAAAAGCGGCTCGCCACAATCGGCGAGCGGCTTGCGGCTCTCGGCACGCAATTCTCGCAGAATGTGCTGGCGGACGAAAAAGCCTTCACGCTTGTGCTCGACGAGGGCGACGACCTTGCGGGCCTGCCTGAGTGGCTGATCGCCGAGGCGGCGGAAACAGCGCGTGAGCACGGCTTTCCGGGCAAATATGCAATCACGCTTGGCCGCTCCAGCGTCGAGCCATTCCTCACACTGTCGCAGCGCCGAGACTTGCGCGAAAAGATCTGGCGGGCCTGGACCGCACGCGGCGAAACTGGCGGAACGACCGATAATCGCGCA